>NZ_JAIQZA010000060.1 GCF_020164485.1 Salegentibacter tibetensis
GTTCCCTAAGTGTACTCTGTTTAAGCCCAAAATAAAATTTTCGGTCGCATTTTTTCGGTGGATGACCTCCAAAAAAGTAAAATTCCGGTATGTGATTTTCTTACAACCCATTTGAGTTCATAAATATAACATTATTTTCCACTCGGAAGATGCCCCGCAGGGCAAGCCCAGATTATTGCCCAAAAGCAACAAGCCCCTGTTCTTGCCCTGCTCCCCTGGCAGCCGCACAATGCTTTAGCCCCAATGTTCCCTGCAACACTTTTTTGATGTTTAATGATTGCTTTTTCAATGGTAAAAAAGAGTTGCAAAATGGGAACGGGCAAAAGCATTTTTCCCAAGCTATGTTTACATAATTGGGCATTATGGCAGCATTCCCTCTGACTTCCTGCGCCATAATACAACTATGTAAAATAGCCGACTTTGCCGACGCCGGTACTGAGTAAGGTCGAAGTGCCCTTCTCACTGTTGCGGGACGTTCAATCGCCACTGGGGCTACTACTTCAAAAGCGGAACAGCCCCAACACTTCAGCCCTCCGCTATTCCCCTTTTGAAGTATCATCGGACTTATTATCTTTCAATGCCTTAATGATAGTACTGATAGGGAGGATCTGCACCAGGGAGATCAATTCCTTACTGACTGCTTTCATTTTCTTATTGGGCATTATCCAGTAGGCCACCAGAACCAGCAAAAAAGTCACACATAAAATTGCTATTGATTCAAACATATTTTTTTCTTTTAATCATCCATCAGGATCTAACTGTCTCAGCTTTTAATTTTACTTCTGACAGGTTTTTCCCGTGGTTATAATTATACTTTACGCATCAATTAAACAATGTCAAGTTTTTTTGAGACTAAAATTTTTAAAAAGCTCCCAACCCCTTATGAACGAAGGTATAACCAAGCATTCAATTAAGGTGTGACATTAAATTTTTCTAATATACCCCAAGCCCATATTATAAAAAAGGACAGCCAAAAACACCTTTTTTGAAGCTTATAAAAATGACCTCCTGATTGTGGTTCAGGAGGTCGGTTTTTCGTTTTTAAAAGGTGAAGATCTGGGAGGCCGGAGCGTGGAGATCTTCGGCTTTTAAAAATGATAGGCAAACGCCGATTGAGTGCCGGGGTTTGAGTAAGGCACAAGGATTTTTCAGTCCTTTGCCCCTTTAAAATCAATTCTGAGTTTATGTTTTTGTAGCACTTAAGGGATAGTGGTATTTTTGTAATTCACTAAAAATCATTTCTATGAACGTCTATATTGACATCTATAAAACAAAAACCAATGACTGGAATACGCCTTGCTATGGTGCAACTTATATGCAGTTTAACAAGCTTCCGAAAAAAGGAGATATTATCGAACATCTCTTCATAGTTCCTGAGTTTGCCCGTAACAATGATGATCTTAAAAATGTCCCGGAAGGTAGCTTCGAGGTGTTGAGCGATGCTTTTCCTATCAGTGATAATCCTTACAACTGCTCCCATAAAATAATGGTGTGTAGTACTCAGTTATAATGTCAGTTCCGATCTGTGCGGCTGGTGGTGTCGGCTATTTTACATAATGGCGTTATAGGCCGGCACGGGGTTTCTTTCGGAGTTCCGGATTTGTTTCCCGCGCCTATAACAGACCGTTATGTAAACATAGCTTGGGGCGGTTTTTAAGGCGGGATTTTTGTCCTTGCGCGTGGGCAGCGGCTCTTTGCTTTTTTGTGGTACCGCTCTTTATCAATAAGAAAATTTTGAACAAAACAAGCAATGTGCCGCGTGAGGGTCGGCTACAAAAATCGTGACGTAAAAACCGCAGAGGGTTGGCGTGGTGGGGATCGTTTAATCCCTGTCTGCTTTATAACCTATTCCTTTTCGGGGTTTTTCATTGTCCTTTTTTTCAATGAGTTCGTCCAAATAGGTAAATACCAATTCAATGTTCTTGCTATGATTGGATAGTTTCTTTTTGATTTCCTCAATATCAAGTTTTATACTTAAATTATCGGTAAGCATTGCCCGTAGCTTGGTAAAAATCCTCATTATTTGGATATTGACCGCAATTGCTTTTTTACTATTCAGAACGCTTGATAACATCAATACACCGTGTTCCGTAAACACATAAGGCAATTTTCTTCTTCCTCCCCAACCTGGCGATTCATTTTGCGACTTTAAAGTTTCCCCTTCCACTTCTGTCAACTGGAACATAAAATCATCGGGGAACCGGTCTATATTCCGTTTTACCTGTTGGTTTAAAACCCTTGTCTCTACTTCATAAAGTTCCGCTAAATCACTGTCCAACATTACTTTTTGATCTCTTATGAAGTAAATTTTACTAATAACTACTTCATCTGGTATGGTTAATTTGTCGCTCATTTATTTTTAACTTTTAACAAAAATAATAACTTGATGTCACAATTTGTGATATCAAGTTTGATTTCATTTTCTTTAGCTTATTGGGTGGAACTGGTTAATGGCTTCCTGTAAACTCTCAAGATTGTTCTGGCGGTAACTTTCCGTCGAGGAGATGTATTTGTGGCCGGCCAGGTATTGAACCTTTCTAATATTAAATTGATTGAGCCAATTCACGATTACGGACGCCCGTAAATGGTTTACATTTCCAGCTTTGTAGTTGATCTCTTTCAACCGTTTTATAATACCTCTTTGTACCAAATCATTGAAGTGGGTTTGAGGAATGAACAAGTGATCGTTGTGCAGGTTATTGCTTTTGGCCAGCTGTGGCCTTATTTCGTTGATGTATTCTAAAAGGTCAAGTACCTGCCAGGATTTAAGTTCCATTGTCCGGCTGTTGTTCCTTCTGGTGCTCGGCACGTAGATTTTGCCTTTGTAGAGTTCCAGGTGTTCCAATAATAAACTTTTGAGATTGATTGTATTTAAACCCTGATAGACAATTAAGCCTGTTATTACCTTGTTCCGTTTTGCGGTCAATACAGTTTTATAATTTGTGAACTTGCTAAAATTTTCGGTTTCGTAAGAGTAGTATAAATCTTCCAGTTCGTCAGGACTTAAAAGGTTGTGCAATACCCTTTTTATCGTTCCTTTTACTGACACTTCATCGAGTGGGTTTTCCGCTCTTTCATTAATTTCGATCAGGTAATCAAAATAGTTGCGCAGCGTTACAATATGGTTGTTTATGGTCTGTACCTGCAGCCCTTTTAGTTTTAGATGTTTTATGTACCCAAGATTGGTTTTATAATCGATTTCCGTTGCTTTAAATCTTCTGCTTTTTAGCCATTTTTGGAACTCCTCCAGGCGCTCAACATAGTGTGCTATTGTTGTCCTGCTGTAATTGTTCTGCTCTAAATATGCCTGGTAGTCCATAACTATTCTTCCTTTAAAATATGAGTATAGATTTGAGTGCTTTCCAAGGATGCGTGTCCCAAAAACTGTTGTATGTCCTCTATTTTCATTCCTGCCTGTAAAAAATGGGTAGCTATGGAATGGCGCAACATATGCGGGGTGATTTTCTTGTGCTGCAGTTCTTCGTCATTTGTAGCTTTGATGATTTGCCTTAGGTTACATTCGAGGCCTGCACCACTTAACTGTTCAGCCCGCCTGGATACAAAAACATAGTCGCTCTGTGATGCATATGTAAAGTCTATCCGGGCATCAAAAACATAATTTTCGAGGATCTTTAGATTGTAACTATTGATAGGTATAAAACGCTCTTTGTAGTTCTTTCCCTTTCGAACAAATACCCGCTGCCTGTCCCATAAAATATCATTGAGCATTAGGTTGATCACTTCGTTCCTGCGCATTCCCAGGCTGTACATACAGACCAACATTGCCTTATGTCTTGCCCTGAACCGGTGCAGCTCGTGGCTGTGTTTGGTGGCTTTAAATAATTGCCTGACTTCCTTTTGGGTACAGTATTTTAATCGTCCTTCACTTACTTTCTCCCGCTTGATATGGATGTTAAAAGGCTTTTTGTGATGCTTTACCAAATAATCCCTGAACTTGTGTATTGCCTGTTGATGGTGGTTGAGTGAGCTGGAAGATAGTGCGCCCTGTCTTGTTTTGTTGGGCCGTTGTTTCAGGTTAGTATAGTAGTCTTTTAAATCCTCTTTTTGGATGTGATCGATTTGGTTTATCTGGTGTTGCTCCAACCAGTAAAAGAACTCGCACAGGTGGTGCGGATAGTTTTTCCGCATTCCCTCGCTATATCCCAACACGTCCAGCCAGTCCTTAAAACCCTGTAGAAGTATTTTATAGCTTGAATTTTTAAGTATGGATTTTTTCATTTGGTCGGTTGCGTTTTTTCTATTTGGTGGCGAGTTGTGGTTAAAAGACTGGTTATTTTGTATTTAAACTCGCCATTTTATAAGTGGCGACTTGGTGGCGATATGGCGGGTTACTTTGTGCCTTTTATCCTCTCGATACAATCTCGTAAGGCTTTATTTATCTGCTTTTTCAGGTTGGTATATTCACCCAGGTCAACGATTTCAAAACAATAGCTTTTGGTCTTTCCTTTTTTGATGCGTTGGATATAATTTTCAGACAATAGGTGCTTGTTGTACCGTCTGAGTGTGGTTTCTTTAATTCGCAGGTTTCTGCGTATTTCGGCATTGGTAAACGTGGTCTGGTTGTTCCTAATCAGATAATCTTTCAAGCTTTCCAAATGGTTTCGGCAAGCTCCGGTGAGCGTATCGCTTTTTCGCAACAGAACATCAATGATAAGTTCATTGGCTTCCTGTATGTCTTCGATAGTAGTTTCGATGTACTCCTCACCAGTTTGCTCGTCATATTTTTTTTCTCTTTGCCACTGGCAATAAAAAGTGATGGCTTCAATAAATTGCAGGTAATGACTATTCGTCCTTCGGGGCTTAAATACAGATTCTGGCAGTTCTAAAAATTCAGCATAAGGATTAATGACCTTTACCGGTTTTAAGATCCGTTGCACATTGCGCAGCAGCTGCGCGGCTTCTGTTTCCTGCTGTACATCTAATTTACCTGCGGAGGCTCTGCGTTGATAATGCATTATTTTTTTGTCTTGCTCCTCGCTTTCGTCGATGTAGAGCAAAAAGGAACGGTTTGAATTGTCCTCGTAAATACTTTCCTGTGTAGTACAACCTGCAACGCTTACAGGACCTTCAACAGTTAAATGAATGGTTTTTGTATCTCCTTTTGCATCTTTATGGACAACCGTTTTAGTAATGCGTTTTTTGGATTGCAGTTCCCGGAGTGGATAGAGCACGCTTTCTGCCCCGTCAAGATCTTCAATTAAAATAAGTTTATGCTGTAGTTCTGTGCGGTTAAAATAATAGAAGGCATTGGCAGATAGTACCGTGATCTCTATTTTATCTTCTTGGGGTATCAGTTCAGATACCTTGGACTGCAAATGCGTTTTACCAACTCCGGAACTGCCCAGGCTAATGCAATGCAGCGGGTTATTGGTTTTTCTGCTGGTGAATATTAAAAACATCGTAAGCCTGTTGCTTTCCTCGCCGATCACACCGGACTTTCCAATAAGTTCATTGGTACGCTTTAGTAAATTGTCCTTTTTTAAAAATGCCTCTGCGGCTCGCAGTTCCATTGCCGTGAGTTCTTTAAAATAAGGTGCAGTAGCCTGCTGCTGCTTTTCAACTAATAGAAAACGATGGCTTTCCAGTTCTTTGGTTAGTTCCTGCAAGGTCTTTCTTGCTACACTCGTTCCTATCTCCAACCGCTCCGCTATTTTCCTGGTAAATTTTTCCACCTGGTTATCATTATACAAGTCCAGGCTGTGGCGAAGTACATTATAACTTTCAGGTTTCTGGATACTCATCGTAATACGCATACTTTCCATTTTGTTAGTCTTTACCCCGCCAAGGATATTGATCTGCAGATGCTTTGTGTGGTATTCGTAGCTGTTAGGATTGGAAGTGTTGAGCATTTTCAAAAAATATTTTTTAGTACCTATTGGTGACAAAACTAATAAATAGGTTCTAATAAAACAACATTTATATAGTTTGCTTAATACCAATAAGTAACTTAAATTTGCTCCATACCTCTTTAACAGGTTATATACAGTACTTTTCTATGACTTTTGGTGAACGCATTTTATCGGTAAGAAAGAAGCTTAAATGGTCTCAGGATGACCTTGCAAAAAAGGTGGGGACTTCTGCACCCATCATTGGGCGTTACGAGCGTAACGAGATTAAGCCCGCCATTGATACCGCTAAAGCAATTGCAGATGCGCTTGGTGTTACTGTGGATTTCCTTCTTGGGAGCGATGATACTGTAATGGACAAAGAACTATTGCAAAAGGTCAAGGATATTGAGAGCTTTACGGAAGAAGAACGTAATAAAATATATGACCTTATTGATATGGCCATTAGCTACCACAAAACCAAAAAGGCTTATTCTAAGGCATAAGGATATGCCAAGCTGTTAAGCCTGGCGTTTCCCGTATTCTTACTTGTAAAAGTTACTCTCCTAATTTTACTATATCTAATTTCTCTGCTTCTTCTTTTGCTCGCTTTATATCGGATCTTGTGCCTATATAATATTTTGCAAATTGTACCCTTTCATCATCATAGTTGTTTTTTCTTATGGAGCCTGTTGCCCCTTTAAATCCAACTATTGTATCCATTGGTAACGTTTCAATTTCAGTAAGTATATTTGAAGGTAATTTATACTCTGGATCTATTACTTCATAATAGAATTCTGGATAATCACTCCAACCATCATTTGAATTAAACTGTGTTTTTAAAACTCCATCGCTGGGGATCTCATATATTCGTTTCTTTCCTTCATATTTTACTGGTTTGCCATCCTCTTGATTGAAAATAACTATAATATAGCCCGTATAATCGCGTGGAGCTATTATTATTTCCTGCTCTCCTGTATCACAACTCAATACCATAAATGATAGAATTATTGATAAAATTATTTCTGCTCTCATCGGTCAAATTCAGTTTGTACTTTTTTGTTCCAATCATCTACTGAGTATGTTGTCTTTCCTTGTTTAACTCCTGTAAAATTCCCGTTATTATCAAATTGAATTTGCATATTTACTTTAAACAAAGGGTTCTTATTATTACCAAATAAATTAAGTAATCCACCACTTTCTTTTTGAGCTCCTAAAAATAGTTTGGTCTTACCTGATTGGTCGGTAATAAATGCTTCAGAACTTGGAAACACATCACCCGTAAAAGAACCTGTAATACTTAAAACTCCTTTTTCTAAATCTTCACTAAATGAAAGTCCTGCGTGTACATCAAGTGCGGGAGTAAGCCACTCTGGTGTTAATGGGTCTTTTCCTGAATGACTAAAATCGAATGCTGCTGTATTACCTGAAAAACTGATATTATCATTTGAGCCTGTGGGTGTACCTGATTCTACTCTTGGCGGCAGTGGAGACATTGGATTCAATGGATTAGGAGAACCATAGAATACCGTAGGATCACTTTGTGTTAAAGGTTGTGATACAATTCTAGCTGACGGGTCAACCGTAAAAGAAGAATAAACCCTTGAAGTACCTGTAAAAGAAGCTCCTCTTCCATCCCCTCTAAACAAACCACCTCCCGTTGTTGGAGTAGATATAAAAGAGCGAACGTGAATAGGCCAAGGATACTGCCCATCTGGATCGATGTAAAGCATTGGGTTATTAAACATTGCCGTAAACGGAGACCATTCTGGCATTAGGTGTGCTTTAGGATCAACATTCATCCAGCGCCCAAGCCACTTGTCATAGTTCCTCGCTCCAAAATCCATCCATTGCAGACCAAACTCGTCCTGCTCCTCTTTTCCATTAAATCCGTAGGGATGATAAGTTCCTTTGACGGCAGTATTATATCCAGCGTGTTCCCCACCAAAAGGATAATAATTTTTCTCATCGAGGATTTCAGAGCTTGCCTCTATAGTGCCATTATTGTTCAGGTCTGCATAGGTGAGTCGTACGTTCCCTAAGTG
>NZ_JAIQZA010000061.1 GCF_020164485.1 Salegentibacter tibetensis
AGTTAGCTGGCTTAAATTTTGCATCTATAAATACCTAATTATAAATAGAAAGAACTATGGAATTCAGAAATATCAAAATAGCAAAAGACCCGTCAGCATATAACAAGCTCACCAATGAAGAAGCCCGAATTATCGTTAACAAAGGTACTGAGCATCCTGGCACGGGTGAATATGAGCGCAACAAAGCAGAGGGAGTATACCTTTGTAAACGCTGCAACAATCCGCTTTACACATCAGATTACAAATTCGAATCTCATTGTGGCTGGCCCAGCTTTGATGAAGAGATACCCGGAGCCGTGAAGCGTGTGCCGGATGCAGACGGTCGCCGTACCGAGATTGTTTGTGCCAACTGTGACGCACATTTGGGGCATGTCTTTGAAGGCGAATACCTGACCCCAAAGAATGTGCGCCATTGCGTTAACTCGCTCTCCATGGCATTCGTGCCGGTAGAAGGACTGGAGAATGAAGGGAAGGGTGAAGGTTAAAAAGATAAATTTGCAAGATGGTTAAAAACCAGAAAATAGATTATAGAAAACATTAACGGGAGAAAGGAAATTATATTTGTTACCCAAGTGACAATGTTTTCTTTGAAGCGAAAACAAGTTTAATGTAGGATCGGGATTCCCTAGTTTTTAAATTATGACAAACTAACATCTTATCTTAATAAACCGGTTTTCCCTTAGCTAAATTCATTCAATGCTGCAATAAACTATTTTTTATGTAAAAGCATTCTCCTTTTAGGCGGCATAGCTTTTGCCTCACGAGTAAAGAATTATGTTAGGTGCAATTGTTTTTTCTCGTGTTCCTAAATCGCTCACTGCCAAAATAAAGAAACAATGAAATTAAAAGATGAAATGAGTGTTGCAGATTTCGTAAAACGACAACAACACATAAACCTGGATGGAATTGTAGATATACCTGTGAACGTAGCCTACACCGACATCGGACAGGGTGAGCCTGTTATACTGTTACACGGTATTCCTACCTGGTCTTATCTGTACAATAATGTAATAGACGCTTTTGGAGAAGGGTATCGCGTCATTGCCCCAGACTTTTTAGGGCACGGATACTCTGACCAACGAGACCTTTTTGACCGTTCTATTGAAGTACAGGCCAGAATGGTTTTAAGGTTAATGCAATATCTCAACTTACCTAAAGCCCATATTATAGGTCACGATACGGGTGGTGGCGTTTCTCTCATAATGGCGATTAAACATCGGGAAATAGTGGATAAACTGGTACTATCAAATATAGTGGCTTATGATTCATGGCCTATTGATGATATGCTTGCACTCGGTAATCCGCAATGGGCCAGTAAAACAATTGAAGAAATAGCAGATTTCCTCCTTGAAGGATATCAAATGGGGTTAAGCAATCCAGAACGATTGACTGAAAACTTTAAAAAAGGAATTAGGGCACCCTATTTGACCAAAGAGGGCAAAATAAGCCTTATTCGTAACGCATCTTCCTTAAATACCAATCATACTACAAGCCTTGTTCCAAGACATCAGGATATTATCTCCGAAACCCTGTTGCTTTGGGGTATTGATGATCCCTGGCAGACCATTACAGATGGGAGACGATTGCAAAAAGAGATATCTAATTCACGGCTTATTGAATTGGAAAAAACCTCGCACTGGTTACAACAGGACAATCCAGAGCGATATACGTATCACATATTAGAATTCTTAAATAACAAATAAGTTGAAAAAGAAAATTTAGTAGTATTAAAAACATATACAAAACCTCGGAGAAAATAATGTTTGGCTGTGTCTGATCTATATTCTATAGAGAAGAACTTCAAACCAGCAAGCTGTTTTATAGCCATAAAGATGGAGGCAGTATTGTAGCTAAATGAAGATATTTTTACAGCCATTAATAGAATGTTTAATTTTACCTCTGTGTTTGTAGACCTGCTTATCAAAGCGCAGATGAGATCCTTTTTTGCGCTTAGTTTCAAAAAACTGGACTTGCAACAAAAAGTGGTTAATAGAAAAAATTAAGGTATACTAATTTAATCCTTGTTCTGCTTAGCACTGGTGTATGAAATAAAATTTATGTGCCTGCTTTACGTATGCCTACGCTACCCAAAGAAGGCGTTATACCTTTATGATTTTGGATAATTGTTTTCCTGTAGGGATTCTACTGCGGAGCCGGATGTTTGCTGATTGAACGGCCTTAAAGCCACCCTTGGCTCTTCGTTGACCAGCAGCTGGAACACATCAGGTCGGGCATAGTGGCCAACGACATCAAAATCGAGCCTGCTTTCAGCTATCAGGCTCATATCTAAATCCGCCATAATTATTTCTTCCCTGCCGGAAACAGGCTCAACAATGTATTGGCCCAATGGTCCCACGATAGCACTTCCTCCCTTACTCATCAGCTCAGGCTCCGACTGGAGGTCGCCACTGCAGGCCAGATCAGCCGGGTACATATCTTTGGTTACATATTGATTACAGGAAAGCACAAAACACCTTCCTTCCAGCGCTATATGGCGTAGGGTCGATTGCCATACCTCCCGGTCATCTGCTGTAGGTGCCAGATAAATCTGTACGCCTTTTGCATACATGGCTGTTCGGGCCAGGGGCATATAATTTTCCCAGCAGATTAAGCCCCCAATTTTACCAAATGGGGTATCAAAAACAGGCAAGGTACTGCCATCGCCTTCTCCCCAGATCAACCGTTCCATTCCTGTAGGTTTGAGTTTGCGGTGTTTGCCTAGTAAGGTGCCATCCGGACCGAAATAAAGCATCGTGCAGTACAAAGTACCGCTGTATTCTCCGTCTTTTTCTATGAGGCCCATCACCAGGTATACGCCGGCTTTACGTGCAGCTTCCCCAAGCATATGGGTGGTATCGCCAGGAACGGGAACGGAACTATTCCAGTAGCGAAGCCAGTCTTTTCGCCCGGATGCCGAACGACTTCCTACTTTCGTGCCAAATCCCAGGCCTCGAGGATAAGCCGGAATATAAGCTTCCGGAAATAAGACCAGTTTAGCGCCTTTCTTACCGGCTTCCAGAGTTAAAGATACTGCCTTTTCGGCAGTTGCTTCACGGTCCATAAATATCGGAGCAGCCTGTATAACTGCAACCCGTACTGATTTTTCAGAATTATTCATTATTGTTCTCTATTTTTAACCTATATAACAGTCCAATTTATGGACTGTGATCATACTACCATATATTGTATATTTTTGACCATAGTCCCCTCAGTCCAATGAATTGGAGCCCGTTACGGCTGGCTTCGTATAGTAAAAGATAACAACAAAATTTAGTATTAAAAGCATTTAAACTTGCGGCTTAAGGTAACTAAATAGGCTGAATATTTAAGGCTGACTTTCCGGTGGAGGTTTGAACAATTTCAAATTTAACCTTTTGCTGTGGTGAAATTAGCCTGTAACCTTCTCCCGGAATTGCAGTGAAGTTAAAAAATAGTTCCTGATGATTCTGCTCATCCCAAATAGTGCCATTTCCGGATTTCTTATTAAAGGTGACTACATATCCTTCCGAAGTTTCATAAGGACTTTCACCAAACTTCCTCTCTTCTGTCCAGTATTCCTGGGGAACTCTTATTTTCTTTTTTTCTTCCTGGTTCCAGTTTTCGTAAGGATAATAGTCCTGCTTTTCCATAATAAAACGCAGGTCTTTCCTTAACTCTTCTATGGAAGGTCTTCCGACAAAAAACCAACCATTATATATTTTGTGGATGCTCAAATCCGGATAGCATACAAAGGTGAATGGCAAGGATGTTTGCGCGTATTCCCCTTCCGTTTCATCTAAAATATTTATTAATTTAATTAACTTCCTATTCTTGTCTGAGAGAAAAGGCCAGGTCGCCCCTAATCCTGCTCTAAATGCTGCCTGTACTTTTGGAGCGTCGACACTGATCGTAACTAATCTTCCGAAATTAACTGCTAGCTCTTTTTGAAAGGACACTAACAGCCGAAATTGCTGTTGATCTCTGGGACAAAAGTACCCTCTGTAAAAAACAATAATTAAGGGATATCCGTCGCTAAAACCCAGCTTTTTATCATAGGCTGAAGCCTGAGTATACTTTGATAGTTTAACTTGCTTATTTTCAAAGTGGGTGAGCTCAACATCAGGAAATTTTTCACCTATTCGAAGATTCGTGAGACTACTCATATGGAGGATTTGTCATTAAACAGAAAGTAATATTTTTAATGGCATTAAGCATGTGGGAATAGGTAAGGGTTTTTTTAATTATCTTTCCGACATGTACTTAGAAGTCCGGTAGCTGCCACAGCTATTTAACACTCACCCAGACTTCAAGAGAGCAGAGCAATACTTATTTTAAACAAAAAAAAATATCTGTAAGTTTAGTTAAGAATCATTTTTTTCCCTTTTGCATTTTTTTATTAAAAACAAGGTAAAATAAAAATACGATTTTCAACTAAAATTAACTGATTTAAGCTTAAAATAAATTAGCCTAAAAAACAAAATTGCTATCTAAAAGATAATATACCGATTATCTTTAGCAGTCTCTTATTATTTAAATAAGCCGGTTTTTCTGTCCGTTCCACCCCAATTTAAATTTTCAATTTCCTTTTCAAACAATTTATCCGGTTTAGTTTTCCTGTTTAATGAATATATAAAAATAGACTGATCTTAAAATCAGACTTCTTTTCCGCGGGTTAATATTTCCATCGTCACTTATTAGTGGTTGAATAAATATCTTGTAAAAGAGTAATTTAGATCTTTAAAAGTACATATTCACATTCTGATTGAAATTTAGGGTTATCCCTACTATCCTGTATTTTTAAAAAAAATTACCTTTAAAGAAATTAGTAATCAGGATATTACCTTCTTAAAGTTTCAGCAGGAAATATATCTACTGGATATTCTCCCTCTGTATAAATTATTTTTAAGCTTTCATTTTATCAATCATTATTCCTTAATTACACATTAATCTTATGAAAAAATTCAAATTTTGGATATTATTCGCATTTATTACGATAATGTTAATCTCCTGTAAGTCTTTAGACTCTCTACCACTTTTTAACAACAACCATATTGTACAGGTGCCGGAAGGCTATAGGGTAGAAAGATTGACCTATGGTTTGCATCTTCCTACCAGTGCCACCTGGGATGATGAGGATAATTTATTTGTGGTTCAGGCCGGCGCAGGATTATTCCCTGGCCAGTTGGCCCCCATGGGTATAATTCAGATCATGGAGGATGGCAGCAGGGTAGAAGTGATAGACCTTGACAACAGGGGAATAGAACCTTCCATTATAGGCCTGGTATGGCATGAAGGCTGGTTCTATTTTACTCACAGAGCTGAAGATCTTACAGGAGCGGTTTCCCGGGTAAATAAAAACGGTCAGTTAGAGCTCTTGTTTAAGGGGATCATCGACAACCAGGATGAACATCAGATAAACGATATCCAGGTTGGACCCGATGGTTTAATGTATGTTTCGGTGGGAATGGCCGGTAATTCAGCCGTTGTAGGTCCTGACATTGCACCTGCCGTGAAAAAAAGTCCTAATTTACGCGCCAGACCCTGTGAGGATATTGTCCTTATCGGTAAGAATTATGAATCTCTGAATTTTCTGACTCCGGAAGAGGAAGATATGGTTAAAACAGGTGCTTATGTTCCCTTTGGTGTAGAAACCCATCCCGGACAGGTCATTCAGGGGGTAACTCTTTGTGGGGGATCTATTCTTAAATTTGACCCCAATAATGCTATGGGAACAATTACAACCCACGCCTGGGGACTTAGAAATCCTATTGGCCTCACCTGGGACAGTAACGGGGATATGTATGCCGCTGAAAATGGTTATGACATCCGGGGTTTGCGTCCCGTAAAGGATTATATGGATGCCAGTTTACGAATTCACCAGGGCATGTGGTATGGAGTACCGGATTTCTCTGCCAACAGAGAACCCTTAACCGATCCTAAATTTGAAGTGCCAGATTCTTTACAGGCACCCATATACATAAACGGTGAATTTATAGGAAAGGATCTTGGTTTTGTTATAGACCATGAGGCCAGCGGGCTCACCCCTCCAGACCCTTCTGTGGTGCTTGGACAACACGAATTTAATTCATCTCCAAGTATGCTGGATATAGGACCTGCCTCTTGGGAATCTTGGACCAACCACGTATTCATCGCCGAATGGGGAGATTTAGCTCCTGCAACTAATCCTTTACGTACTGCGCCTGCAGGAGTCCAGATAGTACGGGTAGATCCTGCTACAGGACAACTTTCAACTTTTGCAACTAATACAGGGGACGGTCCTGCTTCCTTCCTGGGAATGAAGGGAAAAGGACTGGAGCGACCCTTCGATGTGAAATTTGGACCTGATGGTGCTATGTATATAGTAGATTACGGTGTGGTCACAATAGACCTGTCTAAATCGCCACCTGTAGTTTATGACGAGAATTCCGGTGCCATTTGGAAAATTACTAAAATGGAATAGAAAGAAAGATCATTTAAATGCAAAAGAGGCCGTCTTTTTAAGGACAGCCTCTTTTATTTTTAGTAATTGCTTTTATCAGCTAAATAACCTGTATTTCTCACAAGGTGGAATTAAAAAACCCTTGCCGGAGCAAGGGTTTTTTAATTTATCTAATGAGCTGCCACGGTTTGATTTTCTTCAAAAAAAGGATAGTCTGTATAACCTTTTTCACCGGGAGTATAGAAAGTATCATAATCCGGTTCGTTTAAAGTAAAATCATTCTCAAACCTATGGATAAGGTCTGGATTGGCGATGAATGATCTCCCAAAAGAAACAAGATCGGTCTTATTATCGGTGATGGTTTTTTCAGCTTCTTCCTTAGTAAAACCTCCATTCCGGATAAGGGTACCTTCATATTTCTCTCTGATCTTAGAAAATATAGATTTGGAAACATCAGGAGATCCTAGTGACGAGTTATCTACCAGGTGCAGATAGGCCAGCTCAAATTTGTTAAGCTGTTCTGTAAGATATATGAACTGATCATCGATACCGTTAAAAATTTCAGTACCGTTGAAAGCACTATACGGGGATATTCGTATACCTACTTTTTCGCTGCCTATTGCCTTAGTAACTTTATCTACCGTTTCCAGGGTGAATCTGCTTCTGTTTTCTTTGGAACCCCCATATTCATCGGTCCGTTTATTAGTCACAGTATTTAAAAACTGATCGGCCAGGTATCCATTGGCAGAATGTATTTCCACACCGTCAAATCCTGCTTTCATAGCATTTAAAGCAGCTTGAACGAACTCGTCCTGAGCCTGCTTTATTTCCTCTATGGTCATTTCTCTTGGAACCGGATATGGCTGAGGTCCGTGCTGGTCTG
>NZ_JAIQZA010000062.1 GCF_020164485.1 Salegentibacter tibetensis
TTTTAATCCCGGAAATTTTAATTCGGCTCAATCAACCTTATTACAATCCTGCCAATATCTGGCCGCTTAACTACGATCTGTTTACCGATTATAAGATAAACGAATTTCTTTCCGCAGGGAATATTGGTGTGATTATGCTGGCTTTTGGTTTGATTTCCATTTTTGTAATTACTCCAATTCTAACTTACAAATATGGAAAACGCTGGTACTGCAGCTGGGTTTGCGGTTGCGGGGGTCTTGCAGAAACCGCTGGCGATCCATACCGCCACTTATCTGATAAATCGCAATTTGCCTGGAAAGTTGAGCGCTGGGTTATCCATAGCGTTCTGGTTTTCATAACTGTGATGACCATCGCGGTTGTATATTCGTTTTTAGGCGATAATTCTGGGGAATTCTGGCTTACCAAAGATGTATTTCTATGGGGTGCTGCCGGTTTTCTTACGGTGCTTTTCGCAGTGATTATGATCTTTAAACGAAAAGAACTAGCACAAGACGCAAAATATGGTGCCATAGGTTATTTGGTTATAATTTTAGCGATCATCAGTCTCAATTATTTTAGCGGAAATGGAAATATTTTCTTTTTTGGAGGGTCTCAACTCCGGGAATGGTATGGCTTTTTGATTGGTGCTGCTTTTTCCGGGGTAATCGGAGTTGGTTTTTACCCGATTTTTGGTAACAGGGTTTGGTGCCGCTTCGGCTGCCCGATGGCGGCAATATTGGGAATGCAGCAACGGCTTTTTTCAAAATTTAGAATTACCACAAACGGCGGACAATGTATTTCCTGCGGAAACTGTTCTACCTATTGCGAAATGGGAATTGATGTTCGCGCCTATGCTCAAAAGGGCGAAAACATTGTTCGCTCCAGCTGTGTTGGCTGCGGAATTTGCTCGGCGGTTTGTCCACGGGGGGTATTAAAACTTGAAAACGACGATTTAGATGGACGCATAAATTCTGAAGAAGTCCTATTAGGAAATGATGTGAATTTAATGGACTTGGTAAACCAGAAATCGAAGTAAATGCTGCAAAAAAATCAAGCGTCTCCGGGCAAGCTAAAGAAACATGAGTCTGAAAATTATTTTAATAATGAAGTTAAGCCTGAGGTGATTAAACCCTCTGCAGGGATTAGAGTTATTATTCCTGCTTTTAATGAAGAAGAATCCATTGCCAAAGTGATTGCTGAAATTCCTGAATTTGTACAGGAAATAATCGTGGTAAGCAACAATTCTACCGATGCTACTGAAAAAAACGCCAAAAAGGCCGGCGCCACCGTGCTTCAGGAGCAGCAAAAAGGTTATGGTTATGCCTGTTTAAAGGGTATGGATTATATTTCAAAACAGCCCTTCGACAAGCTCATCAGAAAACCCGATATTATTGTTTTTCTGGATGGCGATTATAGCGATTTTCCTTCAGAATTAACGAAAATTATTGCGCCGATTATTGAAGAAGATAAGGACCTGGTGATTGGTGCCCGGGTAAAAAAATGTAGGGAGAAAGGCTCAATGACTTTTCCGCAGATTTTTGGAAATTGGCTGGCAACATCGCTAATGAAATTATTCTTCAATGCCCGATTTTCAGATTTAGGACCTTTTAGGGCAATTAAATACGAAAAGTTACTGGAACTCGAAATGCAGGACAAAACCTACGGTTGGACGGTAGAAATGCAATTGAAAGCCTTAAAAAAAGGATTTTCCTACACAGAAATTCCCGTACATTATAAAAACAGGATTGGCACCTCAAAAGTTTCGGGCACGGTGAAAGGTGCTATTTTTGCTGGAATCAAAATCCTGGGATGGATCTTTAAATACAGTTTCAAGTAATGGATATGGCCATTATCATAATATACACGCTTGCCCTGCTGCTCATTTTCTTCTATAGTATTTCGCAGCTACATTTACTATTAAACTACCTGAAAGCGAAAAAACAGGTAGATGCTTCGGAAAAATTTGATCTGAAAAATACTGCTGAAATTCCCGTAGTTACTATTCAACTCCCCCTCTACAATGAACTTTATGTAGTAGAACGACTGTTGAAAAACATTGCAAAAATTGAATATCCGCGGGAAAAATTGGAAATCCAGGTTCTGGATGACTCTACCGATGAATCAGTTGAAAAAATTGAAAACTTAGTAGCACAGCTGCAAAAAGATGGGCATGATATAAAACATATTACCCGAAAAGAACGTAGTGGATTTAAGGCAGGTGCTTTAAAAGAAGGTTTAAAAATCGCTAAAGGTGAGTTTATCGCAATTTTTGATTCCGATTTTTTACCCAAAGAAGACTGGTTGCTGCAAACCGTGCCTTACTTTAAAAACCCTGAAATTGGTGTAGTTCAAACCCGTTGGGGACATATTAACCGAGATTATTCCCTGCTTACCAAAATCCAGGCGTTCGCTCTGGACTTTCATTTTATCCTGGAACAGACCGGTAGGAATTTTGGACGTCATTTTATCAACTTTAACGGTACCGCCGGAATATGGAGAAAGAAATGCATTTTGGATGCAGGAAACTGGAGCGGGGACACCTTAACCGAAGACCTGGACCTAAGTTACCGCGCGCAACTCAAAAAATGGAAATTTAAATATTTGGAAGATGTGGAAACTCCCGCCGAATTACCGGTAGTGGTAAGTGCAGCACGTTCCCAGCAATTTAGATGGAATAAAGGTGCTGCAGAAAATTTCAGGAAGAATTTCAAAAAACTGGTAAAAGATAAATCGGTGCCGTTTAGCACTAAATTTCACGCGTTTTTTCATCTTCTTAATTCCAGTATGTTTTTGGTGATACTGGTTTTGGCAGTTTTAAGTATTCCGGTATTATTTATTAAAAATATCAATCCGCAGTTTGGCTGGTATTTTAACCTGGTGGCTTTCTTCTTAGTGAGTACAGTCATTTTTCTTTTCTGCTATTACGCCACTTATGCAAAGATCCACGGGAAAAGTTTTAAAAATTTCCTGAAGTTTATTGGGATGTTTTTTACGTTTTTTTCGGTAGCTATGGGATTCTCAGTTCATAATTCTTTGGCGGTTTTGGAAGGTCATTTTGGGAAAAAATCAGCTTTTATTAGAACACCGAAATTCAATGTAAATTCTTTGAAGGATTCCTGGAAAAACAATATTTATATTCAGCAGAAATTCTCGGTGAGTCTCGCGGTAGAATTCGCTTTGTGGCTGTATTTTGGCTTCGGGCTCTACAGCGCCTTTATGCTGAACGATTTTAGTCTTGCCATTTTTCACCTAATGCTTTTTGTTGGGTTTGGATTTGTGGTGTTTAAATCCACTTTTGAATCTATAAGCGAGTAATTTTTACTTGAATATGTGAAGTTAGGGAGTCCGATATAGATTATTGTATATTTGAAAGTGATGATTTGCATTAATGCTAGTTAAAGTTACAGATAATTAAATAAAATGTAATATTTGGTATTTTGTTTCGACTCATTTGTAATAAATTTAACTAACCAATTATGAAAAATGATTTCTCTGATTTAAAAGCAGTATTCGTAAACTGTACATTGAAAAAATCTCCCACAAAAAGTCACACTCGTAATTTAATGGATGTTTCGATTAAAATTATGGAATCTGAGGGTGTAAACGTAGAAGCCATTCGTTTAGCCGATTATGAGGTACCGATAGGCGTTCAACCGGATATGACCGAAGAAGGTGAACCGCAGGACGATTGGCCCGAACTCTATAAAAAAATAATTGCGGCAGATATTTTGGTGATAGGTACACCAATATGGCTTGGTGAGCGTTCTTCAGTCGCTTCGAAACTAATAGAGCGTTTATACGCAATGAGTGGATATCAAAACGATAAAGGTCAATATGTATATTATGGAAAAGTTGGTGGATGCCTTATCACAGGAAATGAAGACGGAGTAAAACATTGTGCCATGGGTATGCTCTATGCCCTTCAGCATTTAGGATACAGTATCCCGCCCCAGGCAGATGCCGGTTGGATAGGCGAAGTTGGTCCCGGTCCCAGCTATGGGGATACTGAATGGAATGGAAATAAGAAAAATCCTCCTGTTGGATATGATTCAGACTTTACGAATAGGAATACTACTTTTATGACCTATAATTTACTTCACTTGGCCAAAACGCTAAAAGATAATGATGGGTATCCTTCCTACGGAAATTCCAGAACTGCCTGGGATGACGGCACCAGATGGAATTTCGAAAATCCTGAATATAGATAGATTTTATGTGCTAATTTTTTACAGGAAATAAAAAGTTTAATAAAGCAGAGGGAACCAATTTCGTCTTCCCTTTTTTTACGGCTTTCTTAAAACCAGCATAAAGAATTAAAACTGCATATTTGCGATTAGTTTTTTTAACGTTAAATCAATGTCAATAGTAAATCTTCAGGATATAAAGTGGTAATTTATGAAGTTTGCAGTTCGTGTAATTTTAAAATTTTTATAGTCTTACGGTTATAATCAATAATTTTATTTCTCTTCAAAAGACTTAAAACGCTTGATACTTCTTGCCTATTAGTGCAAGTAAGCTGAGCAATTTTTTGATGGGTAAGGGAATTATCAATTACCAATTCCCCATTAGGACTCTTGGAAGAAAGAGCAGCTGTTTCTTTTAAAAAATCTATGATTCTTTGTTGATTATTTTTACAGGACATATCCTGTAATCGCTTTTGAGCTTTTTCTAATTTTTCCTCAAGCATTTGGCTAAATTTCAGGTTTAGAGACGGAGCCATCAGTAATAATTCACGGAATTTCTCCTGCTGCATAACACAGTAAGTCACTGCCTCTTCTACAATGGCGGCTTCCTTTCTATATTTATTATCCGTTATAGAAGACTCTCCAAATATTTCGCCCTTTTCCAAAATACCAACAAGAAATTCTTCACCTGTATGAGCAAATTTGGAAATCCTTATTTTTCCTTCTTTTAAAAAATAGACACTGTTGGATGGATCAAACTGAAAGTATACAGCTTCGTTTTTATCCAGGGATCTCATGATGGTATTCTGACAAATAAATGTTCTCACTTCCATATCCAATTCAGAAAAAAAATTGAAATTTTCCAGATACCAAACTTTTGACTTTGTAACCATTGCCGTATAAACATATATGAATATTCACTGAAGATAAATATAACTGTCGCAAATTCTTCTTAATTTTTTTGTAAAAAAACAGCTATGTCAATTTTTTGACAAATCAAAATGCAGCTGTTTCTTAATTTGATTGAATAGTGTATTCCAACTTCTCCTCAGGGGGATTAAAATACTATTTAATAACAAATAAAATGGCAAAGTTAATTTCTCCTCTAATTAATTCAGAATTTGCTAAGGATGTTGTTCAGGGACTGACAACCAATCCAAAATATTTAAGATCCAAATACTTTTATGATTATAAAGGTGATCAGCTATTTCAACAGATTATGAATCTCCCCGAGTATTATTTGACAGATAGCGAGTTGGAAATATTAGAAAACAATAAAGAAAAATTATTAAAAATAATGGATTCGGGAGAAGATTTTAATTTAATTGATTTGGGAGCAGGAGACGCTTTTAAAACCAGGATACTTCTAAAACATTATGTAAATCAAAGTATAAAATTTACATATGTTCCCGTTGACATATCCCAAAATGCCATTCAAAGGGTAACTGAAGAATTACAACACCTTATTCCAGATTTAAAAATTGAAGGGATTAGCAAAGAATATCTTCCTGCACTCGATTCCATCCCTAATGGTGCAAGAAAAATAATCCTTTTCTTGGGGGCCAGCATAGGAAACTTTAGTCCTCAGGAAACGATTTTGTTTTTAAAAAGGATTAATCAAACTATGCATAAGGAAGATCTTCTTACAATAGGTTTTGATCTTAAAAAAGATCCTGATATTATTCTTAATGCTTACAATGATAAGTCGGGTGTCACCAAAGAATTTAATTTAAATTTACTAAACCGGATCAATACAGAATTGGGAGCAAATTTCAATTTAAATTCTTTTGAACATTCTCCGCGCTATGACATTGAGAAAGGGGAAGCCAGAAGTGCTTTAATTAGCAAAAAGAACCAAATGGTTGAAATTCCTACGCTGAAAATTTCTGTCAGTTTAAAAAAAGGAGAACCTATACATACAGAGATTTCAAGGAAGTTTAGCCTCCAGGATATTAAGGGATTGGCCGAGGTATCAGGTTATGAAATTGTTGAAAATCTTATGGATTCTAAAAATTATTTTACAGACTCCATTTGGAAGAAAGCTGATTAACCACGGAAGGTTTTATTTAATATTTACTTCAAGAAATAATGTGAAAATGGAATAGAAATTCAAATCTGAAAGACGACATTTCTGTATTGAGTAACCATTAGCAATAAGTAAATCTCGTAAAATTTTATCCATTTTAATTCCTTATAAATAAAAAGGGGTAAGACTTTATTAAATCTTACCCCTTTTATTTATGCAATAGATTCATTTACTATTTAAAAACACCTATGAAATGTTTCCCCCTCTCATTAATTAATTTTGGACGACTTCAGGTTATGAAACTGTGTTTTTTGCGTTGAATTTATGTATTAACAAATAAAGAGGAACCCCATAAGTTATATGTCTCAATAAAGAAATTACCGGGACCATCTCGCCCATTTGGGTGCCACCTATGCCTGCACCAAGTAATGGGAACATAAACAGCCATACAAGTGCAACCGTTTCTGCCGTCACAAATAATAGTGTGCGTACCCAGGCGGGTCCCCATAGGGATGGGGCAATACCCGCATAAAGAATGGCAAGTAAAATCCCGTTGGAAAAGTGACCTATTACTCCGTAAGCCAATCCCAGTCCTGTTTTAGCTCCTAGTAAGGTGGGAATATCCCACC
>NZ_JAIQZA010000063.1 GCF_020164485.1 Salegentibacter tibetensis
AATGCAATAAAAGGAGCGATTAAAGCGTATCATTTGCGCAGCATTAATGGCAGTTATTTCAATCTTATGGAATTCTGTCAAACAGATGATCTGGTTTTTATGAAACTCATAAGGAACAGAATCAATGGTAAGATAATTTCCATTCCCGGTGAACCACAACAAAGTAAGGTCGTTAGCCTGAAAATCTGTAATAAGATTTTGATTAGTAGAGGAGATATCACTTATGATAAGTCTCTCGTTTGTTTCTCCTGCAAATTCCATTAATAAATCGTGTTAATTGAAAAAATTTTGGTATACGGCTCAATCTCACCAACCTTATCGGCAAATTAAACAATTTATTAAAGATTTATTTCCGTGCCTGATTAATCTTTAGCTTAATTTTTTATAATCAAAAAAACCCATACAAACAGTCTTGTATGGGTTTCTGCAAAAGTTAACCTAATTTAAACATTAATTAAATTCTACTTATTCATTTTATTTTGCTTCTCTTTCATTTCCTTCACTTTAGACATATCCATAATTGTTTCACCGGGATTAGTAATATTACGTTTTACAATATCAAAAGAAAGCTCTTTCAAATATTCATGTTCCTCACCCTGCATCATTCCCATCATAGTATCGGCATAAAATTGTTTTGCTTCTTCTACTGTTTTTTTATTTTCAATGATATCATGAGCCAGATTAAGAGCAAGCAAATTTGCTGCTTCTTTGTCACAACGTGCAGCAATAGTTCCTTTTGTGCGTTCTACGATCACACTGCCATCAAAACGCGCCAGGTCTGAATATTTATCAATCGGTGCATCATGGTTTATTACCTGTTCCAGAACATCTTTATGTGGCATTGGGAAATCATGCTGGATTTCTTCTTTATATACAATTGTTTTTATAAAGGGTTCAGTGTCATTCCAAATCAACATGCTTTCTGTATGTTCATGGGGTTCGCCATATTTATCCATCATCGCTTTAGCAGCCATTTTTGCCGTTTCCGGCCAATCCTCTACATTTATTTTTTTATCCTGCGCATAGGAAGTATTTAGAAATGCCAATAGAGTAATAAATAATCCCAGAATTTTTATTCGATTTTTCATAGTTATATTTTTTAAATTAAATAAAGAAATTTTCGCGGCATTAACTTAATACAAGCAAACCGCACTTATCTAATATAAATCATCGAGGCTATTAAAATGTCTAAAAAATGACATTTGACTGTATATTGGCAATACTTTAGAGAAAAAGAACAAACTTTAAGATTATCATAAGTTTATTTTTCATTGTGAATAATAATGTTTTGGAAGGTTTGAATTGCTGGGTTTTTAAGATCAGGATAATGTCGGCTCATTAACCTTTAAGGTTTGACTGATTATATTCTTATTGTTCTCAAAAAAAGATTTAAACCCTGCAATTTTATTGCAGCACTTTAGTATTGCGAAAAAATCTATATTTTCGAGCTGTGGGTTATTAATGAAAAGGCTCATACATAGGCAGTGATTTGACTTGTCATGTTGTTTGGTAACTAAATATAGATACAAAGTGCTTCAGGGTGATATTAAGGAGCGTTGTCCCGAACTTTTAGTTCAAATATGTGAAGCAGAAGGAATAGAGATATTAAAAGGAGTTGTTAGTTCGGATCATGTTCAAATGCATATTGAATATGCGCCTAAACTGAATGTAAGTAATATACTTAAGAAGTTTAAAGGAAGAACTTCTAGAAAACTTCAACAAGAATTTCCAAAACTGAAGGAACGATATTGGGCAACATTTTTGGGCAAGTGTTTATGGGGTAAGGAGCAGATGAAGTATTACCGATGAGATGATTAATGAATATTTGGAACACCATCGCCGAGATTCGAGTGATAATTCCAATTTTAAATTGGGATAGCTTGGGGATTTTCAGTCCCTGGTAAAAAAAACCTCTGCACTCAAAGTGCAGAGGGGTTTAATAAAGCTTAAGGGTTTATGCCAGAAACAAACCTGCTATAGCATTGACTTCTGCCATTGTCAACGGCTCGTCAAAAGCCTCAGTTACGGCATCTACGCCTCCAAAATTAGGGAAACGACCCGCAAGTTCTACACCCAGTTGCACTGTGTTTTCCTCGCCGGCATAAATCGCGCTGAAAGCGGGCGGTAAAGTGTTGTTATCTCTGGTAATCCAACCTTTCTCTCCCCGCATTCTCCTTAGCTGTGAAGCATGTCTGGCTTCTACCGAATGTATCTGAAGCGCGTATTCCAGCAGCGCATCATCGTCTACCAATGCTCCTGCCTGCCCTTTATAAGCTCTTACTCCTGTATCTTCAAATCCCTGGGCCAAAGCCAGGAACTGAGCATAATTGTTAAAAGGATCAAGTCCTAAGCCGCCGGAAAAATCAAATTCCGGCGCATCAAAAGCATTGCCTCCTAAAGCGGCCTTAAGTAAGTCCACGTGAGAGCTTTCATGATCTCTGATCAAAACGAAAATATTCTCATCGTCTGCAGGAATCACGCCTGAATCCAGTCCCATCTGATAAAAATCCCGCTCCAGGTATTCCAGCGTAAGGGCGAACTGAAGTACTTCCGTAGGAGAAGCCTGGAACATTGCGGAAGGCATGGCCTTAGTGGCGGCTGCGGTTTTCTTACTGGTTGCAGCCAGTGCAAACGGAATAGAAACCAGTGCCAGTTCCTTTCCTTTTTGTGTAAGACTTTTAAGTCCATTTCGGCGTGAAACCGGAGTTGTCAATAATTCCGGGTCGGAAAGACTATCTAAAAATTTTATAATATTCATAATTGTTATTTTTTAGTGTTAAAATTAATTATTCAGTAGGTACATTATTGGCGATTATTTTGGTTTCTAAAAAACCTGTTGCCGCCACTGCTTCCAATACATCACGTGGATCGGTTGCCTTATCATATGCTATTCCGGTACCTAATAAATCTACCAGGACATCATCTGAAGCAAAATTGTTTGATCCAGGATCCAGAAGATCTCCAATGGCAGCCGCATGTCTGCCTTCCACTGAAACAATTTTTCCTGCCACTAAAAGGTAATCAGTGTTCTCCAAAAGGTTGCCGGCTCCGTTATAGGCGGAAACCCCTGTATCTTCCAGAATTTTAGCGACAGTAAGTACTGTTGTCCTATCACTAAAATCAACACTGCTGAAATCAAAGATTAGATCCGGAGCAATTTTTCCGGGAGGGGCAACTGAACTGATCGCAACCTTTAAAAAATCCCGGTGTATTACCTCGTGATAATACAGATCCTGCAAAATCTCTTTTTCTTCAGGACTTGCCTGGTTTAACCAGTAATCCCCTTCCAGTACCTGTCGGTAATATTCGGCTTCCAGTTGTTCCAGTACATAGGCGTAATTGAGTATGGCAAGGTCTCCCTTACCAAGGTTGAACACCTTTCCCGCCCGCACATCTGCTGCGGCATCTGCTGTAAGTAATTCTTCTTCCAGGTTTTCGTTACTGCAGGAATACATAAACAAGCCTGATCCCGCAACCAGAAGGCCGGTTGTCTTTAAAAACCTCCGGCGGGAGGTTAGCTTTCCATCAGGTCCCTGATCTGCAAATTCAACATTAATAATTGGTTTCTTCATAATACAAAATTTAAAAGGTTATAATTAATGAGGTTAAGTAAGATCAGAGTTATAAAATTTACGATAAACCAGATGTTACGGTTTTAAAATAAAAGTTAAATTACTGTGAATTAATCACTTATTATTGTTAAATAATCGGAAAATACATAAATATTTAATTTTTAATACATTCAATATGTCTATTTAATAGTCGCAAATAATTAAAAGAAAGTGCAGAGTTCACCACTTTAAGGACTGCTAATTTGATTTAAAATCTATTTTAGTTAAAGATCTGCGGCCTGAAGTTCTTTCTCAAATTCTTCTGTTGTAAACACATGGCTGGTAATCATTCTTAGATTCATTAAAGCACCCTGAAAAGTATCCAGTCCGGGAAGTTTTGCGCTTCCACTGGCATCGGCAATTACTCCTACTTCAAATCCTTCTTCAAGTAGATTCCTGGCATGGGATTCTACACACAGATTGGTAGACATACCTGCTATTAAAACTTTTTCAATTCTATACTTTCTAAGTTGAAGGCTGAGGTCCGTATTCTTAGGGCTGTACAATTTATGGGGGTTGCAAAGAATAATATTTTCTCCTTCCAGGTATTGCTTGAATTCCTCGAGAAAATCGGCTCCTGAACCTTCAAAGCCTTCCATGTCCAACCGTCCCTTGCGTTTATACATTTCTTTTGAATGCATGAATTTCTCAAGAGAACCACCAAATTTCCATCCTTTATCTGCCGGAAAAAAATAATGGGGGGATATAAATATTTTCATTCCCTTGTGTCTCGCCAGTTTAAATACAGTAGACATGTTTTCTATTGTATTATTCTCTTTAACACTTTCCTTTACAATTGGCCAGGCTACCCCGTCTTCCCGAAGAAAATCATTCTGAGGATCAGTGATTACTATGGCAGTGTTTTTATCAATTTGAAATCCGGGATCCGGAATTCCTGCTTCCTTTGCGGCGCTAATTACTTTCCAGTCTGAGCTTTTCATAATTTTTTATTTTTAGTTGGATATTTCTATTAAAAAGTAATATAATCATTCGTCATAATATAAATTGTCAGATTTATGACATAAGCTGCGGGTGTATACCTGTAATTTTAAACATTTGGGGTAGGAACAATTGAGTATATTTAAAAAAGTCAAATTATTAAGAACAATCTATGTCGCGAATAAGCATAATTCAACCCGAAGAGGCCACAGGAAGGCTTAAAGAAATCTATGACCAGCTGGAAAAGCAGCGTGGCCAAATAGCCGAGGTTCATAAAATGCAAAGTCTTCGGCCTGAGAGTATCGTGAAACACATGGATTTGTATATGGAAATTATGTATTCCAAATCTGATCTTTCCAGGTCGCAAAGAGAAATGATGGCCGTAGTGGTTTCTAAAACTAATAATTGCAAATACTGTATAGAGCATCACGCAAGTGCCTTAAATAAGTATTGGAAGGATGAAAGTAAAATAGAAAATTTGAAGAAAAATTTTTTAAGGATTAATCTTAATTCTGAAGATTTGGCTTTGTGTATTTTTTCCAAAACCCTCACGAAAAATGATAGTATCCAAAATTATGGAACTTTAACGCATGAGTTGAGGGAAGTAGGTTTTAGTGATATGGCTATTTTAGATGCCGCCCTGGTGGTTTCTTATTTCAATTTTGTAAACAGGATGGTTTTAAGTCTGGGAGTAGAACTGGAAAGCGATAAAGGCGAAAATTATAAATACTAAAAAAACAACTATGAAGTTTGATGCGATTATTATGGGAACAGGACAGGCAGGACCTTCCCTGGCCGCAAGTATGGCCAAAAACGGATGGAAGGTTGCCATTATAGAAAAGGGAAATTTGGGCGGTACCTGTGTAAATGTTGGATGTACGCCAACCAAAGCTTACGTAGCCAGTGCAAGACGGGCTTATATTGCCAAAAACAGTGCAGAGCTTGGTATTGAAGTAAATGGCGATATCAAAGTAAACCTGAAAACTATCAAAGAACGGAAAGATAAAATGATCACAGATTCCCGGAATGGCCTGGAAAAGATGTTGGAGAATAATGAAAATATTCAACTCATTCGCGGGAAAGCGAATTTTCTAAATAACCACGCCGTAGAAGTAGAAGGAACCACTTATGAAGCAGATAAAATTTACATCAATGTAGGAGGCAAACCTAGAATCCCCGATGGTTTTAATGAAGTTGATTATTTAACAAATGAAAGTATCCTGGAATTAGAAGAAATTCCGGAGCATTTAATAATTGTTGGTGGTGGTTATATAGGCCTGGAGTTTGGTCAAATGTTTCACCGTTTTGGTAGTAAAGTAACGATGTTGGATAGAGGAGACCAATTACTGAAAAAGGAAGATTCAGAATTTGGAAAAGCCATTGAAGAAATCTTTAAGGATGAAGGAATAGATGTTCGTTTGAATTCTGAATGTATAAGTGCTAAGAATAAAGAAGGCAAAATTGAAGTTTCGGTTAATTGTGAAGGAGACAAATTGAACATTCAAGGTTCTCATCTATTACTTGCTGCCGGACGTATTCCTAACACAAACGATTTGGGGCTTGAAAACACCGATGTTAGTTTAGATGATCGAGGTTATATTAAAGTGAATGACGAATTACAAACCAGTGTGTCAAAAATTTGGGCTCTTGGAGATTGTAATGGGAAAGGAGCTTTCACCCATACTGCGTACAATGATTTCCAAATTGTGAATTCTCACTTGTTTGAAGATAAAAAGAGAAAGCTTTCAGACCGGTTTACCTGTTACGCTGCTTTTATAGATCCACCGCTGGCCAGGGTTGGTTTGAATGCTAAAGATATTCAAAACGCCGGTATTAAGGCCAAAGTAGCTTCCATGCCCATGAAAAAAATAGCCAGGGCCAAAGAAATGGGAGAAACCCAGGGAATGCTTAAAATTTATATTGAAGATGATACCGAAAAGATCCTCGGAGCAACTTTTTTGGGTACAGGGGCCGATGAATATATTCATACCGTAATAGATCAAATGTATGCGGGGCAACAATTTACTGTAATTCGTGATGCGGTACATATTCATCCAACCGT
>NZ_JAIQZA010000064.1 GCF_020164485.1 Salegentibacter tibetensis
TCCGGAATAGCTGTCCGCTTTGAAACGGAATCACTGTCCGTTTTGCCCCGGAATGGGTGTCCGCTTTAGTCCGGAATCACTGTCCGCTTTCCAGCGGAATGGGTGTCCGTTTTCACCGGATTGTGCACTGAAATGCAAGAATTTATTGGAGATGACGCAATTTCTTTTCTTGATAATAATTTAAATAATGTGTATCAAGGAATGGATAAATCAGATGAGCAATTTAGAGCCGAAAAAAAAATTGCAACTATAAAATTGTTAAAACTTTACCTTCCTAACAAGTCAAACATTGACAAATTTGCACATATTGCATATAATTCTGTTGAAGTACTTAAGAGATTAATTTTCAAAACAAATTTGGAGGTCGAAGAACTAAACGATTTGAAAAATTTATTCTTCATTAATATTGGTTTTATAAATATGGGTGTCATTGAAAGAATTGCAGAGCTTTCGTCTGATGAATTAGAATATGTTGAGCCTCAAGATTATATAGACAATAACTTTAGCGTTAATCAAAGCCATCAATTTAATAGAGCAAATATCTTTTTAAAACCAATTATTGAATTTTCAAATCTTCGATTAACAGAAAAGAATTTTGAGGAAGAAAAAAAGAAATGGAATTCAAGTAAAGGAAATATAGGTTAGTTCAAACTATGACGCAGAAAGCCAGATGGCAACAACGTATAAAAACAAAGCTTAAACCTGTCTCAAATCGAAAATCCGTGCTCACTTGCAACGCCTGATTGTCCTACGGAAAATTACGCTCGCCCGCTCGCACAGTTTTTATACGAGACGTTGTAAAACATTAAAGAAATCGAGATTATAAAAACCCCAAAACTGATGAGTGAATTTGTAGCGTTTATTTTATTAGAGGTGATTTTCAACTTTGTGGGAGCTGCGGTGCGGTGGACATTCGGATCACTTTATCGGACTCTTTCTAATAAACCTAAATTTACTTTTAAAGAATACCTAAACGGACCTAAAAAACCTGGTTGGTTCGATGAACAAGCTCACGGAACCAATAATGTCATCGTTGGTGTGGTTTCGACTTTGGCAATTATAGTTCTTTTAGTTGTGGTGATTTAAACGTTTTACAACAACATATAAAAACAATGCTAAAACCTGTCTTGAATCGAAACTCGTGCTCTCTTGCAACGCTTGATTGTCCTTCGGACAATCAAGCTCGCCCGTTCGCACAGTTTTTATACGAGACGTTGTGGTGCATATAAAAATGAAGAACTTTAAAAAAGACTTTATCCCGTTACTAATAGCGTTAATCCTAATTGGAACTTCCATTGGAATAACGACATTGACAAACTACAAGATAGGGTACAAACTTTATCTTGGAATTATTCTCCTAGCGGTTTCAATAATTTTATATTTTAAAAACAAAAAACTTTATCAATACATTTTCGGACTGACCTTACTCATAGCGTCAACGAACTTAATTGACTTTTTTTATATTAACGTAGTGCTTTATCTCGGACCAATTGGCATAAATCCAATCAATCTAATTTTACTGATTATATTTCTTACACTAAATAAGAATATTATCGACCAACTTTTTCCCGAACCTAAAAAAGCGGAATCAAATGAAGCGGACCAACAACAAAAATTAGAAATAAAAATTAATCGCTTTGAGCAAAAGTTTGCGAACAAAACAGAAACGGAATTAAAACAAATTACAGACTTAAATAACGCATACGTCGAAGAAGCAAGAATTGCAGCTAAAAGAATATTAACGCGGAATGAATACGCACCACAACAAAGGCTATAATCAATGGCTTGGACACGCTCACTCGGAAAATCCTTCGGATTTTCCTCAGGTTCGGGTTTTGTTTGCTACATTAGTTGCTTACTCAAGCCACTGCTCATAGCCTAGAGCGTTGGGCACAATGCAAAAAAATATGAAAATACAAATCATAATCTTCTTTCTGTTTTCAACTTTTATCTGTAACGGACAAACGGATAAAGTTGCAATTCAATTTAATGATACAACTTCCTTAGAGTTGGTTAAAGCCGCGTTTGAGCCAAACAATAAGAAGATTGATTATTTCGATGGGGAATTTGTTGTAGGCATAGACGGCACTATCTTATTTGGTACGGACGGAGAACTTCCAAGATATATATTAAAGGAAGCCGTTCTTAGAATCGCTGACAGAAATTATGATCTTGACGTTCGGAATATGTACAATCCTTGGTTTGGAGGAATAAATGAACAGTTTTTTAATATTAAAAAAGAGGGAAACCAATTTCAACTGACTAAAATTTTCTCCGATGGAGCCGGCATCTATGCAGCTGAGTGGCTGATTATCGGATGTTCCAGTATTCGGACACTTATAACGGCGGACGAAGAAAAAATAATCGAATTTCAAAAAGAGTGGTAAGCACACTGTGCCCAACAACATATAAAAACAATGCTCAAATCAGTCTTGAATCGAAATTCCGTGCTCGCTTGCTCAGCGGATTGTCCTGCGGACAATCACGCCCGCCAGCACTGTTTTTATACGAGACGTTGGCAAAAATTAAAAAAATGAACAAATTTTTATTTTCTTTATTGTTCTTCCTGATTTTCTTCAGTACCTATTCTCAAATTGCAAAGGAGGATTTTGTCGATGCAGAGAAGCTTGAGAACCAATATGCTACGCAAATAGATTCAATAAGACCGCTGACAGGGGACTCATTTCTGACCTATTCTCACGATGATAAATTTAAAGCTATTCATCTGACTGGAAGTAAGGAGCAGATTTTTTTGGTTGATTTAGTTTATCTTAATGATTTCGCTGGTTATGTCAAATTTAAAACTGACTCGATAAATAAAGTGCTCTTTGAGGCAAGAAGTGATGGTTCTGGAAATTGTCCAGATTATTTCACTATAGACAAGGAAACAGGGAAGAGAGAGTTTCCAACAAAAGAAGAGGTGAAGAAAATGAAATAAACTTTTGCCAACAATATATAAAAACAATGCTCAAATCAGTTTTGAATCGAAACTTTATGCTCGCTTGCAACGCTTGATTGTCCTGCGGACAATCAAGCTCGCCCGCTCGCACAGTTTTTATACGAGACGTTGGCAAAAATTAAAAAAATGGAACCTATTTTAGTAATTGCAATTATCATTTTAGCCTTTTGGTCTGTCATTACAACCTTTAGAGCAATTTATCTTATTCTGACAAAAGAATTTGCAGGAGATAAACTCAGTTGGATTTTAATTTCCTTGGTTGCCATAATCGGACCGATTTTGTGGGTAACCAAAGGGAAAAAATTGATCTCTTCAGCTCGCAAGTAAAACTGATATGGGGGAAACGTTACCGACTGAATATCTGGGGTGGCGTTTCTTGGAGTTTTATGCGTTATAAATCGGATTAAAAACTTTTGCCAACAGTATATAAAAACAATGCTTAAATCAGTCTCGGATCGAAACTCTCTGCTCGCTTGCTGCGCCTGATTGTCCTGCGGACAATCAAGCTCGCCCGCTCGCACAGTTTTTATACGGGACGTTGTGCATAATGTAAAATGATGAAAAAACTACTTGTAATTATTTTCCTGATTTATCAGCAGTCTTACTCCCAGACTGCAAATGATAATTATGAACTATATTCTCTTATTTTGTCTGAGAAATTAGATTTAGGAACTACAGAAAAGATTGATTCAATTCTACTTATTAAAAGATTTGAGAATAGACTCGGCAATGATTACAGCCTATTTGAATTGAGTTCTGATTCAATTACTTCTAATGATATAAATATTCTTTTAATCAAAACAAATAAGGATACAACCTTTGTAAAAAGACTTATACGGGAACCATCCATTAAAAGGCTAATTACTGGGTTGACGGACAATATAGACGAAAATCCAAAGATTGAAATTGACCGACTTAAACTTACCAATCTCCATATTCAAAGCATATCTACAAGGAAATATTATTCATTTTTTGGAAGAAATTTCGACAAGAAAAAACCGTGGGAACGGATTGAAAGAATATATGGAACTCGAAAAGTAGTCGAGCTTTCAAGGGTGAATTATAGCGGTAATCTTGCTGCCGTCTATTACGGGCTTCATTGTGGAAGTTTGTGCGGTACCGGCAACATCGTCATATTTGAAAAAATAGATGAAAAATGGCGGATCTTGACTGAGTTAAATTTATGGATGTCCTGATCAAAACACTATGCACAACAACATATAAAAACAATGCTTAAATCAGTCTCAAATCGAAACATCGTGCTCGCTTGCTTAGCGGATTGTCCTGCGGACAATCACGCACGCCCACTCGCACAGTTTTTATACGAGACGTTGGCAAACATTTGAAAACGATAAATATCTAACCACAAAATTCAACGAAATGAAAATTAAAATTCTCGCAACATTTACGCTTGTAGTAATTATTTTAACTTCCTGTAATCAACCTAAATCTAATAGCAACGCATTTACATTAAAAGGAACAGTTGACGGTCCTAACACAGAATATGTAGTCTTAAGTTATGTTGATAGTTCCAATGTTGACGTAACCGACACAATAACAGTAGAAAATAATTCTTTTTTTAAACAAGGTTCTCTTATCCATCCACATTTGGTTTCATTGACAAGCAATTTAACGGGTGTATATATGGAAGACCCTAATCGATTACGGTTTTTTTTAGAACCAAATGAAATGGAAATAAACATTAAGGAAGATCAATTCCCTGATGCGCTAGTTACTGGTTCTGAAAGCCAAATTGAATATGAGCACCTGGCTAAAAAAATTAAACCATATTATGAAAAACTTAAATTAAAAGAAACTGAAAGGGAAGAGGCGCGAAAACTATTTGCTGAAGTCAAAAATATCCAACTCAAATATGCTATTAATAATCCACATTCATATGTAAGTGCAGAGATGATTGATTTTTATAGTGATAAATTGCCGATTGATTCACTTAAGATGTTTTATGCTGGTCTGGACCCAATTATAAAAGAGTCGTTATATGGTTTAGATATACAGGAGTCAATCAAATCATTCATACCTATCGTTGATTCAGGAGATGTTGCGCCTGGGTTTTCTTCAGAAAATAGTGATGGTAATGTTTTAAGTCTAAATCAATTTAAAGGAAAAACTGTATTATTAGATTTTGGAGCAGCTTGGTGTGTGCCTTGTAAAAAAGAAATTCCCGAAGTAAAGAGAATTTTTGATAAGTACCATTCAAAAGGACTGGAAATTATAGGCGTTTCATTTGATAAAGATAAAACCATTTGGAAAGAAAACATACAAAATGAAAAATTAGATTGGCACCACATTTATGAAGGAAATGAAAATTGGAGAGTAGAAAATGGCTCTATTAGTAAATCATATCAAGTGCAGGCCATCCCAGCATACATTTTAATTGATGAAAATGGAATTATAATTGACCGCTATCGTGGTGCAGACAAGGACGATAAAAGCTTAAACGATTTGGAAGGAAAACTTGAAACATTGTTATCTACTAACTCCCTTTAACTAGAAATACAAACGTTTGCCAACAACGTATAAAAACAATGCTAAAGCCTGTCCCAAATCGGAAGTCCGTGTTCACTTGCTCAGCGAATTATGCTGCGGACAATCCCGCTCGCCAGCTCGCACAGTTTTTATACGGGACGTTGGCAAACATTCCCCACAAGAAGAAACTCCATTAAATTATGAAATTGAATATTATAAAAACCATCTTTTCTCTTTTGATTTTGACTTCTTATAGCGCAAGTGCCTGTGAATGCTTTATAATTAAATCGATTGAAAAAGAATATAATAACGCCGACTATGTGGCTTCAGGAAAAGTTGTTCAAATAGATTATGTTCAAATACAGCAGGAGCAGGATGGCAAATCAAAAGTATTGACATCCAATTCTAAAGATGAATTTAATATTTTTAAAGGTCTTGTATTAGCAAAAATCACTTTAAATTCTGACGAAGTATTTAAAGGAAATAAAAGAAAAAAAGAAGTTATTATTTATACAGGCAGCAGTGGCGGCGGAGATTGTGGCTTTTATTTTGAATTGAACAAACAATACCTCATTTATGCTTTTAAAGATAGTTGGGGCACGAAGGAACTACGTGATAATAACAAAAAATACAGACGAACCCTTTACACGGATACGTGCACTCGGACAAAAATTATTGACCCCCAGGAAATCGAAAAAGTTAGATTATTAAAAAAATAAAAACGTTTGCCAACAGCATATAAAAACAATGCTTAAATCAGTCTCAAATCAAAGTTCCTCGCCCGCTTGCTTAGCGGATTGTCCTGCGGACAATCACGCCCGCCAGCTCGCACAGTTTTTATACGAGACGTTGTATGCAATTTCTTGTCGCGAGCGGTCATCTTTTGAGGATCCTGGGCTGATTTTGGGAGGTATAGCTAAAGGAAAGAGAAGGACATACTTTTTAGTAGCGTCCCCAAGTATTTAGCGATGA
>NZ_JAIQZA010000065.1 GCF_020164485.1 Salegentibacter tibetensis
TGATTGGAAAGCTTTTTGCGCAATGATTGCGAACTGCTTGGAAGTCCGCTTTTAGATTTTTTTGAGGGATTTCCTTTTAAAAATCAATCTCATCTTTAAAAGATCGACCCCACATTTTTCACAACGTCCCGTATAAAAACTGTGCGAGCGGGCGAGCGTGATTGTCCGCAGGACAATCCGCTAAGCAAGCGAGCATGGAATTTCGAATTAAGACTGATTTTAGCATTGTTTTTATATGCTGTTGGCAAATCGTTTTTTTATTTAGCGACTAAATTCAGTCCACAATTTTTACATTCAGTTTCATTTGTCAAAATTCTACTATTACAAGCAGGACATTTGTCAGTCACTTTTATAATTTCTTGATTATATTCTTTTTGTAATTCGTTTAATAATTCAGAGTCTTTTTCCTCAATAAAAATCAATAGGCGTTTTCCAAAAGGTGGAAACCAGGATTGTAGTCTAGCCCAATATATTTTGTGCCTGTTTTCGCTTTGAGAAAATCCGATTATTTTATATTCAGATTTTCCAGAAACAAAACTGTCAAATGTCAGTACATTAGATTGCTTAAAAATATTCCTTTCTCTTTCTTTTCTATTCAGATTTTTATATTCAACAAATGAACATTCATTTTCATTAAGAAATTCAATAATTTCATATTTCCTTATTTTTGGTTTGAAAAACAAGGGATAAAGAAAATATTTAACAATCAGAAACCAAATTGATAGAACAATAAGGATTGCAATAATTATTAAAATTATAGAATTTTCCATTCAGGTTTCAAAATGTTTGCCAACGTCTCGTATAAAAACTGTGCGAGCTGGAGGGCGTGATTGTCCGAAGGACAATCAGACGAACCAAGCGAGCAAAAAGTTTCGAATTAAGACAGGTTCAAGCATTGTTTTTATAAGTTGTTGGCATAAGTTTATTCAAAAATAAGCTTCATAGATCAGGTCAAATCGTCCCTCTGTTATCTCTGCCGTTTCATTGTTTTCCGTATCAATACAGTCAAAATAAAATTCTCCTGAAATTATTTGATTTTCTTCATCAATATGATGAAATGTAATTTCTCCATTATATTCATTTGTGGTAAAATGCTGAAATGAGTTATGGATATAAATATTGGGGTTTTCAGCACTCTGAGTATTTGTCGAAAAAAAATATTCTGCTGATAAAGAACCCTCAGATTTTAGAGTTACTGGATACGTTTCTCCTTCCATCAGAGGTGTATCAGATCCTGAAAGCATAATAGCCACGCTTTTATTTGTCAATTGATTATTAGCTCTTATAGAAAGATGATATCCAGGTTCAAGTCCGTAATATTCATATTCATAATAAGCATATTTTGCTGATAATAGATTTCTGGGTCCAAGACTAAAGCCACCTTTGCTCTTTGGTAAAAATGTTTCTCCATTTACTTTACACCCGAAAGTGTTCTTTCCTTCTGAAGTTATAGCAGGCAGTGAACTATCTGTACCGTCGTCATCCTTTGTACAAGAAAAAAGAGATATGATTAATATTAATAGTATTAACTTTTTCATATTGTATTTCAATTTATGCCAACGTCTCGTATAAAAACTGTGCGCGCTGGCGAGCGTGATTGTCCGCAGGACAATCCGCTAAGCAAGCGAGCATGGAATTTCGAATTAAGACTGATTTTAGCATTGTTTTTATATGCTGTTGGCAAATCGTTTTTTTATTTAGCGACTAAATTCAGTCCACAATTTTTACATTCAGTTTCATTTGTCAAAATTCTACTATTACAAGCAGGACATTTGTCAGTCACTTTTATAATTTCTTGATTATATTCTTTTTGTAATTCGTTTAATAATTCAGAGTCTTTTTCCTCAATAAAAATCAATAGGCGTTTTCCAAAAGGTGGAAACCAGGATTGTAGTCTAGCCCAATATATTTTGTGCCTGTTTTCGCTTTGAGAAAATCCGATTATTTTATATTCAGATTTTCCAGAAACAAAACTGTCAAATGTCAGTACATTAGATTGCTTAAAAATATTCCTTTCTCTTTCTTTTCTATTCAGATTTTTATATTCAACAAATGAACATTCATTTTCATTAAGAAATTCAATAATTTCATATTTCCTTATTTTTGGTTTGAAAAACAAGGGATAAAGAAAATATTTAACAATCAGAAACCAAATTGATAGAACAATAAGGATTGCAATAATTATTAAAATTATAGAATTTTCCATTCAGGTTTCAAAATGTTTGCCAACGTCTCGTATAAAAACTGTGCGAGCTGGCGTGCGTGATTGTCCGCAGGACAATCCGCTAAGCAATTGAGCACAGAGTTTCGATTGAAGAACAGATTAAGCATTGTTTTTATATGTTGTTGTACATAGTGCTACTAATTCTCAAACCTGACATATTCTGTTTCACGATCCATATCACTCCATTTAATTTTTAATATGTCTTGAGAAGTCGATGTTATTGTTCCTTTTTGAATGAAATCATTATAAAATATGGTGATTTTATTTTCTTCTAAGATATAAGGCATTGCCCCATCTCCATCATAATCCACAACATAAAATGATTTCGCAGTCAGCCAAAAGTCCGCGTGAGGTCCGCTGGGATCTTGAGTCCAAATACCAAAAGCTTGAGAAGTATCAATTTGTAAATTTCCAATCACTGTTTTTTCTGGTCGGTCAATATTTTGAATCTCTGGATTATCTGTGTTGTATTCTGAAATGGTAAAAGTCTTTCGGTTCTGAGGGTTTGCTAATTCATTATAAGCACTGACCGAATCCGATTTCACTTTCAATTCTTTAGTTGAATTTAATGAGTTTTTGTTCTCTTCACTTTTACAGGAAAAAAGCATTAAACCCAGAATAAAAGTTATCAATTTATAGTTCATATTTTCTGCATTATGTACAACGTCTCGTATAAAAACTGTGCGAGCTGGCGGGCGTGATTGTCCGCAGGACAATCCGCTGAGCAAGCGAGCACGGAGTTTCGATTCAAGACTGATTTAAGCATTGTTTTTATATGTTGTTACCTACTGTGGCTAAGCTATAAACTTCCTACATTGTAAATAGAGTATCAAATCTTCCTTCTCGTATTTTTATTATCTCACCCGTTTCCGGATTAATTATATCGAATTCAAAAATTCCTGATACGATTCTCTTTTCTTCGTCAAATTTTGTTATTTCCAGAAATCCAAAACCTCCACTTTTTGTAGTTACATCATAATGTTCATTAAGGTTTACTGAACATTCTCCGTAATGATTGCCTTCACTATTTTCCGATAAATTATATTTTTCACCTTCTTCTATTTTGGATTTTACAGAACCTATAATTATTTGGGAAATAATTTGATTTTCATCTTCTGCGCTTAAACTGAAATAAAAACCGTCATCTACAAATTGATAGTAACAATTAAAATAATCATTCTTTTCCACAAATGCTTTTCCATTTACCAAGCAACCAAATGTTCCTTCTCCCGTCGAAGTCTTAGCAGGTAAACATTCAATAGGGTTCTCACAACTTTCATCTTTTGAACACGAAATTGATAAAATCAAAATCAGGGATGTTAAAATGGTAAGTATGCTATTTTTCATAATTTCCGCTTTTTGTGGCCATTGTAGGTAACGTCCCGTATAAAAACAGTGCGAGCTGGTGAGCGTGATTGTCCGCAGGACAATCCGCTGAGCAAGCGAGCAGGGAGTTTGGATTTGAGACTGATTTAAGCATTGTTTTTATATAATGTTGTGGCAAGTTTTATCCGTTACCCATTATTTTAGAAGGATTGATTTTTCTTTTTAATCGAGAGTCATAATGAAAATCCATATTCATTAAAATCAAATAAACAACAGGAGCTCTGTAAAGAATATTACTAAATTCGTTCTGGTCTATTTGCTCAAAAAGCTGCTCTATCAAGTCTTCCTGGTAATAGCCATTATCCATTAGTTGTTTTAAAATTTTTCCTTGTCGATAAATCAAATGGTTTTCTGTCAGTTGTTCGCTCTTGTAAACCTTGTAAGGACACTGGTTCAAAACTCCATCTGCGATTATGAAAAGGTTGTAACTGAATCCGTAAGTGTCGGACAATTCTTGTAATTGATTATATGCTTTTATTCCATTCTTAGAACCCAAAGTGTCAATACCTTTCAAAAACTCTAAATATTCTTCTTTCCCGTTATTGTCTATCAGTCCGTTCGCCAATAGGACTTTCTCAGCTTTTAATGAAAATTCAAAAAAGTCAAATTCTGGTTTGCCCGTAGATTCATGAATGTTAGGATTTACCTTTTCATTTATACAATCTCTTAATGTCGATTCAGCTTTTGAGCTTTGTCCGTTACACGCGGTAGGCACGATTGCAATCGCAGCAATTAGGATCAGTTTGGAAAGGACTTTTTTCATTTTCAAAATATTAGTGAGCTGTCATTTTAAATTTGCCACAACGTCCCGTATAAAAACTGTGCGAGCTGGCGAGCGTGATTGTCCGCAAGGACAATCCGCTAAGCAAGCGAGCATGCAGTTTCGCTTCAAGAACAAATTAAGCATTGTTTTTATATGTTGTTGTGCAACGTTTTTATTCTCTACGGTGATAAATATATCTTTTGTCGGTAAAACCGTTCTCCTGCAAAATCACCTCAGTATCACTGACCTGAAAAATTTTAAATGAATTATTTCCAATAAAAAGCACCGAATCCCTAACTTTATAAGTAGTTCGATGAATAGTCCTGTTTTGTATTATATGAAGAGAGTCTGAAGGTTTAAAGACGAAATAAGTTTTTGGTTTCTCGTCATCACTTTCGGTTTTAGTAACGGATCCAGAATAAAATATTTCTGCTTCATTTTCACTTAGATGTTTTTCTTCCACAACTAACTCCCATTTTCCTTGCAGCAATAATTTAGCCTCTTCCTGAGCTGAACAATTAAAAGTTCCTATAAAGAATAGGATTAATATTATTCTATTCATTTTTCTTATTTTAATTTGTACATCGTTTAAATTATTTCTTGTTAATCTTAAAACGATTAAATCCGCTTACTCTATTTTGTTCTTGCTTAGAAATTGTGATATATGCAAAAACTGGAACAAGCAAAATACCTCCAATAATCCATATCATATAATGATTTCGGGTCACCTTCATTATTTCGAACATTACATAAAGAGTTACAGGTGTTCCAATAAGAAAAATGAGCCCTGCGATGAGAAGTGCTAATTTTGACTCTGATGCATAAATCTCATTAACGTGTTTTTCATTATTTGTTCCACAATTTTTGCAAACTATTTTTTTCCTTTCTCCCTCATTCATTGAAAATTCAATACGAGTATTCGAGTCTGATCGGAAGCCGATTTCATTTTTGCAGTTTTGGCATTTTAAAAAGAGTTTCATTAGGCAGATTTAATGTTGCACAACGTAGATCTAACTGTTGTAGTCGCATTTTCGCGGCTATTGCAGTTAGATGGTGTTGTCTGCTGTTTATCTTATCGGCTACGATCAGGTTAACAGGGACTGTTGATTGAAGCGCAACAATAAAAA
>NZ_JAIQZA010000066.1:0-3169 GCF_020164485.1 Salegentibacter tibetensis
AATCAGTTGGCAGCTTGTGCCCTGATCCGTACTAAATGTCATACCTAATAACGTTGACATATTTTAAGAAACAAAAAATAAAGAAGAACTGCGGTAAGCATTCAAGTGCCCCCCTCCCTTGCGGGACAGGGGCATCGCATCAAGCTTTACGGATTATTAGTACCACTCGGCTATGACATTGCTGCCTTTACACCTGTGGCCTATCAACGTGGTCGTCTCCCACGGTCCTTTAAAGAAATCTCATCTTGTGGTGGGTTTCGCGCTTATATGCTTTCAGCGCTTATCCCTTCCCAACGTAGCTACCCAGCAATGCTCCTGGCGGAACAACTGGTGCACCAGAGGTTGGTCCAATCCGGTCCTCTCGTACTAGGATCAGGTCCACTCAAATTTCTAACGCCCACTACAGATAGAGACCGAACTGTCTCACGACGTTCTGAACCCAGCTCGCGTGCCACTTTAATGGGCGAACAGCCCAACCCTTGGGACCTTCTCCAGCCCCAGGATGTGACGAGCCGACATCGAGGTGCCAAACCCCCCCGTCGATGTGAGCTCTTGGGGGAGATCAGCCTGTTATCCCCGGCGTACCTTTTATCCTTTGAGCGATGACCCTTCCACGCGGTGTCACCGGATCACTATGCTCTACTTTCGTACCTGATCGACCTGTATGTCTCTCAGTCAAGCTCCCTTTTGCCATTGCACTCTACGCACGGTTACCAAGCGTGCTGAGGGAACCTTTAGAAGCCTCCGTTACTCTTTTGGAGGCGACCACCCCAGTCAAACTACCCACCAAGCACTGTCCCTCATAAAATGAGGTTAGGCTCCGAACAAGTAAAGGGTGGTATTTCAACAATGACTCCACACCGCCTGGCGACGGCGCTTCAAAGTCTCCCACCTATCCTACACATCACTTGTCCAAAGTCAATACTAAGCTATAGTAAAGGTGCACGGGGTCTTTTCGTCCCGTAGCGGGTAATCGGCATCTTCACCGATACTACAATTTCACCGAGCTCATGGCTGAGACAGTGTCCAGATCGTTGCACCATTCGTGCAGGTCGGAACTTACCCGACAAGGAATTTCGCTACCTTAGGACCGTTATAGTTACGGCCGCCGTTTACTGGGGCTTCAATTCAATGCTTCGCCGAAGCTAACATCTCCTCTTAACCTTCCAGCACCGGGCAGGTGTCAGGCCCTATACATCATCTTTCGATTTAGCAGAGCCCTGTGTTTTTGATAAACAGTCGCCTGGACCTCTTCACTGCGGCCCCGACTTTACGTCGGGGCGACCCTTCTCCCGAAGTTACGGGCCCATTTTGCCTAGTTCCTTAGCCATGAATCTCTCGAGCACCTTAGAATTCTCATCCCAACTACCTGTGTCGGTTTACGGTACGGGTTGCCTCCACTCGCTTTTCTTGGAAGTCGATTCGCTGGATTATCACGCCGGCCGAAGCTTTTGTGTACTATCGGGGTGTTACCACTCCCTTCAACGTGCTATTCCGTCAGCACGCACCAACTGTTCGCCTCCGTCCGCTTTAGCGTGGGGCAAGTACAGAAATATTAATCTGTTGTCCATCGACTACCCCCTTCGGGTTCGCCTTAGGTCCCGACTAACCCCCAGCTGATTAGCATAGCTGGGGAAACCTTAGTCTTTCGGTGTGCGGGTTTCTCGCCCGCATTATCGTTACTTATGCCTACATTTTCTTTTGTAACCAATCCAGCATACCTCGCAGTACACCTTCATCTCTGTTACAATGCTCCCCTACCACTATATATCTAAATATATAGTCCATAGCTTCGGTAATATGTTTATGCCCGATTATTATCCATGCCGGACCGCTCGACTAGTGAGCTGTTACGCACTCTTTAAATGAATGGCTGCTTCCAAGCCAACATCCTAGCTGTCTGGGCAGTCCAACCGCGTTTCTTCAACTTAACATATATTTGGGGACCTTAGCTGATGGTCTGGGTTCTTTCCCTCTCGGACACGGACCTTAGCACCCATGCCCTCACTGATATAAAACATTTTATAGCATTCGGAGTTTGTCAGGAATTGGTAGGCGGTGAAGCCCCCGCATCCAATCAGTAGCTCTACCTCTATAAAACTATTATACCGCTGCACCTAAATGCATTTCGGGGAGTACGAGCTATTTCCGAGTTTGATTGGCCTTTCACCCCTACCCTCAGGTCATCCCAAGACTTTTCAACGTCAACGGGTTCGGTCCTCCACTATGTGTTACCACAGCTTCAACCTGCCCAAGGGTAGATCACACGGTTTCGCGTCTACCATTACCAACTTAATTCGCCCTATTAAGACTCGCTTTCGCTACGGCTCCACAGCTGAACTGCTTAACCTTGCTGGAAACGGTAACTCGTAGGCTCATTATGCAAAAGGCACGCCGTCACCCATAAGGGCTCCGACCGCTTGTAAGCGTATGGTTTCAGGATCTATTTCACTCCCTTGTTCAGGGTTCTTTTCACCTTTCCCTCACGGTACTGGTTCACTATCGGTCTCTCAGGAGTATTTAGCCTTGGCGGATGGTCCCGCCGGATTCATACAGGGTTTCTCGTGCCCCGCACTACTCAGGATACCACTATCATTGCATTCTTTACCTATACCGGGCTGTCACCGTCTATGGCCAGGCTTTCCAACCTGTTCTAATTCTGTTTGCAACAAATATTGTGGTCCTACAACCCCATAAGGTCCGTAAACCTTATGGTTTGGGCTAATGCGCGTTCGCTCGCCGCTACTAGCGCAATCACTATTGTTTTCTCTTCCTCCGGGTACTTAGATGTTTCAGTTCTCCGGGTTTGCCTCCTTAAAGGATACTATACCTTCAGTATAGTGGGTTGCCCCATTCGGATATCTGCGGATCAACTTGTATGTGCCAATCCCCGCAGCTTTTCGCAGCTTATCACGTCCTTCTTCGCCTCTGAGAGCCTAGGCATTCCCCATACGCCCTTATCTAGCTTGTATGCTTCTTGCTTATGCTCGAATTTCTCGTGACCTAAATCACAATATATTCTATTAATTTAATTAATTTACCTCGTTATAAAAGTAAACTTCTATAACTGTAGTTTTCTCGTATTCTTTGTTTCTCAATATGTCAATGAACTTTTTTCCTCTTATACAACCTAATTTCAATGGCAAACAAACGAATATGCTTATACGCA
>NZ_JAIQZA010000066.1:3262-5225 GCF_020164485.1 Salegentibacter tibetensis
TTGTAACTGTACTGCGTACTGCTCACTGCGTACTGTAAACTGGTTGCCCAACTTCTAAAATTTCCTTTCAATAAATTGTAATGAACTTAATTGTCTCGCTTCACCCTCTAACTTCTAACCTTGTACTTCGTACTTCGGTAGTAGTCTCAGGCAGACTCGAACTGCCGACCTCTACATTATCAGTGTAGCGCTCTAACCAGCTGAGCTATGAGACTGTCCTTTGTGTGATCCAAGAATTAAGACTCAAGATCCAGGACTAAAAAGTCTTTTCTCTTTTCTCTTGTTTCTTTTCTCTAATTTTTTAAATATTAAATCGACAGCTTTAGAATCAAGACCAAATCAGGATCTTTAAGAACTTCCCTTTGATTCTTGCGCTATGTACTTTAAAAGTACTTTGCTCTAGAAAGGAGGTGTTCCAGCCGCACCTTCCGGTACGGCTACCTTGTTACGACTTAGCCCCAGTTACCAGTTTTACCCTAGGCGGCTCCTTGCGGTGACCGACTTCAGGTACCCCCAGCTTCCATGGCTTGACGGGCGGTGTGTACAAGGCCCGGGAACGTATTCACCGGATCATGGCTGATATCCGATTACTAGCGATTCCAGCTTCACGCAGTCGAGTTGCAGACTGCGATCCGAACTGTGATAGGGTTTGTAGATTCGCTCCTTCTCGCGAAGTGGCTGCTCTCTGTCCCTACCATTGTAGCACGTGTGTGGCCCAGGACGTAAGGGCCGTGATGATTTGACGTCATCCCCACCTTCCTCGCAGTTTGCACTGGCAGTCTGGTTAGAGTTCCCGACATTACTCGCTGGCAACTAACCACAGGGGTTGCGCTCGTTATAGGACTTAACCTGACACCTCACGGCACGAGCTGACGACAACCATGCAGCACCTTGTAATCTGTCCGAAGAAAAAAGTGTTTCCACTCCTGTCAGACTACATTTAAGCCCTGGTAAGGTTCCTCGCGTATCATCGAATTAAACCACATGCTCCACCGCTTGTGCGGGCCCCCGTCAATTCCTTTGAGTTTCATTCTTGCGAACGTACTCCCCAGGTGGGTTACTTATCACTTTCGCTTAACCACTCAGCCCTTAATCGGGCCGAACAGCTAGTAACCATCGTTTACGGCGTAGACTACCAGGGTATCTAATCCTGTTCGCTACCTACGCTTTCGTCCATCAGCGTCAGTATATTATTAGTGATCTGCCTTCGCAATCGGTATTCTGAGTAATATCTATGCATTTCACCGCTACACTACTCATTCTAACCACTTCATAATAACTCAAGACAATCAGTTTCAATGGCAGTTCTCCCGTTGAGCGGAAGACTTTCACCACTGACTTAACTGCCCGCCTACGGACCCTTTAAACCCAATGATTCCGGATAACGCTTGGATCCTCCGTATTACCGCGGCTGCTGGCACGGAGTTAGCCGATCCTTATTCGCAGAGTACCGTCAAACTCCCACACGTGGGAGTGGTTCTTCCTCTGTAAAAGCAGTTTACAACCCATAGGGCAGTCTTCCTGCACGCGGCATGGCTGGATCAGGCTCTCGCCCATTGTCCAATATTCCTCACTGCTGCCTCCCGTAGGAGTCTGGTCCGTGTCTCAGTACCAGTGTGGGGGATCTCCCTCTCAGGACCCCTACCTATCGTAGCCTTGGTAAGCCGTTACCTTACCAACTAACTAATAGGACGCATACCCATCTAATAGCCATAAATGTTTAATATGAAAATCAGGAGATCTCCATATACTATGGGGCATTAATCCAAGTTTCCCTGGGCTATTCCCCGCTAAAAGGTAGGTTGTATACGCGTTACGCACCCGTGCGCCGGTCGTCAGCGAAAGAGCAAGCTCTTCCCTGTTACCCCTCGACTTGCATGTGTTAGGCCTGCCGCTAGCGTTCATCCTGAGCCAGGATCAAACTCTTCATCGTTGTTTCTTAATATAATTACAACAATCAATT
>NZ_JAIQZA010000067.1 GCF_020164485.1 Salegentibacter tibetensis
CAGACCAGCACGGACCTCAGCCATATCCGGTTCCAAGAGAAATGACCATAGAGGAAATAAAGCAGGCTCAGGACGAGTTCGTTCAAGCTGCTTTAAATGCTATGAAAGCAGGATTTGACGGTGTGGAGATACATTCTGCCAATGGATACCTGGCCGATCAGTTTTTAAATACTGTGACTAATAAACGGACCGATGAATATGGGGGCTCCAAAGAAAACAGAAGCAGATTCACCCTGGAAACGGTAGATAAAGTTACTAAGGCTATAGGTAGCGAAAAAGTGGGAATACGATTATCACCCTATAGTGCTTTCAACGGTACTGAAATTTTTAACGGTATCGATGATCAGTTCATATATCTTACAGAACAGCTTAACAAATTTGAGCTGGCCTACCTGCACCTGGTAGATAACTCGTCACTAGGATCTCCCAATGTTTCACAATCTATATTTTTAAAAATCAGAGAAAAATTTGAAGGCACCCTTATCCGTAATGGAGGATATACAAAGGGTGAAGCAGAAAAAAGCATCACCGATAATAAGACCGATCTTATTTCATTTGGCAGGTCCTTCATCGCCAATCCAGACCTTATCCATAGGTTTGAGAATGATTTTACTTTAAACGAACCGGATTATGATACTTTCTATACTCCCGGTGAAAAAGGTTATACAGACTATCCTTTTTTTGAAGAAAATGAAACCGTGGCAGCTCATTAGATAACTTAAAAAACCCTTGCTCCGGCAAGGGTTTTTTAATTCCACCTTGTGAGGAATACAGGTTATTTAGCTGATAAAACCAATTACTAAAAATAAAAAAGGCGGTCATTAAAAAGACGGCCTCTTTTGCATTTTAATGATCTTTCTTTCTATTCCATTTTAGTAATTTTCCAAATGGCACCGGAATTCTCGTCATAAACTACAGGTGGCGATTTTGACAGGTCTATTGTGACCACACCGTAATCTACTATATACATAGCACCATCAGGTCCAAATTTCACATCGAAGGGTCGTTCCAGTCCTTTTCCCTTCATTCCCTGGAAGGAAGCAGGACCGTCTCCTTTATTACTTGCAAAAGTTGAAAGTTGTCCTGTAGCAGGATCTACCCGCACTATCTGGACTCCTGCAGGCGTAGTACGTAAAGGATTAGTAGCAGGTGCTAAGTCTCCCCATTCGGCGATGAATACGTGGTTAGTCCAAGATTCCCAAGAGGCAGGTCCTATATCCAGCATACTTGGAGATGAATTAAATTCGTGTTGTCCAAGCACCACAGAAGGGTCTGGAGGGGTGAGCCCGCTGGCCTCATGGTCTATAACAAAACCAAGATCCTTTCCTATAAATTCACCGTTTATGTATATGGGTGCCTGGAATTCATCGGCCACTTCAAATTTAGGATCGGTGAGAGGTTCTCTGTTGGCAGAGAAATCCGGTACTCCATACCACATGCCCTGGTGAATTCGTAAACTGGCATCCATATAATCCTTTACAGGGCGCGAACCCCGGATGTCATAACCATTTTCAGCGGCATACATATCCCCGTTACTGTCCCAGGTAAGGCCAATGAGATTTCGGAATCCCCAGGCATGAGTGGAAATGGTTCCCATAGCATTATTGGGATCAAATTTAAGAATAGATCCCCCACAAAGGGTTACCCCCTGAATGACCTGTCCGGGATGGGTTTCTACACCAAAAGGAACATAAGCACCTGTTTTAACCATATCTCCCTCTTCCGGAGTCAGAAAATTCAGAGATTCATAATTCTTACCGATAAGAACAATATCCTCACAGGGTCTGGCGCGTAAATTAGGACTTTTTTTCACGGCAGGTGCAATGTCAGGACCTGCTACAGCTGAATTACCGGCCATTCCCACCGAAACATACATCAAACCATCGGGTCCAACCTGGATATCGTTTATCTGATGTTCATCCTGGTTGTCGATGATCCCCTTAAACAAGAGCTCTAACTGACCGTTTTTATTTACCCGGGAAACCGCTCCTGTAAGATCTTCAGCTCTGTGAGTAAAATAGAACCAGCCTTCATGCCATACCAGGCCTATAATGGAAGGTTCTATTCCCCTGTTGTCAAGGTCTATCACTTCTACCCTGCTGCCGTCAGCCATGATCTGGATTATACCCATTGGGGCCAACTGGCCAGGGAACAATCCTCCTCCGGCTTGTGCAACAAAAAGGTTTCCTTCATCATCCCAGGTGGCGCTTGTAGGCAGATGTAGGCCATATGCCAATCTTTCCGCCTTAAAACCTTCCGGAAGTTGAATCAAACTTGCTGTATCAAAGAATGGAGGCGAATCTGAAGCCTGACAGGATCCAGCCATAAAATGAAAATAATCATTATTGGAATCCCCACTGAATAGTGATCTTACTTCTTCATCTGTTATCACTCCGCTTCTTACAATTCTTTCTTCTGTATCGTAAACATCAGAATCCATTAAAGTGATTTCTATATAATACTCATCGACTCCACTGCCGTCTGGTAATACAAGACAAAGTGGCTCTGCAAAGGCATCTCCGGCATTGTTGGTTCCGGTAATGTTGGCAAGATCATTCGCAATTACTTTTCCATTAGGTTCTGTGGGATCACCGCTATATCTCCAGGCATCAACACTAAATTTTGCAGAGAAATGCCTACCGGTTTCATCACAATAATTTCCAAAAATGCAAAACTCTATTCCTCTTGTTGCGTCAAGCTCAAAAAAAGTATAGCCGTATTCGTTCACTATACGATCGTCAAAACACAAAACTTCAACATCAACATATTTTTTCACTCCGGCTCTAAGCTCTATTTCGAGAGGTAAAGAATTATTTACAAAATTGGCAAGGCTTCCTCCTGTTACCGGAGCTAACCAGATCATGTTGCTACCGGCATTTACAGGGTTACCATCAAAAACAGCAAAATACTGCAGGGTATAATTTCCCGGTTGTAGCTCCAAATCTGAAGAATATTTGGTAAAGTAATTCCCATCGTTGCCGGGAGTTGAATTTACTTGAACCACCAATGGTTCTTCCATGGTACCCACATTTGTAGGACCAGTCAATACTACTTCTACAAAAGCCGGTGAGGCGTCAGAGCATTCGGGAATATCACTTAAATGTTCTTTAAGTGCCGCTCTGCCGTTGGCCATGTCATTCAGTAAGGCTCCAAAGGATATTGTTGCCAATTCAGAACTATCCTGAATTTTCTCATCTTCGCTGCAGGAGGTTAGTACTATCGCAATGAAAGCGAAGCACACCCAAAAATTAAAATTTTTCATAATGCAATTATTTAATTAATATTTATTTAGGTTAATAAATTCTTTGCTTTTCTATAATCTCACGGAAGTAAAAGTTGTTTATAGTTAATATCCTTAAGCCGGAATATTGAATGTGTTCGGACCAATTCTAAAAGCGTCTTAAAGTTAGATATAATGACTGCTTTTAAAGATGGGGAGTATCCCCTATTTTTAAATAAATGAATAAAATATTTCAATGTAAGTAACTGTTATATATGAAGTTATGTGAGGAATACAAAGATCTGTAAAGAAAGAGGTATAGGATCTAATTGACCGTTAACAATAAGAAATTTAGGGGTGAATTTGAATATGATGGAATCTTGAAAATAAGAGTTAAATATTGTTAGAGTGTCACAATAATGACAATTGACATTAGTGATGATGTTTATATTAATACCTATTAAAAAAATGTTTAACAAAAAACAGCAATATGAAAAGTTTAGACTGGAAAGTAAATAAAGCTGCAAAAGATTCCTGATTACCAGAGCCGGAATTTGAAATTGATAAAAATACTGCGGTGGTAATCACCGCCCCACAAAATGATTTTTTAAGAGATGATGAGCCTGGCCTATAGTAAAAGAAAGTGTTAAAGAGAATGACACCATCTTAAATATGGACATGGTTTTTAGTCTTGCTCAGGAAAATAACCTAAAAGTTTTTATATCTCCTCATTATTTTTTTCCTACAGATCAGGGTTGGAAATTTGGGGGTTCTTTAGAAAAATTTATGCAATCAAAAGGCATGTGGATAAAAGAAACGGAAGATTAAATATGAAAGGATTTGAAGATTCCGGAGCTGATTTTCTGTATCAATTCAAGCAGTATTTATCTAAAGAAAATATTATAATTTGTAATCCTCATAAAATTTATGGGCCTCAAACCACAGATTTATACCTGCAATTAAGAAAATACAAAATACAGAAAATATTGATGGCAGGAATGTCTACAAATCTAAATTTAGAATCACATACCCGACATTTACTGGAAGATGGATATGAAGTGGCAGTTATTGCAGATGCAAGTGCCAGCGCTAAACTACCTGGTATGGATACCTTCGAGGCGGCTTTAATGAATTTAAGAATGATTACCAGTAAAATTTTTACTACTGAAGAATTTGAGCAAACTCTTAGAAATACAAATTTGAAATAAAATTAGAAAAGTAGTTTTAGACATTATCCTTGAACAACTTTGCGCCTGGTAGTAAATTGAACCCGAAATATCTTTTTTATGAAATCAATATTGTTTTTATTAATAGCTTGTATAACCTTCCAGTCCAATTATGCCCAGGAGAAAAAAGGTTTTGATCTGTCCAATGCAAGCATCCCGATTTCTGAAATAAAAGATGGAGGACCTCCAAAAGATGGAATTCCCTCTATAGACAGTCCAAAGTTTTTAAGTGCTTCTAAAGCTATCTTATCTAAAAATGATAGAATTTTAGGGGTATACGAAAATGGAATTGCTAAAGCTTATCCTATTGCTATTATGAATTATCATGAAATAGTTAATGATGATTTTGAAGGGAAAGCTGTAGTAATAACGTATTGCCCACTATGTGGCAGCGGTATTGCTTTTAACGCAAAAGTAAACGATAAGATCCTCAACTTCGGTGTGTCTGGATTGTTATATAATAGCGATGTTTTACTTTAC
>NZ_JAIQZA010000068.1 GCF_020164485.1 Salegentibacter tibetensis
AGGAAAAAATACTGCTTAATAAGCAAAAAAGCTTGTTCAAAATGGCAAAAGAAATGGACATGGTAATCAGCTATAAAACAGCAACTTAAAAAATACGTCAATGGTAACTTGTTTCAGCTTCTAATATCCTTTACGAGTTAGATCCTGAAACAAGTTCAGGATGACGAATTATAACTTCACATTTAGCTTTTTCTTCCTTAAATCCTCACCGATCTAAAAATCACAAATCCAAAACCCACAAAAAGCATCAGGTGGAAAATAGCCAGGCTAAAATCATTCAGCATAAAAGCGCTGTAGAGTCCGAAGCCAAAATACAGCCATAAAGCGAATTCTACTGCAAGGCTAAACGAGAATTTCTGCTGAATATAAATATTGTTTTTCCAGGAGTCTTTAAGGGAACTTACGTTGAATTTCGGCGTTCGTATAAAAGCCGATTTTTTTCCAAAATGTCCTTCCAAAACCGCAAGTGAATTATGCACCGAAAATCCCATCGCCACGGAAAAAAATGTAAAAAACATTCCGATAAAGCTCAAAAAGCTTTTAAAACTTTTCCCGTGGATCTTTGCATAAGCAGTGTAATAGCATAAAAGAAAAATAACAGTGCTTACCAAAAAGAAGGCGACCAGGTTAAAATACCAGCTAAACTGCGGATTGTTATTTTTAATAAACAACACCGGAATGCTTAGAACCGCCAGAACCAGTATCACCAAAAACATACTGGAATTTAAAAGGTGAAAAAAAGCGTGAAATTTAGTGCTAAGTGGTACCGATCTATCTTTTATCAACTTTTTAAAATTCTTATGAAAATTTTCTGCAGCGCCCTTATTCCATCGAAATTGCTGGGAGCGGGCTGCACTTACCACTACCGGTAATTCGGCAGGTGTTTCTACGTCTTCCAGGTATTTAAACTTCCATTTTTTGAGCTGTGCGCGGTAACTTAAGTCCAGGTCTTCGGTTAAGGTGTCTCCGCTCCAGTTTCCTGCGTCTAAAATGCATTCCTTTCTCCATATTCCGGCCGTGCCATTAAAGTTGATAAAATGCCGTCCAAAATTACGGCCGGTCTGTTCCAGGATAAAATGAAAGTCCAAAGCGAAAGCCTGGATTTTGGTAAGCAAGGAATAATCCCGGTTTATATGTCCCCAGCGGGTTTGCACCACGCCAATTTCAGGGTTTTTAAAGTAAGGCACAGTTTGCAATAGCCAGTCTTCTTTCGGCAGAAAATCGGAATCAAAAATTGCGATAAATTCGCCTTTCACGATTTTTAAACCTTCTTTTAAAGCGCCTGCCTTAAAGCCGCTACGTTCTTTGCGGGTAATATGTTTTATATCGAGTCCATTTTTTTGGAGCTGCGCTACTAATATTTCAATTTTTTCAACCGATTGATCTGTAGAATCATCAAGAACCTGTATCTCCAGTTTTTCCCGCGGATAATCAATTTTTGCAATGTTTTTCAGTAGACGTTCCACCACGTAAAGTTCGTTATAAAGTGGAAGTTGAATAGTCACAAAAGGAATTTCAGCAGGATTTTTTAGATCAAATTTATCCGAGATATCCACCTTTTTTTTTGCTTTGAGATAATTCAATAACAACTGAAGCTGCGAAATACTATAGAAGAAAATGAGCAGCAGGGCAAGCGTGTATATGATGATAATGGCCAAATCCATTACTTGAAACTGTATTTAAAGATCCATCCAAGGATTTTGATTCCTGCAAAGATAGCACCTTTCACCGTGCCCGAAACTTTTGAGGTGCCAATTCTATTTTTGTAATGTACAGGAATTTCGGTGTAGGAAAATTCTTTTTTTAAGGCTTTTAGTTGCATTTCTACCGTCCAGCCGTAGGTTTTATCCTGCATTTCGAGTTCCCGCAGCTTATCGTATTTAATTGCCCTAAACGGACCGAGATCGGTAAAGCGGGCGTTGAAAAATAATTTCATCAATGAAGTGGCCAGCCAATTCCCAAATATCTGCGGAAAAGTCATCGAGCCTTTTTCCCGCCATTTTTTTACCCGGGCACCAATCACCAGGTCTTTGTTTTCTTCAATAATTGGCGCGATAATCTTAGTTAATTCTGACGGAAAATCGCTGTAATCACCATCCAGAAAGACAATAATGTCGGGTGTTGTTGGTTGTTTTGAGATATAGTCCATACCCTTTAAACAGGCATAACCATAACCTTTTCGATTTTCCTGAAGCACGGTTGCACCGGCGTTACTGGCATTTCCTTCAGTAGCATCGGTAGAGTTGTTGCTTACCACAATTATTTCCTGTACAAGCTCAGGAATTTCAGCAATCACTTTGGCAATGGATTCTTCTTCGTTGTAAGCCGGAATAATGACTTTTATCCTAACTTTTTGAAGCTTAGATTCATTAAGGGGGTAGTTTTCTGATTTATATTTCGTTTTGCACTGAGTTTCGTGATTTTTTTTCGGCATTACTTCGATTTCTGCTTTACCAAATCCATTAAATCAACATCATTTCCTAATAGAACTTCTTCAGAATTTATTCTTCCGTCTAAATCATCATTTTCGAGTTTTAACACGCCACGCGGGCAAACAGCCGAGCAGATTCCGCAGCCAACACAACTGGAGCGGACAATGTTTTCGCCTTTTTGGGCATAAGCGCGAACGTCAATTCCCATCTCACAATACGTAGAGCAGTTTCCGCAGGAAATACATTGTCCGCCGTTTGTGGTAATCCTGAATTTTGAAAAAAGTCGTTGCTGCATTCCTAAAATTGCCGCCATTGGGCAACCGTATCGGCACCAAACCCGGCTACCAAAAATCGGATAAAAACCAACTCCAATTACCCCGGAAAATACAGCGCCAATCAAAAAGCCATACCATTCCCTAAGTTGGTAACCGGCAAAGAAGAAAATATTTCCGTTTCCGCTTAAATAATTAATACCAATGATAGCCAAAATTATCACCAGATAACCAATACCTCCGTATTTCGCATCTTTTGCCAGTTCTTTGCGTTTAAAGATCATAATTATAGCAAAAAGCAAGGTGAGAAAACCGGCGGAACCCCAGAGAAAAACATCTTTGGTAAGCCAGAAATCATTTGCATTGTCGCCTAAAAATGAATATAAAACCGCGATGGTCATTACAGTTATGAAAACCAGAACACTATGAATAACCCAGCGCTCAATCTTCCAGGCATATTGAGATTTATTGGATAAGTGGCGGTAAGGATCGCCGGCGGTTTCTGCAAGTCCGCCGCATCCGCAAACCCAGCTACAATACCAACGTTTTCCGTATTTGTAAGTTAAAATAGGAGTAATTACGAAGATAGAAATCAAACCAAAAGCCAGCATAATTACGCCAATATTCCCTGCGGAAAGAAATTCGTTTATCTTATAATCGGTAAACAGATCGTAGTTAAGCGGCCAGATATTGGCAGGATTGTAATAAGGTTGATTGAGCCGAATTAAAATTTCCGGGATTAAAAATGCGAAACCCAGCTGAAAGAACATCACCGAAAAAGTACGAATTATCTCGTAACGATTATTGCGGTATTTCAGGATAAATTTATAGCCAAAAATGAGAATAGCCAAAGTGTAAAGCGTCCCGTAAACAAACCATTGGCTGGCCGGATTTCCGCTAATTAGTTGGCTTAAAGGATCGAATAAAGCCACGATTCCTGTATTGGCGCCATCGGGATTCAAGCCTAAATATTGCGGATACCAATATAAGACTATATAAAAAAGCGTGAGTGTTATTCCCAGGATCCAGGCCCAAAATCCGCGGCCTGTAAGCGATTTAAACCATACATCATCGTTTTTTATCCCGGCGTGTTTGCCTAAATAAAGGTCGTTTGCAAATATTACTGTTCCTAAGGTTATAAGTCCTAGCGACAAGCTTAGAAATAAAGTTTTATTCGGGAAATTTACGTTCGCTACAGCCAGCACTAATAAAAACAAACCAATCAATCCAATGCCGCTGGCGAGTTTTTGTTTTGTAGAAAGTTTTGCCGGTGCCTCTGCGGTGAGAGACATATTGTGTTCTAGTTTGCTCATATATTGTGCGTTAGACCTCACAGGTTTTTAAAACCTGTGAGGTCTGAATTTATTCTAAGAAAATATTTTTATCAAGCTCATGTATTTTTTCCTGTCTTTGAAAATGAACAGACGAAAAGCTAGCCCTATCATTAAAGAGCTCTATTACTTCATTTTCGCTCAAAAAGGAATTTCCCGTTGAAATTATTTTTGAATAAGAGGAATGTTTATAGTTGCAAAAATCTTTAATGATTTTATGTTTTTCCGGATTTAGATGAATGTAAAGAATTAAAGTTTTAAGGTATTCTTCATTTTCAATAATTTTCCTTTTGAATCGATCCTGAAATAGACTTCCTGATCGGTTATAAGCCTTATTTATAGCCTTTGCATACGCATTAAATAAATTTGAAAAAGCTTTAGAAATTTTTAAATCAGGAATATCAGTTTTTGTTTTTACTAAAATATGAAAATGATTTTTTATCAAACAGTACGCATAAATATTAGCTACAGGAATTAAATATTTTACAATAAGGCTTATGAAATATTCGTAATTCTTTTCCTCTAAGAATATAGACTGCTTGTTATTACCCCGGTTATAAATATGGTAGTACCTGTCAGCTATAATTGGTTCATATTTCATATTCTAAGGTGTTTAGACCTCACAGGTCTCTAAGACCTGTGAGGTCTGTTTCATCAAAATTCCTGTAAATTTTCTTTAAAACTTTTAAAAATTTCCTTTTCGTGGTGAGTATAAAACTCCGGATCAAAATTAGCTTGTTTTAGATTGGCAAGCACGTGATCTATTTTTCTTTCTTCGTTAAGCCATTGATCAAAAACAG
>NZ_JAIQZA010000069.1 GCF_020164485.1 Salegentibacter tibetensis
AGAGGGAGAATCGATGAGAAAATTTAGAAAATAAGAGCAAAAAAAATTTAATTAACTTAACCGAAATTTTAGAAGAAAAGTGTCCGTTTTGAAACGGAACGCCTGTCCGCTTTCAGCGGATTATGCACCTTGTGCCGGGAGAGCCGTTTATTAAATACCTGGCCCAGGACTTCGATTTAATGCCACCCTTAAGTGTGGCCGATAATATTGGAAAACATCTCAGCAATCAATTTCCTCAAAAAAAGAAAAACCGCATTAAAAAATTGCTGGAAGTGGTCGAAATGACCGAGCTGGCCGATAAAAAATCGAAACTCCTTAGCGGCGGACAACAACAGCGAGTAGCTTTAGCACGTGCTTTGGCAAAACAACCAGAACTGCTTTTGCTGGACGAGCCTTTTAGCCATATAGATCATTTCAGAAAAAACAACTTACGCCGCAGGCTTTTTGCTTATTTAAAGGAAAACAATATTGCCTGCATCGTCGCTACTCACGACAGCACCGATGCACTTTCCTTTGCCGATAAAACCATTGTATTAAAAAATGCAAAAATCTATGCGGAAAATTCTCCTTCAGAATTATATCAAAACCCGCCGAATAAATATGTGGCTTCGCTCTTTGGTGATGTAAATGAACTAATGCTGAAAGATCTACGTGAAGATGAAAAAAGCAGAAAAAAGGTAATCCTTTATCCTGAAGAAATGAAACTCACCCAGAAATCAGCAATAAAGGCAACAGTAAAGAAATCCTGGTTTAAAGGTGAAAACTGGCTAATTGAAGCTGAATTAAACGGAAAAACCATTTATTTTAATCATTCACAAGAATTAAAAGAAGGAAAAAAAGTTAATCTGAAAGTTTCAGAAAAATTAATCGAATCAAGGCTTAAATAATTTGGGCCACGAATACACTAATTAAATATTCGTGTATTGGTGGCTGTAACTAGATTTCAGAATGCTTATCCGTCTAAAAGCTTTTATCTCCTTGAGCCTTTCGACTGCGCTCAAGACAAGATTTAATCGAAGGTTTAAACAAAAACGTCCCGACTGCCCCCCAGTGCCGAGTCGGGCTGGCGCTCGACGTGACACCCTTAGTTTAATTTTGCTTGTAAATCTCCTAGCGAATGAGTTAAAACACTTCCAGGATTTTAGCAGATTTTCCGTTAAAAGTTATTTTTTCACCGGCTTTTTTATGCAGTAATAATTGTGCGATTGGAGAATTGGCTCCAATGGCAAAATATACGACTCCATCTACAATAATACGATTGGCCGGGATGGCGATAAAATAATTGGCCATATTGGTTTTCACCGCAGTTCCTAATTGCGCAGTGGCGTTATTGGTTCTCCTTTTAGCCACACTGAGCGTATTTCTTAGATTTTTGAATTGCTGCAGTTGTTCCGATAGTTTATTTATTTCCAGGTTTATCATTTCCCTGCCGGTTTCATATTTATCTCCTGCACTACTCTTAGTCTCATTCTCCAAATCGCTTTCGAGTCCAGCCATAGCAGCTTCAATTCGCTTTATGCGTTCTTCCACATAAGCTTCGCAGGCTTTATATAGTTTTTCTTTTATTGAATTCATTTAATTCTTTTGAGACCTCACAGGTTTTTGAAACCTGTGAGGTCTGGTTTAAACTACTCCAATCTAAATTCCCCGTAATTCTGCATTTGTCTGACGATCCAGTTCTTTCGCTGATTTATATAATTGCTGGCAGGATTTGCCCCGTATTCCCGGGGATTTGGTAAAATAGCCGCAATTGCCGCAGCTTCATAAACCGAAAGATTTGCAGCCGATTTATTGAACCAATGCTGAGCAGCGGCTTCAGCGCCGTAAACTCCGGGGCCCATTTCAATGCTATTCAGGTAAACTTCTATAATTCGCTCTTTGCTCCAAAAGGTTTCGATCAAGAAAGTGAAATAAACCTCCAAACCTTTTCGCAGCCAGTTTCTTCCCGGCCATAAAAACACATTTTTCGCAGTTTGTTGCGAAATGGTACTGGCACCACGCATGCGCTTTCCTTTTTGGTTGTCTTCTATCGCCTCTTCTATAGCTTCAAAATCAAAGCCATTATGCTTCACAAAATTTTGATCTTCACTCGCAATTACCCCAAGTTGTAAATGCAAAGAAATCTCTTCTCGCGGGATCCAGGAATACTGGATCTTCTCTTCAGGATTTTCAAAATAACGAATGGCCATTAATGGTGTAAACGGAACCGGAACCCATTTATAAAGCAGCACCATTAAAAGCGAAAACAAAATTAAAATGCCTGCAAGTTTCAGCAGGAATTTGAAGATTTTCTTTATCATTTTATTAATTCTGAAAGTTCTTTCCCGACCAAACTACCAATAGCAACGCCCATTCCGCCTAAACGAACCCCACAATAAACATTTTCTGAAATTTGCTTTACGACAGGGTTTTTCTGTTTCCCAACTCCCATAATTCCGCTCCAGCGCTGATCTATTTCAATTCGAGTTTCAGGCAAAATTGTGGTTTTAAGCAATTGTTCCAGTCTGTGCTGAATAAGTTCGGTTTGAGCAATTTCGGTGGTTTCTTCCGTTTTAAAATCCAGGTTTCTTCCGCCGCCAAAAAGGACGCGGTCACCAATATTTCTGAAATAATAATAGCCTTTATCCAAATGGAACGTTCCTTTGATCTCCAGATTTTTTATCGGTTTGGTAACCAACACCTGGGCGCGGGCGGGTTTTACTTCTGAAATCCCCAGTTTTTCTGAAAATCCGTTGGTAGCGATCAATAATTTATTTGCTGAAATTTCTAATTTATCGGTTTTGATTTTTATTGAATTTTTTGTTTCCACAAATTCTTCAACTGTAATATTATTCAGGATTTTTATACAGGCTTTTTGGACTTTATGCAGTAAAACCTCCATCATTTTGCCGGTATTTAATTGTCCTTCAAACTGATTAAAAATAAGTTTCTTCTGAATATTCTTAAACCCAAAACTATCATTTTGAATACTAAACACGGAGTCTCCAAATACAGGTTTCAGCATTGTATTTAGTTTTGGTAAAGCCGAATTACATTCTTCAAAAAGGGCAGCATCCTCAACAGTAAAAAGTTCGTAGCCGCCGTATTCTTTGTAACCAATATTTTGGTCTCCGAGAGTCTCCCGAAGCAATTTCAAGCCTTTTAATCGCTTTTGTATGAGTTGCAAAACTTCGGCTTCACTGTGAGAGTTTAAATCGTCCAGAATTTCAGAAACGCTACCAAAACAAGCGAAACCGGCATTTTTTGTGCTCGCGCCATTAGGCAAGATCCCACGTTCCAAAATCAGGATTTTCGCCCTTGGAAAGCGCTCTTTTAGGTTAAGCGCGCAGTTTAGCCCGGTAATCCCGCTGCCGATAATGCAAAAATCGATATTTGAAAACCAGGTTTTGGTTTCCCAGTAGGAAAGATCCATGGAAGTGATAATTTTCAATGAAAATACGAAATTAAAAAGACCTTATTGCAAGGAAGAAAACCGTAAATTTAGTAATCTATTTCTTCCTTTTGATCCACAGGTCTGTATTTTTCAATCGTATAACAAATTTTAATTGGTGCGAATTTGGTGTATATTTACATCTAAAGTACAAATTATGGCAAGGCAAAGTATTACGGTAACAGAACCGAATGATGAATGGCTTAAAGAGCAGGTTACTAGTAAAGAATATACTAGTAAAAGTGAATTGATCAATGACTTGATAAGACAGGCAAGAGGGCAGCAGAAACAGGTGGACTGGATACGATCTAAGTTAGAAAGCGCCGAAAAAAGAGGCTTTACTCGAAATACAGCCGATGAAATATTAAAAAAGGCTAAAGAAAAATAGTTAATGCGCTATAAAATTAGCCTTGAAGCTGAGGAAGACCTTATTAGGATTTATCGATATGGGGCACAACATTTTGGAGATAAGCAAGCCTTGAAATACTTTTATGGGCTGGTTGATACTTTTGATAGGATCGCTGAAAATCCCTACATGTTCCCATCGGCAAGGCACATTAAACAAGATTATAGGTTCTGCACTTATAAGGCTGATACCATTTATTATAGAATAGCAGATAAGGTTGAAATTATGGCAATTATTGGACGCCAAAATTTTCCTTTTAGCAAATACTGAATATAAAAAAGTCCTCACAGGTTTTGAAAACCTGTGAGGACTGATATTTAAATTTATTCTGAAAACTTAATTCTATCACGTCAGCTGAACTGACTTTGTCTTCTAACATATTTTGATTTTCGACATGTTAGATTCTGAAATAAATTACCATTGACGTATTTTTTAAGTTGCTGTTTTATAGCTGATTACCATGTCCATTTCTTTTGCCATTTTGAACAAGCTTTTTTGCTTATTAAGCAGTATTTTTTCCTGATAAGCTTT
>NZ_JAIQZA010000007.1 GCF_020164485.1 Salegentibacter tibetensis
GAATTTCTATTAGAGATTTTTGATGAAAATCTGAACTTAAGTCTGAATCGAAGTATGAATTTGTAAATTCTGAGTGTCTTTAGGGTACTTAAGTTCAGCTCTCTTCTTTTAATTTAGCTTAATATAAATATATTAATACAAGTCTAAAGGAGTGGTCCCGATGTAATCGGGAGTGTATCGAGAAGTGGTGAGGTCAGGCTGTTCTCGATACGCTTTTTTTCATTCTCATTTTAAAAAGCTATTCCTTGCAATTGAGAAAATTGTATGATTTCCCTTGAAGCTGTCTGAAAAATTCTTTAAATCGTCATTCTGAGGTCTGAGATAAAAAGTTTTATCTAGCGGAGGGAAATGACGTTTCGAGCATGGCGAGTTTTAAACTCCGTGTGTGAGTGCAGCAAATCAGCAGCGTTAAAAATTTTTGAAAGCTTGTCCTGAGTGGAGTCGAAGGGCCCTGGAAAAAATTTAGCTGCTGATTTGCGATTTTTTCTGCCTCCGACGACCAAAAGGGAGAGGAAGGCAATTGCCAAAAAAACACCTCCACATAGGGCGCACTTTTTTGTTTCGTTTTAATTGTATCCGACGAACGGAGTGAGAGGAATACACACAAAAAATGAAAAAGGAAACTTCCAAACCAGGTAAATTTCTTTTTGAATTATAAAAACATAAAAAACAAACCTAAATATTTGGGTTTTAAAAATACGTCAATGGTAACCTGCCCGTCCGTTCAGGCGGGCTTGTTTCAGAATCTAAGATATTGGAAATTAGAGCATGTTAGAATCCCGAAGTAAATTCGGTATAAAAGCTCCTCACCCTTTTTTCAATGGGAGCCCGCCTGAATGATGAAGTCGGGCAGGGTGGATTTTCGTTTGCAAAACGAAAAGACGGAGGGGTTCTTTTTTAGTTAATTCGTTAATAGTTAATGGTTAATCGTTAATTAGTGATTTGACAAAAAGTATTATCACCCCGGGACAACTAAACATTTTGTAGCTTAAACTAAAAACTGACAACCCATAACTGAGAACCGGGAACGGAGAACAAAAGATTACCCCGCTCCTGCCTCGCTACCATTGATAGAGGTAGATTTTATTATTTATTAGAGAGTAAAGAGTAGTTATATAATACTTAGTAGAAAATTCAAGCGGCCTATCGAAAATTGATGGTGAAATTTGAAGTGAGATGTCGTTTAAATTTTCTGCTGTTTGAGCGACACGTCTTTTCTCGTTACAAATATTTTCCCCGCGAGTTCAGAAAATTTAGACATCGAACGAAAAATTTAGATCCATTTTCGTAAGCCTAGATTTTTTGGTTCTTTTTCATCAATGGAAAAAGAACAGAACACCAATCTATTTCAGCCTCATTAATAATTCAGTAATATCATATTTATCTGTCATTTTCCTACGTTAGATATTTTTTTTTATCACTGGTCTCGTTATGATGGAAATAAGCCAGAACAAAAAATCTAACAATTATGATTTTTTCCCCGTCATTCTATTCTTTATTCGCTGCCAGCGGGACTCCTTATCGACTCCGTAGCCATAACCATATCCATAAGAATAACCATATTTAGCCCCATAGGAGAATTTAGAATAATCGACATCATTTAAAATAATAGCCGGACTTTTAATCTTTCCTTGCTGCTTGAGTTCTTTAGGAAAATCGAGCATTTTCTTATCGGTTAGATCGGCTCGCACTACATAAAGCGTGGTATCAGCCAACGGACTAATAAGTAAGGTATCGGTAACAATCATGGTAGGCGCCGTATCTACAAGAACATAATCATATATTTTAGAAGCATATTTTATAAGCTGCTCCATACGATCGTTCATAAGTAACTCTGCAGGATTGGGAGGTATTGGCCCGGAGAGCACCATATCTATTTTTATACTACCACTTTGATCTTTAGAAATAATCTGGTCTTCTGTCACTTCAAAATCATACAGGTAGTCTGACAATCCCTTTTCCCCCGCATTAACATCGGCATACCTGTGTAATTTGGGGTTTCTAATATCCGCTCCAATTAAAAGAACTTTTTTTCCGGTACTCCCCAAAGTCCTGGCCATATTATAGGAAATAAAGGTTTTTCCCTCACCTTTAATGGTAGAGGTTATAAAGATAATTTCTCCCCTATCCATATCTTTATTTTGGATTAGATAAGCAAGGTTGGTTCTTAAAATCCTGAATGACTCAGCTAAGGGAGAGCGATCATTAAGTTCTATCTGTTCACTTTGGTCTCCGGTAATTTTTGGAACTTCTCCTATAAACGGTACATGCTTAGTTAAGCTCTGTAATTCTCCTTTATGGTGAACCTTGGTATCCATCATATTTTTGAGAAAAATAATGAGAATTGGGATAATTAAGCCTATGATAAATCCACCTACTAAAATCAACCAGGGTTTGGGGTCTACCGGCGCATTATTAGTAAAAGCAGCATCAATTACTCGGGCAACAGAAGCAGTAGCAGCAAAAGAAATTGCAGCTTCTTCCCTTCTTTGTAAAAGAAATAAGTAGAGTTGTTCTTTGATTTCCTGCTGCCGCTGTATACTTCGCATTCCTTTCTCCAATCCGGGAAAGTTGCTAAACTGTCCTTGTGCTACATTTTCTCGCTGATTGAGTTCCCTTAATCGCACATTCAATGAACGCCTGGTACTTCCTATATTTTCATAAAGATTTTCTCGTAGACTATCAAGTTGTTCGGTTATGGTCTCTACAACAGGATTCTTTGCAGTTCCTGCCTTTAAGTAGATATTACGCTCCATAACAAGTGCATTATAGGAGTTTATTAAACCAGAAACACCACCTTCGTTTATTCCTACCTCAGGCAATAACTCATAATTCCCCTGATTTCTTAAAACTTCTTCAATAGACTCAAGAAGGGAAAGTTGTGTCTCAATATTGAAAATTTCCTGCTCGGCAGCAGTAAATTTAGTTTGAAATTCCGAAGCTCCACTTCCTATATCCATTATTCGATTCTGTCGCTTAAAATCGGCAATCCCAACTTCTACCGAATCTAATTCTGTGGTAATCATTTCAAGCCTATCCTGGATAAATTTAGTAGTATTTTCTGCAACCTCCTGTTTATCTTTAATCCCTTCTTCGTTAAAGCGTTCCATTAATTTGTTCAGGAAATCTTCAGATTTATCAGAAGATGCCTGAACTAAACTTAAGGCTAAAATATCCTTGGCCTGACCTTTTTGAGCAATTTGTAATTTAGAAATATAATCGGCAGCTACAGATCTCAAAGCTTGTATTTTTATATTTACAGAACGAGTTCTTCTAAAAGTGCCTTCTTCTTCTCCTGATTGAGGTAATATTGTAAACTCTAAATTCTCTATTTTTATTAACTCACCAATTTTATGATTCTCTGAATACCCACTGGTCTCCTCTTCCAGCTTAAAAGAAGTATCTGAAGTTGGAGTAACGATCAAATTTTTAGAAATGGAATTAACAATACTGTCAGGAGTAATAAATTCAATTAAAACAGGACTTGATTTATAAGCCTCAACGGTAATCACATTTCCTTCAATAAAATAGCTGATGTTATGATCTAATTCACCTACAACACTCTCTACCAGCTGTTTAGATTTTAGTTTTTCTATATGATTTTGAATACCATCATCCCCCAGAGAAAAAATAGCTCCGCCACCGGAAGGGGTGGCGTTCATGGCATTTTGCTCCTGATCATCTACGATCATCATCGTAGCTTCGGTATTGTATTTAGGTATAGTATACCTATTATATAAATAGGCTAATAAACCGCCTATAAGAAAACCGAGCAAGATCCATTTCCAATAGGTTAGATATTTAAAAATTTCTGCTTTTAAATCGAAAGTTGATTCTTCCTTTTCTTCAGTGAAGTCGTTTAATTCTTCCATTTAAAGGCTATTAATTAAAAAATAAAGACTAATTATTGTGGTGCCTACTGAAATTATCCCCTGGTAACTGCTAAAAAATCCAGCTGACTTAACCGTTCTATAGGTGGGCTCTACATACACTAAATCATTTTGTTTTAAATAGTAGAACGGACTTTCAAAAAGATCAGATTCAGTCATATCAATATAGCCTATAGTTTTGACTCCATTTACCTCTCTTATTATTTTAATATTCTCACGCCTACCATTATAGGTTATATCGCCACTCATTGCTAATAGTTCTGGCATAGTAATTCGTTCATCGGTAATCTGCAATCTCCCCGGGGAGCCTACTTCTCCTAAAACAGTAACACTAAAATTAACAATCCTCACATCTACTACAGGGTCTTTAACATACTCCCTAATTTTTAACTGCAGCATTTCCTGAATTTCTGTACGTGAAAGACCTGTAACCTCTATTGTACCTAATACCGGAAATTGAATAGCTCCATTAGATCCCACCAAATACCCCGTTAAAGAAAGATTTTGACCACCACCGCCTATATTACCTCCTCCCTGCCTCATCATTGGGTGTTGGAAAGGAGCCACGATTTCTTCATTTATTGAAGAGGAAGAAACCGTAATTCGCAAAACGTCGTTTTTTTGAATCACGGGTTCATAATCCAAAAGGTTTTCCTGGCCTTCAAGATTTTCTGATCCATCAAAATATACCACCTGATCTTTGGTGGCACAACTAGAAACTATAATAGCAGAAATAAGAAACAATCCCAGCTTCTTAATTGATTTTAACATGTAGCTTTTTTTAATCACTTATTACTTCTTCTTTATTATCCAGGCTTTCAAATAAAGAGTTGTTACTCTTAAATTCCGGGATAAGCATTTTTAGTTTCTTAACCATCTTATCGGCTTTTAATGAGTTAGCCGATTTAATGATACTCTCAATTTTGTCGCTAATCATTTCATAATCCCTCACCACTTCCTGGCCTATCATTATTTTTTTATGATGGGTTGGAAGGGTTTTACATTCATCATTCAGTAATTCCTCATAAAGCTTTTCGCCGGGTCTTAATCCGGTGATTCTTATTTTTATATTTTTATCTGGCTCATAACCGGCAAGTTTAATCATTTTTATCGCCAAATCCATAATTTTTACCGGTTCTCCCATATCAAAAATAAAGATCTCTCCCCCTTTTCCCATAGCCCCGGCTTCCAGTACTAGCTGACAAGCCTCGGGAATTGTCATAAAATACCTAATGATATCAGGATGGGTTATAGTCACCGGGCCACCTTTTTCAATCTGCTTTTTAAATAACGGAACCACAGAGCCATTTGAGCCGAGCACATTTCCAAAACGGGTGGTGATAAATTTAGTAGTATTTGAATCGTCTTTGATACTTGAATGATAAAGTGACTGCACATACATTTCAGCAGCTCTTTTAGAAGCTCCCATGACATTACTTGGGTTTACCGCTTTATCAGTAGAGATCATTACAAAATGTGAAGCTTTATATTTTAAGGAAAGGTCGGCCAAATTTTTTGTTCCCTGGATATTTACAAAAACAGCTTCATGAGGGTTTTCCTCCATTAGCGGTACGTGCTTATATGCAGCTGCGTGGTAAACCACATCAATTTGTTGGTTTTGGAACATCAGTTCTAAACGCTTAAAGTTTCCAACATCGCAGATTATAAACTTACATTTCAGCTTTGGAAATTTTGCGTTTACCTCAAGACTAAGGCTATGTAAAGGCGTCTCAGCCTGATCGAGAATTATTAATTTCTTCGGATTATATTGTGCAACCTGCCTTACAATTTCACTTCCAATAGAACCTGCTCCCCCGGTTACCAAAATAGTTTTCCCGGTTAACTGCTCTATCTTATTTTCCGGATTAAGTCTTATGGGTTCCCGTTCTAAAAGATCTTCAATTTGAAGTGACTTCACTTTCTTCGCAATGGGTTGAGTATCTTCCCCCCAGGTAGAAACAATGGGTGCATTAAAGACCTTAATATTATTCTCAAGGCAATCTTTCACAAAATTGAATTTTTCTTCAGCAGAAAAATTATTTTCAGAAAGAATAATGGCTTCTGCATTTACCGATTCAACAGCCTTATGTATTTGAGCCGAATAATTTATAACCGGCTTATCCAGTAACCTGATACTTTTGTTATGTCTCTCATTGGTTAAAAAACCAACTATCTTAAATCTTCTGGGAATTTCAATATCCAGGGCACCAGCAATGGAAATCGCGTTTTCATCGGCTCCAAGAATAACCGCATTTAAGATATCTTCATCCCTGCTTACTAACTTGAAATATTCATATATCTGCTTTACACCTAGCCTAAATAGAAAAAGCAGAGAAAAAGAAATACATAAATTTATTAATAAGCCGCCTACCAAAAAGATCTTTTCTTTTATAACAAAATAGGTGATATAATTGATAATCAATAAAGTGATAAATGCACTAATGGTGGCCAGTAATAGTTTTAGAGCATCTATATTAGAGGAATACCTGATAATCCCGGCATAAGTTTTAAATATATAGAAGTAAAAAGTATGCACCAATATTACAATAAATGCTTTATCATAAAAACTAAGTATAGTATAGTAATTTGGAGTAAGGTCTACAATAATTAGAACGGTAAACAATGTTGAAATAGCAACCAGAGAAAGATCTATCAAATATACAGCCCATCTGGGAAGATATTTTATATTCCTTAAATCCAGGGCGTTATCTGTACCCGAAAGTATGTTCCTTAATGCATTATTTACTTTATTTCCCATAATTCAATTTACTCGATAATCGAGATTTAATGATCCGAAGGCTGGCCTCGAAATCAGGGTATATTCTTCACTAATGCCACGTAGGCTTGCCTCGAGGTAGTTTATTTCTCAAAACAGGATAAAATTCCCGTTTTAATACGGTTTTTTTCTTCCGGACTTAGATTAGAGCCTGAAGGTAAACAAAGTCCGTTTTCAAATAAGCGCTCTGCAACCCCATCTCCATAAAAAGGCGCATCTTTAAAAACCGGTTGCATATGCATAGGCTTCCATAAAGGCCTGCTTTCAATATTTAATTTTTCAAGGTGTAAACGCAAAGCTTCGCGATTTATTCCCCCGGTCTTCTTTTCGTCCAGACTTATTACACTTAACCAATGATTGGAAAAATAATCCTCATTTGGTGCGCTATAAACCTTAACCCCCTCAATTTCAGAAAACAAATTTACATAAAAATCGTGCATTTGTCTTCTGGCGTTCACTCGGTTGTCAACTACTTCCATTTGTCCCCGGCCTATTCCTGCGGAAATATTACTCAATCGGTAATTATAACCTATTTCACTATGCTGATAGTGAGCTGCTGCATCTCTTGCCTGGGTTGCTAAAAACACTGCCTTTTCTTTAGCAGCTTGAGATTTGGTAACTAAAGCCCCACCGCCGGAAGTTGTAATAATCTTATTGCCATTAAATGAAAGTATCGCATACTCGGCAAAAGTACCGCATTTTTCACCCTTGTAGGTACTCCCTAAAGCTTCAGCAGCATCTTCTACCACGGGAATTTCAAACTCCCGGGCTATTCGATTGATTTCATCTACATTGTACGGCATCCCGTATAAATGTACGGCAATTATTGCTTTTGGTTTTTTTCCTTTTGAAACTCTGTCTTCAATAGCCTTTCTAAGCTGATCTGGACAAAGATTTAAAGTGTCCTCTTCACTGTCAATAAAAACCGGTGTGGCACCTAAATAAGCTATGGGGTTTGCTGAAGCAGCAAAGGTCATACTTTGGCAAAGCACTTCGTCTCCCGTGTTAACCCCCAGCATTATCAAAGCCAAATGCAAAGCGGCTGTTCCTGAACTTAATGCAGCGACAGCCCCCTCCCGGGATGAATCAGAAAATAGATATTTTCTTATATCTTCCTCAAAGCCATTTACGTTGGGGCCTAATGGTGCAACCCAATTTTCTTTAAAAGCTTCGTTGACGAATTTTTGCTCATTTCCGCCCATGTGGGGAGATGATAACCAAATTTTATCTTTATTCATTTAAGTATTTTATAATTTTTCCAGGATTACCAACCACTACGGCAAAATTCGGAATATCTTCAATTATTACGGCACCTGCACCAATGGAGGCCCATTTCCCAATCTTAACCCCTGGGATTACTGTAGCACCGGCACCAATCTGTGTACCTTCCGCAACACTAACATTTCCTGTGAGTACCGCATTTGGAGCTATATGTACAAAATCTTCCAGGAAAACGTCGTGCTCAACAATTGCACCAGAATTTATAATACAGTGTTTTGCAATTTTAGATCCCGCGTTAATTATCGCTCCCGGCATTATAATAGTACCGGCTTCAAGTTTAATATCATCTGAAATTATTGCTGAAGAATGACTTATTGCTTCTCCTATCACACCGGTAAACCTACGGGCAACTTGTTTTCTTATTACATTATTTCCGATAGCTAAAATTGAAGGAGTTTTCAGTTGCTCCTCATGCGGTGCATGCGTTACTTTAAAGCCAAGGAATTCTTCAAGTTTAACATTATCATCAAAAATTGATTCTACTTGAATATTCCTGCTTTTTAGAATATCAAAAACAACCTTTCCGTGACCGCTAGCTCCGTAAATATTCATTCTTAATTTTTTCCGTTAAAAGCTTCAGTAGTCGCCATATTTGCGGTATTTATTCCTTCAGAAATCAAAACCTTTTTGATTGTTTTAAAAATAATACTTAAATCCAATCCGAAGGATAAATTCTCTACATACCAAACATCAAATTCAAATTTTTTAGTCCAGCTAATCGCATTTCTACCATTAACCTGTGCCCAACCGGTTATTCCCGGTTTTACCTCGTGCCGCTTTCGTTGTCTATCAGAATACAAAGGCAAATATTGAGGCAATAGTGGCCGTGGTCCAATTAAACTCATATCTCCTTTTAAAACATTTATTAGCTGCGGAATCTCATCTATAGATGTTTTTCTTACAAATTTACCTATTGCGGTTAATCTTTTTTCGTCAGGGAGCAAATTTCCATTTTCATCCTTTTCATCTGTCATTGTTTTGAACTTGATAATATTGAAAATACGTTCGTCTTTCCCCGGTCTTTTCTGGAAGAAAAAGGGTTTTCCGCGATTCGCCAAAGCTAATAAAACTGTGATTGGAATTAATAACGGACTTAGTACTAATAATGCCGTAAAAGCAATAAAAAAATCCAGGAAATTTTTAAAAAAGTGCTTATACATAAAAGTGATTTGGGGATTTTTTTATGCTAAATTTGTTTGTACAAAATTAAGATTTAATAAACTCCTGTTCTAAGCTTTTGTATTCCTTTAACAAAATTTGCCAAAATTCTTTTCGTTCATAGTATTTACAGATCTCCTCGCGGGCATTAGCTGATAGCCTTTCAGTATAATTTTTATTTTCTACAAACAATTCCATGGCCTTAAGCAAAGCTGAAACATTTTTTGATGGAATTATAACCCCATTAACCCCTTCTAAAATAATTTCGTTGCAGCCATTAATATCGCTAACAATTGCGGGTAAGTTCATCGCGCCTGCCTGCATCACCACATTGGGAAAACCTTCGCGATAACTGGGAAATGCCAGCGCATTGGAAACAGCCAAATAAGGCCGCACATCTTCCTGATAGCCGGTAGTAAAGATCTTTTCGTGATCCCTTATGGTTTTGAAAGTGTCTTCTTTTAAAGCATCCAGTTCTTTTTCAAAAGGCCCCACCAGGAGCAGGGAAATGTTTTGATGCTTTCTTTGTAGTTTTCTGAAGGATTCTACCAGTTCATTAATTCCTTTTTCACTCACTAACCTCCCGATAAAAATAAAGACAAAATCCTCCTGGGGAATTCCCTGGGATTGCCTTTTATTCTTCTTTTGAGTATCCTCAAATTGGTAAGGATCAAAGTATTTAGTATCAATCCCGTTGGAACTTCCTTTCCCCAATACCTTTAGTTTACTTTCCTTTGCAAAGCCTTCTTTCAAAATAATTTCCCTTAAGCCCCTGGAGTTGGGATAAACTTTTGTCGCTAATTTATAAGTGAATTTCTCAACCTGATCCAGAACTTTTCGCTTCTTTCCTGTTGTTTCCATCAAAGGCAATCCCGCAACAGTATGCAGTCTTAAAGGCACCCCGGCCATCTTTGCCGCCAACATACCAACAATTCCGGCTTTGGGAGTGTGCGTATGAACAATCTCGGGTTTTTCTCTTTTAAAGAAGTTGTAAAGTTTCCAAACCGCTTTGAGGTCCTGAACCGGAGTAATCGCGCGGGTCATTTCTACCCAAAAGGTCTCCACTCCGTTTTTTCTACCGTACTTCTTCAAACGTTCTTTTTCGGCAGCCACCGCGGTTACCTCGTAATATTTACTCATAAAGCTTAGCTGCCCTTCCAGTAATTTTTCCAGAGAAAGTGGGATGGTGGTTATGCGGACGAGTTTTCTGGGCATAAGATTAGTTTGGGAAGCAAAACTAAACTTTTTTAAAAGTATTTATCTGAAATTAATGTTAACGAAAAGAGGCTGTTTGAAAGATTTAATTTTCATCAGGCTGAACCTGCCCATCCGTTCAGGCGGGCTTGTTTCAGACTTTATCCCGAATTAACTTCGGGATTCTAACATGTCTTAATTCCAACATCTTAGACCCCCGATAAAAAGTCGGGGCAAGCTCTGAAATAAATTACCATTGACGTTTTTATAAAACCCTGATATTTAGGTTTGTTTTTTATATTTTTATAATTCAAAAAGAAACTTACCTAGTTTGGAAGTTTACTTTTTCATTTTTTGCATGTATTCCTCTCACTAAGTTCGTCGGATACAAGTAAAACGAACCAAAACCCGCCTGAACGGACGGGCAGGAAGGGCGTCCTATGTGGAGGTGTTTTTTTGGCAACTGCCTTCCTCTCCCTTTTGGTCGTCGGAGGCAGAAAAAATCGTAAATCAGCAGCTAAATTTTTTCCAGGGTCCATCGACTCCGCTCAGTACAAGCTTTCAAAATTATTAAAGCTGCTGATTTTCTACACTCACACACGGAGTTTAAAACTCGCTAAGCTCGACCAAAGGAAAAATGCAATCATTGACAGAGATAGATTTTATTATTTATTATAGAGTTAAAGAGTAGGTATATAATAATTAGTAAAAAATTTAAGTGGCCTATCGAAAATTGATCGTGAAATTTGAAGGGAGATGTCGTTTAAATTTTCTGCTGTTTGAGCGACACGTCTTTTTCTCGTTGCTCATATTTTCCCGCGAGTTCAGAAAATTTAGACATCGAACGAAAAATTTAGATCAATTTTCGTAAGCCTAGATTTTTTGGTTCTTTTTCATCAATGGAAAAAGAACAGAACACCAATTTATTTCAGCCTCATTAATAAATTCAATAATATCATATTTATCTGTCATTTTCCTACGCTAGATAACTTCTTTATCACGGGTCTCAGGGTGACGAGTTAAAGATCTTTTCAGACAGCCTCTTAAGCCTGGTATATATTGCAATTTAATCTGGCACCACCCTTATAGTCAATTGAACTGAATCTGTACAATCTCCATCTGTTATGGTGTAGGTGGTGGTGTAATCTCCAACCGGATTATCTGTAGCATTAAAGGCATCTATCAAATTCCAGATGGAAGGATCAAACACTCCATCACGAGGAACTCCACTAGCCAAAAGACTGAGATAAAGTTTTCTAACCTCGTCCCAACTTGGTAAGGCCGCTGCTTCAGATACACTCATTTCTTTTAGATTATCAGGCCCCGCATCTAAGCCATCGCATACTGGCTCCTGCTGCTCATCTGGAATAACGTTTACAGTTAATAGTACTGAATCACTGCAATCCCCCTCGGTAATGGTATAAGTTGTAGTATATGCTCCAATAGCATCTTCAGCGGCATTAAAAGCATTGATAATATCCCAAATTGAGGGATCAAACGCTCCAGCCCTGGGCACACCGGATGCTAGTAGATTCAAATATAACTTACGGACTTCATCCCAGCTCTCAATTGCAGTTGCCTCTGAAAGACTGATACTGGTGGAATTATCCGGACCTGCATCTACACCCTCACATACGGGTTCCTGTTGTTCATCAGGAACTACGGTAATTGTTAATACTACCGAATCAGTGCAGTCCCCCTCTAAATAATAAGTGGTAGAATATTCCCCTAATGGATCTTCAGCATCATTGAAAGCATCGATAATATCCCAAATCGAAGGATCAAATGTTCCATCCCTGGGCACTCCCGGGGATAAAAGACTTAAATATAATTTTCGAACCTCATCCCAGCTTTCTATAGCCACGGCTTCAGAATAACTAATGGATTTTGAATTATCGGATCCTGCACATCCCACATCGTCTGTTATGAAATCAATCTCCTGAACTTTCTGGAAATTAATTTCTTCATCTATTGGATCTACTGAACAGGCAGTAAATAAAAACCCAATGATTAATAAGTAAAGTAGCTTTGCTTTCATAGCTGTTTGTATTTAAAATGGTTACCTAAATTTACCACTTAAAACCCATGAATTTTCAGCTAATCGTTATAGCGTAGAAATACTTGTTAATATAATTTGGCGTAGGATTTTGTATTTTATTTTGGAGGAATTTGTAAAATTTTTGTAAGGATGAGGCTGTCTGGAAAGTTTTTCAATCATTATTCTGTCCCGAAAGTTTTCGGGATTGTGTCAGAACCTAAGATATTGGCAATCAAACAAGTTAGAATCCCGAAGTAAATTCGGGATAAAGTCTGAAACAAGTTACCATTGACGTATTTTTAAAACCCTGATATTTAGGTTTGTTTTTTTATAATTCAAAAAGCAACTTACCTGGTTTGGAAGTTTCCTTTTTCATTTTTTGCTCGCCCAAAAAACGAAACAAAAAAGTGCGCCCTATGTGGAGGTGTTTTTTTGGCAACAAGGTCAAAAAATCGCAAATCAGCAGCTAAATTTTTTCCAGGGCTTCAAAAATTATTAACGCTGCTGATTTGCTACACTCACACACGGAGTTTAAAACTCGCTATGCTCGAAACGTCATTTTCCTACGCTAGATAAAATTCTTTATCACGGGTCTCAGCTTGACGAAATCCAGACAGCTTCTTTTGAAGATATTCAAGATTTTTCAATCAGGGATTACCCGCAGGGTCAGTTCTACTGAGTCTGAACACTCGCCGGTTCCTAAAGTATAGATGGTAGTATAATCGCCCAATTTAGATTCCCGACCCGGATCATTAAAGTCATTTATAATATCCCATATACTCGGTTCGTATGTTCCGTTATTACGGTCTACCCCAGCATCCAGCATTCCTGCATAAACTTTCCTAACCGCATCCCAGCTGGGTAAAGCTTCAGCATCTGAAATACTTATTTCCCTCATTTGATCGGTTCCGGCATAGAAAGAAAATTCTTTAACCTCATATTCAGCATAGCTCCAGTCTCCCTCTTCGCCGGCTATATCTCCGGCCCATCCCTTAAATTTATCTGTCGGGGATTCCATTACCGCATAAGCTGCCATTAAAAAAGAATCAGGGACTTCGTCTAAAGGAAATGTAATTTCGGTTTCATAGGTATTATCATCATAATTATATTTATGTTCCATTCTACCCGGAATAAGACCAATTTTATTTAAAGGAAAATCTTCAAGTCTTTCTGCAAAGTGAAGATTAAGTTTTTTAAGGGAGTAATTTTGCTTTGAACTAAATTTAATTGAAAGATAATCATAGAAACTACGGACTTCGAGTTGCCCCACCTCATCAAATTCAAAAGAATAAATTGAACACCCATCCCGTTCTATAAGCAGATCGAGCTCATTAAGTTCAGATTCATTTACAGGTTGGTCTTCTACGCTGCAGGACGACAAAAAAGCCGCCATACAAACCAAAATAAGAACATTTTTCATAAGTTTTATTTTAAGAAATGACTGGCCGTTAAAACACCTAACAAGTAATTTAAATTGAAAATTGCCTCGTCGAGTGCCATCTCGACTATGTACTGGCGGGCAGTCGAGACGTTTTTGTTTGACCCTTCGACTAAAGCTTGCCTTGAGCGAAGTCGAAAGGCTCAGGGTGACAAAAACTGATATTAGGGATTTAAACGGATATACATTTTTATGTTAAACAAATGAAATTTAGAGCCTTACTTTAATATTTTAAACTATTTTTAAAATTATTCGTTAAAATTTCATTCTGCTCTGTCCAAAAACAAATCTTTCCTTTTTCTTCCTACAAAAAGAGGAAGAAACCGATTATCGTTTGAAACAATTTTAAAACCGGTATCTTTGAAAAGACATTGGATAGACATAAAAATCGATGAAGAAAAATTTAATAATTTACGGAGTAGGGAAATTTGCCGAATATGTTGGCTATGTGTTTGAAAATGATAGTCAGTATAAGGTTATTGGATATTGTATTGAAGAAGAATTCTGGAAGGAAAATACATTCTTTAATAAGCCCCTAACCATTTTTGATAGTTTAGATAGTGAATTCTCCCCGGAAGACCATTCACTTTTTATTGCAGTTGGGAGCAATAAGATAAGAGAGCGAATTTACAACAGGGCTGCCAAAATGGGATATGAATTCGCCTCATATATCTCATCTAAATCCAGCCATTGGGAAAACCTTGAAACAGGAAAAAATGTTTTTATTGATGAAGGCTGTACATTACAGCCATTTATCAAAATTGGAAACAATACAATAATATTTGCTTCAAATATTGGTCATCACAGTATTATTGGAAATCATTCTCTATTGAGTGTAGTAACCACAGGAGGGAATGTATCTATTGGTGATGATTGCAACATAGGTTTAAATTGTAGTATTAAACAAAATATTTCGATTTCCAATAATACGATTATTGGAATGGGTTGTGTTATCGAAAAAGATATTTTAGAACCCTCGGTATATACCCATAAAGGAACCATAAAAAGAGATTTAGACCCTGAAAAAATCTCCAGATTATTTCTTAAATAATGAATTTTTTAAGCTTTAGGAAAAAATATCAGAAGACTGAAGTGGAACACTTTCCCCATCAGGTTTCTTCCAATCCCTTAGTTTCGGTTTTGGTCCAAACTTATAATCATGAGGCTTATATAGCAGAATGCCTGGATGGAATTTTAAATCAGAAAACCGATTTTGATTTCGAGATATTGTTAGGCGAAGATGCTTCTACAGATAATACCAGAGAAATATGTATTGATTATGCCAGGAAATATCCGGAAAAGATCAAATTGTTTCTTCATCATCCATCCAATAAAATTAAGGTGATGGGCATTAATACCGGGAATTTTAACGCCTTTTATAATTACTATCAGTCAAGGGGTGAATTTATCGCATTTTGCGAAGGAGATGATTTCTGGAAAGACCCTTTTAAGCTTCAAAAGCAGGTAGATTTTCTTAAAGTTAATCCTGAATTTGTCCTAACCTACCATAAATTTGAAGAGAAATATGAGTCCTCATCCGACCAAGGAGACCGGGCCCTTTTAGAGCAACCTGAAAAGGACCTCACAAAAGAAGAATTATCTGGGCTTATTTATCTTCCTTTGCTTTCTAGCGTTTGCTTTCGTAAATGTTTCGGGGAACTTCCGGAAGAAATGATTCAGGTTATCAATGTGGATAGTTTTCTAATTAGTCTTTTAGGAAACTCAGGTAAGGCTAAATTTCAGCCAGAAATTGAAGCTTCAGTATATCGAAGACATTCAGGGGGTATTTGGACAAAAAAAAACAGGGAGACCCAGTTATTAACCAAGATCCTGACTTTTCAAAAATTAGCCTGTTTTTATAAAGATAAAGACGAAAGCTTAATAGCCAGATTTCAAGGAAAACTTAAAAAAACACGAAAAATGCTTTTAGTGTTATATTTAAAAGGAATGAAACCATTTAAGGCAGTGCAATTTTATTTAAATCAGTCTGAATAGTTTTAAAGGTTCAAGCCCAGCCAAAGACTTTTTATAAAAGCTTTCAAATATAAAGGTCTTAAACTCCAGGCTTGCCGATAAAGCTTCAAAGCCTCCCTTTTATTTCCTGATTTTTCATTTAAGTAAGCTAATTGGTACTTCAGCCTGGAATGAGAATAGGAGTCATTTTTATATTTTTCCTTGTGTTTGCAAAGAAGATAGGTGTTGGATTTCAATTTATTGTGAATGGAATCACTCGATCTGTTTTGGGTTTGAATACTATAAAAAAGAAAGCCTTGGTTAAGAATTTTAATTTTCAGTTTTTCCAGGTTCGCAATCCTTATTCCCAACTCATAATTTTCTCCAAAAGAGATCTTTGGATCGAAACCTCCTGCCTGTAAAAAAACTTCTTTCTTATAGCAAACACTACCCGCCAGAAATGTCGCCTTAATATTATTATAGATTTTTTCAAGTTTCTGAGGTTTCCAAACTGAAGATTTTCCGTCGATCAATTTCGAAACCTGCCAGCATATCAGGTCGTAACTGGTATAATCAACTTCATTTAATCTGGAAATAAGTCCGGGTAAAAATTTGTCATCTGAATCCAGGAAAATAATATAATCTCCCCGGCTTAATTCTACTCCTTTATTTCTAGCGGCAGAAACCCCTGCTTTTTTTTGAAAATAATATTTAATCTTTTTGTCTGAAAGATGTTTGGCTATTAGCTGTCTGGTATCATCAGTTGAGCCGTCATCTATAATTATAAGTTCCCAATTGCCGGCGGTCTGATTAATAACACTCTCCAGGGCAACAGGAAGCATATGCGCCCGATTAAAGGCAGGAATAATAATAGAGATCAAACTATTCATATAACTATTTTACAGCCTTCTTTGCAACCTCCATCATACTTAAAGATTCAAAATTAAATTCGTTTTTAAGAGATTTGAAATGTTCCAGGATAAATTTGAGTTCCTGCAGGTTCTTTTCGGGCTTATCTCCGAAGTTATGCGGATGCCACCATAAATGATAGATTTCTTTGTTTTTAGCTGCTGAATTTAATTCAGATTTTATCCTTTTAATACGTGCCTTATCGAGAAAATCATTTCCACTATTTGGCCTTAGCAATCTGCTTGCTTTTTGTCCGGTAATTCCGGGAGATATTTTAGGAGTATTCTGGTAGGATTTATTATTCAGGCCAATATAAGCATCTCCTGTTCTAAATATTTTATGCTGAAGACTGTCCTGCTGGGTATTCTTCCAGTACCAAACATCCGGATTGGTCCTCACGGTACTTAAGCCGATCTCCCTGCATACTTCCAGATAGTTTGAATTATACTGATTTCGGGGAAATACCAGAGATTTCAACCTAATTCCAAATTTCTCTGCGAGCTCCCTGGATTTTTCCAGGTCGGCCTTAAAGCTTTCCGGCGTTTGCCCCGGTTCAAGGCAGTAATAATGGGAGTAAGTATGAGTACCTATCTCCTGCCCTCGTGTTTCTTTAATCCTTTTTATAAGATCAGGAGCAAAACAAAGCGCTTCGGTTTCTTTACTTTGCATAGATTTCCCGTATAAATATGCAGAAAGCTTCTCATTATCATATTCGGGCAGTATCTCTGGAATATTTTGATTCCACTCTTCCCAGTTCTCATTAAATAACATGCCTACTGTAGCCCAGGTACAGGATATCTCATATTCTTCAAAAAGTTCAAGGATTACCGGAATTAGCTTCCGGGTATTCTGAAAATACTCTTTCTTTTCCCTCCAATCCACCTTATCAAACACCCCCCACAGCAGTTCAAAATCCAATGATATTACTAAAGTACCGTTTTCCATAAACCTTTTTTAAGATTAAAATTTATAATCTACTATTAACCATAAACACCAAACTACAAACGAACTACCATTGACGTATTTTTAAAACCCTAATATTTAGGTTTGTTTTTTATGTTTTTATAATTCAAAAAGAAACTTACCTGGTTTGGAAGTTTCCTTTTTCATTTTTTGAGTGTATTCCTCTCACTCCGTTCGTCGGATACAATTAAAACGAAACAAAAAAAGGCGTCCTATGTGGAGGTGTTTTTTTGGCAACAAGGCCAAAAAATCGCAAATCAGCGGCTAAATTTTTTCCAGGGCTTCAAAAATTTTTAACGCTGCTGATTTTCTACACTCACACACGGAGTTTAAAACTGGTTTTGCTCGAAAACGTCATTTTCCTCCGCTAGGTAATTTTTTTATCACGGGTCTCAGCTTGACAAAAAAACACGTTGAACCTTGAACCTAAAACCCTAACAATAAACTAAAACCAAGAACAACAAACAATAAACCATAAACATACTCTAACCGAAACTCATAACTGAGAACTGAGACAAACGGCTTCGACCATCTCTTTATCCGTCCTCCCGGCCGGAAAAAGAGGCTCAGCCTGACAAAAAAACACGTTGAACCTTGAACGTAAAACCTTAACAAACTAAAACAACAAACCCTAAACAACAAACAGAACTAAAACCGAGAACCCATAACTGAAAACTGACAACAGCCGACCCGAACTAACAAATTAACGAATCACGAATTAAGGAACACCAAACTACAAACCCTAAACAACAAACATCCTTTAACAGAAAACCGAGAACTGAGAACTCAGAACTGAAAAACGGCTTCGACCATCTCTTTATCCGTCCTCCCAGCCGGAAAAAGAGGCTCAGCCTGACAAAAAAAACACGTTGAAGCTTGAACGTAAAACCCTAACAATAAACTACAAACCCCAAACAATAAACGAATTAAAACCGAAAACTCATAACTCATAACTGAGAACCGAGAACCGAGAACCGAGAACCGAAATTAACCAACTTCAAGTTTTCTACTCTCCAAAGCTTTTTTCCTCCTTCTTTTCAACTTAACAATCCTATCATATTTCTTCTGCGCCAGATAATAATAAACTACAAAAAAAAGAAAATACATTACCATGGATTTCTGCCGCATTATAATTCCCAGATTGGACATCACAAAGGACATCGCGATGGATGCCAGCAAAAACACAGTAATACTCATTTTTACGGCGACAGGTGACTTTTTTAAAAAACTGATAAAATCCTTCTTCAGAATTTTAAAAAATAGAAAAAGATATATTAGATTCTCCATAGAAACTATTAAGCCCAGAGCTCCCGGGGCATCTATAAACAAAGGCCTGAACCAGAAAGTAAATAATTTAAACGGTAGAGGATAATTTACCATATCAACACCGGAACCCGATTTTGCAAGTTCTCCACCCCTCTCTGTAGAAAACTCATCAAAGCCTTCTATTAGGTCCTCCGATTCATTAAGCCCCGCCATCCCCAAAATAGTGTCCTGTACAACGATAAGGGCACCTATCATGCCAATGTAGACTAACATTTTCTTCCAAAGAGCGATTTTTTCTTTACCCGTCATATAACCCAATACTGTGCCGGCTGCTACAAACAGAAATACATGGGGTCTTATATAATAGGTGATTATGGAAGCTACAATTAAAACACCCCACCGCCCTTTCGGATCTTTTATTGCATAGGCAAACATCATTAAACTCATAAATATTGGAGCTCCTTTTCCTAAAGATGCCGTCCAGAAATGCATATTAGGAAGAAATAGCACCAAAACCAGAAAATCAATATTAAATACTTTAATTTTAATGGGTATATTCTCTCTAAAGAAGAGGTAGGCGTAAACAAAGCCAATATACCCGAACCAGGCAAAGAGCACCATCATCATTTCATAATTAAAGCCAAAAACATTTATAAATGGCCAGGAAATAAAATCGATAAAGGTGGTACTAGTTCCGAAATAATTACCCCAAGAGCTATACCACTGAGGTCTTTCAAAATATTTTATTGAATCAGATGGATTAAAAGCAGCATAAGTATAGTATATTCCCAAAAAAAATAAATGATATAAATAGAGGGTATTCATCAATTTTTTAGAAAACCATCTATGTTTTTTTGAGAAAGAGCTAAACACCCCCTGGGTGATACCAAATAAAAATAATATTAAAACTAAGGCTCCTATCATTTAAAATAATTCAAGATCTCCTAAACTATAAGACCAGGTTTTTAAATTTAAAAAATCAGGTTGGCTAAGTGTAATGGGTTTATAAGTAAGAACCGGACCAAAATTCCCTTTAATTCCCGCTTTAAATTTAATCCCGGCATCCGGAGATATACTTAAAACCTTTGCCTCAGATAATTTTGCTAATTTCAAAATAGCCGATTTGGCTGATTTGCCTCCGGTTTTACTGAAAATAGCTTCCGATACCCTAAATTCAAGAAATCTTTTCCGTTCTTTAACGTAACCCGCTATAAAATATTCTTTATCGAAAATTACAACATAACTTTGTAAAGGATTATCTAGATACCGCCATTTTAAATAAGCAATATCTTTAGGGGTAAAAAGTCTGTCGGTAGTTTTTAGTTGCTTAAAATAAGAATTTAAAAGTCCTTCAATGACCTCTTCACTACCTGAGGTTTTATATTCTAATTCTTTATTTTTAAGCTCTAGTAAATTCAAGGGACGCAAGTGTATTTTAAGTTTATCCACTTCTTCCCACCCCATTTTTAGATACCCGGGTTTACTTTGAGCATTTGGGGTGTTAAAGACAAAATGATCTCCACGTATCTCGCCTATTTCAAGGGCCTTTAAGGTCAGTTTTTTAAATATTCCCTTCCCCTGGTGATCTGGATGCGTCGCAGTGTCTACCGCCCTAAATGCAGAGTAAACTTTTTCTCCTCTTTGCCATTGCCAGCGCATAAAAGCTCTTATCCCTATCAATTCACCATCTTCCTCTGCCACCAATACTAAAGACTCCCCAAAGGGATTATCTATATGTTTATATCGCCATACCTCTTCCGTCTTCTTTGAAGAAGTCTCTCCCAGGCTGGCCTTTAGCACATTTAATATCTGTGGAATGTCATTATGATTTGCTTCTCTGATGTGCATTTAAATAATTTTCCGCAAGTTATGAATTAATATAAAACCTGATCAATTGGTTATTTCCTTTTCGTCCGTCATTGCGAGCGACAAAGGTGCACGACAATCTTCTAATTTTATCACTCATAAACTATCAAATTCCCAATTAACCAATGAACTAAAAACGAGTTAACGAAACAACCGTCAGTTCGAGTGGCGATATTTGAGCCTAAAGCGAAAATAGCGCTGTATCGAGAACCCATTGATTTTGTGACTCAATAGCACCTCTCGATACTCCCGATAATTATCGGGATCCTTCGCAGTGACGACTAAAAGATTACGAATTTACAGATTACTTTACTTCCATCATTGCTAGAGCGCAGAAAAAGTTTATCTAGCGGAGGGAAATGACAGATAAACATGATATTCCTTAATTCATGAGGCTCGAATAGATTGGTGTTCTGTTCTTTTTCCATTGATGAAAAAGAACCAAAAAATCTAGGCTTACTAAAATGGATCTAAATTTTTCGTTCCATGTCTAAATTTTCTGAACTCGCGGGAAAAGTAGGAGTAAAAAGAAAAAGACGTTTCGCTCAAACAGCATAAAATTTAAACGACATCTCACTTCAAATTTCACGATCAATTTTCGATAGGCCGCTTATATTTTCTATTAAGTATTTTACACCTACTCCTATAACTCTCTAATAAATAATAAAATCTATCTCTGTCAATGGTAGCGACGAAGGAACGTGGCAATCTGTTTCTTAAAACCTGTAATACTAATCTTACATTGTAATTAAATATCAACCGGGTATCGAATCATAGAACAACAGATTGCTTCAGTACTCCCGATAATTATCGGGATCCTTCGCAATGACGATTACAATAAGATAAATATAAAATACATTACGCTTTACTTTCCTTCCGTCACTGCGAGCGACGAAAGGAGCGCGGCAATCTCCTCTTTACAACCCTGAACTAAACTTCATTATTCCTGATTTATGCAATAAAAATAAAACCAGGGGCAGTAGTAGTATTCTAATCAGCTCTCTCGTCATTGAGCAACAAATAAAGCGAAGCAATCTCCTAAACCAGCCCAACACTCTTCAAATTAACAAATCACGAATTACCGAATCACGAACTAACGGTTCTTCGTTACAGCATCATTTCGTCACTCCTTCACCTATTAACATTAAACCTTAAACGGGAAACTTTAAACTTCAAACACTATATTCTTCATATAATTCCTCCAATTCCTTAACCATTCGTTGTAAACTAAATAATTCTATAACTCGTTTCCGTGCTGCTAGTTTATATTTTTTCAGACTCTCAGGCTCATCAAGTAAAATCTGAACTTTATTCGCAAGCTGCTCCCACTCATCAACCGGACAGGTCAACCCATCTTTTCCATCTCTAATAACCTCCTTTATTCCTCCAGCATCAGTCGATACCACAGCGCATTCCATACTCATAGCTTCCAGCAAAGCAATTGGCAAACCTTCAAAGGACGAAGCCATCATAAAAATATCCATCACTTCAAAATAAGGCTTAACGTCGGTTTTAAGACCGGGAAAAAACACAAATTTTTCCAATTCGAGATCCTTCCACTCCTTTTTGATCTCCTCTTCTAAAGGTCCGGCACCAACGATAATTCCGTAAACATTTGAATTCTTCTCCCGAATCTTTTTAATTACCTGTAACCATTCCACAAGGCGCTTTTGAAACCTAAATACGGCTACATTTCCGATTACAATGGCATCTTCCGGAATACCCAATTGCGATCTTATTTTTGAATCGCCTGATCTTTGAAAAGACTCGGTATTAACTCCGTTTAACAGTGTTTGCACAGGAATTTTCGGTTGAATATTCCTTTTGATCGATTCGCTTACATCTTGCGAGACCCCCAAAGCAAGGCTTTGCGAATTAAAACTAATTTTATTAATACTTTTAGTAGCGATATGATAGCGCTCCTGCATATTATGCTCGGTATAGATAACCGGGATTCCGGTTTTTCTATGAACCAATCTCCCTACAAATCCTGCCCAGGGAAGATGACAATGGATCAGGTCTATTTTATGCTCTTTACAATACCTAATAATTCTTTTAAACTGAATTAGCAAACGAATATTATCTTTGGCTTCAAAACAGGTCACTTTTCCTTCGGCATCTTTTATTGCCTCTACCATCTGATCCTTCCAGGGCAAAAAATAGATATAATGAAATTCGAATTTTTCCTTATCGTGAAGCTTTAAGGTTTCGGGCAGTAACATTTCTGCTCCACCCCGCCCGAGGGATTTTATGATGTGAAGTACTTTAATTTTTTGCATCTATCTTAAATACCTGATCGGCAAATGTAAGGCAATATAAAACTACGGCAAGGAATTAAGAGGAATTTAAGAGTGTGATATTGTAACAGAGTCACGTTGTGATGCAATAAAATGTGGGAATTACAACAATACTTCGTCACTGCATCACGACATTACTTTATCACGAATTGAGGAATCTGGTCTTCATAATGTTTACCTCAGGAAACAAATTTTAAATATATTGATTGTTAAAACAAACAAAAATGTGTAATTTTGATGCTTGTATTGTACAAATGGAACAGTTTATAGAGCAATATCGAAATAAATTAAAATATACACCTACGGCGGTGGTACGCAGTACCCGGGATGAAATCCAGTGGAATAGCCGGCTCATTGGAATCAAAGGTCCACGGGGAGTCGGGAAAACCACGTTATTGCTGCAGTATATAAAATTAAAACTCGCAAATGAACTTGATAATAGTTTGTACGTGAGTTTGGATTCATTATGGTTTGCCGAAAATTCACTTTTGAATCTGGCAGATAGTTTTGTGAAGCAAGGGGGCAAATACCTTTTTCTTGATGAGGTACATAAATATCCTAACTGGTCTCAGGAGTTAAAGAATATTTATGATGATCATCTCCAGCTTAAAGTGGTTTTTACAGGTTCTTCCCTGTTGGAGATTCTGAACGCCCGATCAGATTTAAGCAGGCGTGCCATTATTTATACCATGCAGGGTCTCTCTTTTAGGGAATATCTCATGATAGAAACAGGAGCCGATTTAAAAGCATATAAACTGGAAGAAGTTTTAACCGGACATACGGCCCTGGTAAACGATGTATTGGAACAAATAAAGCCTTTGGCGCATTTTTCCAAATATTTAAGATCTGGCTATTATCCCTTTTATTTGGAACAGCCTGATGTTTATATTATGCGGCTAAATGAGATCGTCAATATGATGCTGGAAATAGAATTACCGTTACTAAGGGGTTTGGATGTAGGTTATGTATCCCGTATTAAACAATTGCTGTTTATTATTTCCCAATCGGTGCCATTTATTCCCAATGTGAGCAAATTAAGTGATAAGATAGGGATCCAGCGAAGTACGCTTCTGGGGTATTTACACTATCTGGAAGAAATAAAACTGACCATTAATTTATTCAAGGAATCGAGAGGGATCAGCAAGTTGCAAAAACCACTCAAAATTTACCTGGAAAACACCAACCTGATGTATGCGATTGGTTCAGAAGAAGTAAATAAAGGAAATTTGCGGGAGACTTTTTTTGCCAATCAGATTAGGCACCAACATAGCGTCAGTTACACTGCCAAAGGTGATTTTTTGATCGATGGAAAATATATTTTTGAAATTGGAGGAAAGGACAAAACCCGGAAACAAATCAGGGATCTTGACAAGGCATTTATAGCCGCAGATGATATTGAATACGGTCATCAAAACAAAATTCCACTATGGCTCTTCGGATTTCTTTATTGAAAACACGAATTGCAAGGATTAAATCGAATTGCATGGATTGGGGTTCAAGGAAATAACCAATTAACAATTCACGGATTAACAAATCCCCATTAACGATAAAGCACCAGCCCTCATCACACGATCACAGCTTCACACGGTCACAGCATTGCTCTATCAGTAGATCACAGGATTAAAATGCTTCCTCAATACCATTTAAATTACAATTCAACAATACGTTTATACATTTCCATAAATTTCGCGGAAATCTGTTTATTCATAAACTTCTCCCTTACCATAGCACAGGCTAAATCGGTCTGTTCAGTATTTGGTTGTTCCAGAATATCCAGAACAGCCTGAGCAAATGTATTTTCCTCATTTTCAGGAATTAAATGCCCCGTCTCGGAACTAACAATCTCCTTAATCCCGCCAACACCATAAGCAACAACCGGAGTTTTACAATACATAGCTTCCAAAATTACTCCGGGCAGCCCTTCAATAATACTAGGCAAAACCAAAACATCGGCCGCAGCTATAAAATCTAATGGGTTATTGACGAAACCGTAAAAATTTACCTGATCCTGTAGATTTTCTTTTTGCACCAAATTCTCAATTTCAGGTCGTAAGGTACCGTCTCCTACCAGGTGTAAGTTCACATTTTGCCTACCAGCCTTAATTTTTTTAAAAATATCCAATAAACCTTTATGGTTCTTTTCAAAACTAAAACCTCCAACATGAACAATGTGTTTATGGGATTTCGGTTTAAACTGAAAAGCATGACAAGTTTCTTTCTCTTCCAGCCCTACCGGGATTACACTCGTCTTTCCCTGTAAAAAAGAAAAATGCGTCAAAATGTCTATTTCCGAAGCTTTTGATACCGAAGCTACTCCTGCAACATTCTTATATAAATAGCTATTGAGTTTTTTTTGCAAACCTGACTTTAAATACCTGCCTACCTCACTGGCATTTCTAAAAACTACAGGAGTATTCCAACCAAAAACCTTTTTTGAAAACACTGCATATTTTAAAGTATCCCCTGCATTGGCCTGAATGATATCCGGGTTGAAACTCCTAATTAACTGATTTAAAATCCTCCAGGCTTTGTAATCTGCAAACCGGGAGTTAGGATTTCCTTCCAGATTAATAATTTGCTCATCCCAATTTAACTCTGCATCTCCACTATATACACTGACAATTTTAACCTCCATACCCGCATTTTTTTGATGCTTTGCTAACTGACAGGTGAAAGTCTCGGCGCCGCGATGCTGAGGCTTTTGAATAAGGTGTAAGATCTTAAGGTCTGATTTATGAAAAGCATCATAAAAGCTTTTGTAAGCCTCTTCATATTCCCCGACAATTTTTCCAGTTTCAAATTTTTCTATTGCCATTTCTCTTGCAAGCTTGGCTTTAATTTGGAATTGTGAAGGATTACGCAATACTCTTGTAATCTTATCTGCAAGCTCTTCGATATTACCTTTTTCAAATATTAACGCACAATCTTCATTAACACATTCCAGGTTCTCAGGAATATTAGAGGCTATAATAATCTTCCCGGCCATCATAGCTTCAATAAGTGCCCCGGGCAAACCTTCGGAATAAGAAGGATATACAAAAACATCAGCAGACATCAATAATTTATTGATATGATCAACTCTTCCTAAAAACTCTACTTTCTCCTGCAGTTTATGTTTAGACACCTCTTTTTCCAACTCATTTCTAGAAGGCCCATGCCCGGCGAATAAAAGCTTTGTTTCCGGGATATGTTTAATTACCAGGCTAAAAGCCCTGATGATATCTAATTGCCCCTTTAATGGAATTAGCCTACTCACATTTAAGATTAAAGCTGAATTGTCATGATTTCTTAATCTTGGTATATCTAAACTGCCCGAAGTTTTACTAAAAGCTTTACTATCGCGCCCGCGATAAATAACCTTAATTTTTGCAGGATCAATGCCTAATTTTTTTCCAGTATTTTCCTTTATGGTATGCGAGTTTGAAATAAAAAAATCAACCTGTTTTACTGAATTTTTATCCAAACGATAGATATAATCGAGTTTAAGGCGTTCCATAAAAGATTTATTATGATAACGAACCCTTGAATAAGCATTACTTACAAAACTACCTATCAAAGGAATGCCAGGGAAGTGATTCTTCAGTTTTCTTGCAATAATTTCAGCTCTGAATAAGGTGGCATGAATTAAATCTGGTTTCTCTCTATGCACTAAAGGGGTTAATTTTTTGAGCGCCTCCCTGAAACCGTACTTTTGCATCAAATCTAATGAATATACTTTAATCCCGGCATCTTCTAATTTTGCCTTAAGCATATCCCCCTGATATATATGAGCAAAAACAGGAGTTACTTTTTTTAAATTACTGGTGATTTCTACCAGGCTTTTTTCAGCGCCATAGCCTTCAAGGGTGTCTATTATATATAAGACTTTAATTTTGTTCACACTATCAAAGTTTACCTTCAAGATCCCCCAGAGTTACTACCAGATTGTCCGGAATGTTGTAATCATTTCCTTTAAACACAATCAATGCCTTTCTATGTTTTAATGAAAATAAAGATGATATTTCCTTATTAAGTGGATTCTCAAGAAAATAAATAAAAGGAGTCTTCTCTATGGCAAGGATTCTGTTTATTGCTCTCTGCAATATTTTATTATCCCCATAGGTATCACATAAAACAACCGTTTTAAGCCTTTTGATCCGATCCATTCTATAAATTGCATAAAGTAATTGCCCATCAGGCGCCGTGAATTTTACTTTTTTATAATTAGGATTTTGATACCGCCATTGTATAAACTCAAGAGAATTACCAACCCGAAAAAGATCGCTGGATGAAAGTATGTCTGAAGAATTTTCCGATTTCGGGATGTCGCTTAAGCTTTCTTCCATTCTTAATTTGGAAGGCACAATTAATCCAAATTTATATACATAATCATGCTTGGGCTCTTTCCATCCTAATTTTAAAAATTCGGGATGACTATTGGAGTTTGGATTAGCCAACAGAATTTGATAATCATTCTTATATCCTTCCAAACCTTTCACCATTAATTTTTTAAAAATACCCTTTCCTCGCATATCAGGTGATGTGCAGCCATCAAAGGGGCGAATACATTTAACTATTTTACCTTCCTGGTTATAGAAGTTATACCGCATATAGAAAACCACCCCGACTATCTTATTATTAAATGTAGCAATCATAGATAAGGAAGGACCAAATGGATTATTTAAATGTTTCCAGATCAAAAATTCTCTTGTATATTTTGGCTGCAGATTCCGTTTTATTAATTCTACAACCTCATCTATCTCACTATCGTAATTTAAGGGTCTAAACTCTAGCATAACTTCTTGTAAAGTTTAAGCATTTCCTGATTACTCACTTCTTCTCTAAATTTCTCTTCATAATTCTTCAAACTATTTTGTGAGAATTCAGTCATCAGTTCAGGGAAATTTTTTAGTTTTAATATAGCCTGAGCTAAAGCTTCTGTATCTTTAATATCAACAAATATCGCATTTTTATTATCTACAGCTACTTCTCTCAACACCTCTATATCGTTAGCAATGATAGGTAATCTGGCAGACTGCGCTTCAATTAAAGCTCCTCCAAGACCTTCAAATAAAGATGAAAACACAAATATATCAGCCATAGAAAAATATTCTGAAACATTATTGGAGAAACCGGCAAAATTAACATAGGGTTCCAAAGATCTTTCCTTTACAAAAGTTTTTAAATTAACTGTAACCCTTCCCTCAACTCCTAAAATTATTAACTGAATATCTTTTACACCCTTTCCTACCAAATTATCAATTGCTTGTAAAAGATAAATTTGACCTTTTTGATAATCCTGCCTGGCTACATTGAGAAGTGTAAAACGTCTGTTTTTTTCCTGCTCTTTATCAATCAAAACAGGTTTCCTTCCCCGGTAAACAATACTAATATTTTTCGGATCTATATCCAGTTCTCTTACATAATGGTTCTTAACCGAATTAGTTATACCGTGAAAATGATCAACAAATTTTTTTGCTGTAATCTTATCTATTTGTTTATAAACCTTTAATACCCTTGCATTAACATTTTCATCAAAAAATCTTTCTTTAGAATAAGTGGAATTCACCAAACTTTCGAGATGAAAAAACTGAGCAAACAATTTTGCAAAACGGGTTCTTAAATTTGATTTAAATAAAATACTATGAACTATATCATAATCTCCATCCGTGATAATAGAGGCAATTTCTTTTGTTTGACCCCAAAAACTCTTTTTACTGAGAAACTGGATGTCATAGCCTTTATCCATCATTTCCTGGTGAAAACCTTCAGGAAAATAATATAGACATACAATTTTAAAATCAACATCATTGTCATAAAGGTAATTACATAAAACCTGAGTAGATCTTTCTGCTCCTCCACCTCCAAGAGAGTCAATTATAAATAATATCTTCATAGTCTTTTCTTTAATTTAGCAAGCATCTTTGTAACCGGTAATATTTTAGTATGCCAACCGCTAAGTATTAATTTAAACTTCCACATAGGAGTAGTATCATTGACGACTAAACGGGAAATCCTAAGAGGATTGAAGTTCTTCTTTCTATTTATTTTATGGTCAAATAAAAATGCCTTTTTTACACCAAATTTTTTAAGAACTTCTTCAGATTTCTGTGAGTAATTACCATTTGGATAGGCAAATATATCAGACGTAAATCCTGATTCCTTTAAAACATTTAAAGATTGTACCATTTCAGTTTCCAATTCTTCCTGAGTACATTGATCAAATAAGGGATGAGTATGGGAGTGATTTGCAATTATAATACCGGCATCTTGCATCTCCCTCAATTGCGAAGTAGTTAATTGTTTATATTTTAAAATAGGTTTAGCAGATGTACCCCGTAATTCTTCTAAATAAGCTTCACGTTCTTTATTAGGCCAACCTTTTACCTCCCAAACTTTTTTATTACCCTCCACTTTTCCTAAATAATATTCAATTTCGTCCCACCAGAAAGGTTGATCGGAATCAATTAAAGATGTTATGATAAATAAAATACAAGAAATATCATATTTTAGAATTATTTTATAAGCATTTTCATAAAAAGAGATATCCCCATCATCTACAGTTAACAATACATCTTTCCCTTCAAGGAATTTGAGTTGATTTTCAAATAATTCCGGATTATTAATAGTATGGTATGCAAGTATCGTTTTCAAGAATTTAATTTTTATAAATTTCTAAAATAATTGGGAGTAAAATATACTCAGCTTACTAGCCGTTTATAACAGTCTTCAAAATCTTTATCAATCCTCAAATATTCCCTTTTTATATAATTTTTATCTAAATTGTTTAATATATCTATTTTTTCTTTTATTTCTTTTACATCCTGTATATTTTCAGCACTTGTATATAAAGAATAATTTCCCACCTCAATAGCTGAAAATTTTTCTAAAGAAAGCTGTAATACCCGACAACCTTCTGCCATTGCTTCAATCATCAGAGTTGAAACCGCACCAATCACCAAACCATAATCTTTTAAATTAATTCTATTTGTAAATAAAACATCATTGTTTTCTAAAGCTGCATCAAATTGAGCAGATGGTAACGCACGAGGGTGCTTTTTAAATACAAATTCATTGTACATAGTGTTCTTCTTTAAATATTGTACCATTTGTAACACCTTTTCTCCATATTCTCTATCAAAATCTGTATCAATTTTATTTAAAGATTCACCCACAATTAAAACTTTATTAGAAGTGTTCAGGTTCTTTATCTCTTTAAATAAATATGTGGGTAAGACATGAACTTTTTCAGGTAGCATCCCTAAAGAAATATAATTTTGAGCAAGAAAATCACTCCATACAATAGATCTACTTGCTTTCACCCTGAATTCGAATTCATATGGTTTATAGTCAAGTTGATATAAACCATGTTGAATGATATAGTATTTACTATTATCATTTTTGTCTTCACATAATTTTGCTAAAAACGGGCTTAAAATAGAAGGACCGCAGTTTAAAATTGTAATATTTCCAGATTTAAAGTAACACTGTAAATATTCATAACCCTTCCTTGCAGCCCATACACGAACTCCAATAGATGGAGCTATGTATCCTAGCTGAACATAAAATAAGGCTATTTTTAAGTATGAGGATTTATTTATGTCTAAATCTATAGCATCTGAAAATATTTTTTTAATCTCCGGTTTAGGATGTAACAAAAACGTTCTAGCATCGGTTCTCACCAATTTAACTTTAAAAATATACAGAAAATTTTTTAGTATAGAACGCCCGGCTAGTCGTTTTTTCCTCTTTCGGAATTCTGGGAAACCTCTTTCCATTGAATTATAGGCGGTTGTAACAAAATTTTCATCTAACATAGCTTCATTTAAATTAATTCTCTAAAATTTGACTTTAATTTTATTACAACCCTGTAGTACTGATCTAAAAGTTACCGCATACATTCGGTTTACCAGAACGAATAAGCGATCCACTTATAACTAAATCTGAAAAAAAATTAATTCACAAATTTAAATTATTCAGATCATTCAATTTGGCCCAAATTAATCATTGAGAAAATCTTTCACCTTTCTCCCAATTTTTATTTGCTCTTTTACCCAAAAAATCTTTTAAATATTTAGGATGCATCCCAAAGCCGGGACGTATAGAACGTAAGTTTTTCTCTGTAAAGACCTCACCCGCTTTTATATCTTTTGCGATGTATAAAGAGCGCGAGAAATCCTTTCCTTTCTTTTGTTTTTCAGTTAACCTATAATCCACTTGCCCTATAGCTTTTTCTGCTTCTCTCACTGCTTTTACCATTTCTGTGAATTCCTGTTCATCCATGGAAAAGGAAGCATCCGGCCCACCTATGCTCTTATCCAATATAAAGTGTTTTTCTATTATTTTAGCACCCATTGCGGTAGCTACAATAGGGACAGTACTCCCCAGTGTATGATCTGACAGACCAGAGATTACATTGTAACGTTCTGCTAAATCTGTTACCATTATCATATTAGCTTCTTCAATAGGTGCCGGATAAGAGGAAGTACATTTCAAAAGAGCTATATCTTTATTTCCCATTCTATGGCAGGCATCCAGAGCAAGTTCAATATCCTCCTGTTCTGCAATACCGGTCGAAATTATTACGGGTTTCCCTTTTGAAGCCGTATATTCTATAAGGGGGATGTCAGTGATTTCAAAAGATGCAATTTTATAAGCAGGTACCTTTAAATCTTCCAAAAAATCTACGGCAGTTTTATCAAAGGGCGAGGAAAAACATATTAAGCCTTCTTCCGAAGCAGCCTCAAAAATTGTCTTATGCCATTCCCAGGGCGTATAGGCCTCCTGGTATAAATCGTATAGATTTTTACCTTCCCAAATAGTTCCTTTAATTAAGAAATCCTCTTTTTGTGAGTCTAAAGTAATTGTCTCAGGTGTATATGTCTGTAGTTTAATACAATCGGCTCCTGCCCTCTTGGCTGCTTTAATTGTTTTTAAAGCAGTTTCAATACTTCCATTATGGTTAGCAGATAACTCAGCAATTATAAAAATAGCATTATCTCCTCCTATGTATTTATTTCCTATTTTCATTTTATGATTTTTTCAAATTTAAATTCCGAAGGATTATCAGCTACATTTCTAAATGACAATTTTTCAAAAATTCTTACCGATGCTAAATTCTTTTCTAATACATAACCATAAACCTTCTGAACTGACGTTCTATTTTTTTGAAGAAATTTTATCCCATTTTCAAGTAAATATGTTCCGAGCCCTTTACCTGTAAAATTCGGATCAAGTAAATAATTTATTTTTGCAATATGATCTTTCTCAATATCAAATCTTATAGAGCCCGCCGCATTACCATTAACCTCCAGCATATAATATTCACTATTCGAATTTTCCAATGTAGAGAAAAACCAGCTTGCATGTTCCTTTAAAGTAATTTTATTTTTATTAAAGGAAAACTTTCTAACATTTGGATCATTGGCCCAACCATAGGTTACATATAAATCTGCAACTTGAATGTCACGTATTTCCTTCTCTCTATTAATCTTCGAATGAATTTTAACGCTAATAAACCTATCGTCAAAAAAACAATGCTCCTTGAGTTCGGCATTGAGACCAAATCCAGATTTTTTTAAGGCAGTATAAAGTCTTGGCCTTAAATCAAAGGCATAGGTAAAGATTTTATGAAGCTTTAATTCTTTAAAAGCAACTTCTTCTAATAAGTCCAAAATAATTTCCCAATGAAATTCGAAAAACTCTTTTTCAAGTTCTGTATTCATTATAAAAGAAATTTCTGCGTTCTTGTCTATCCAGTTTATATGTACAAGACCACCGTAACCAATACATTTTTCCCCTTCCAGATAAGAAAATAACAATTGTTCAGGTTTTTCTTCTTCAAATAGTCTAGCTACTACTTTATCAAAATAACTATCCTGTTTCTCTCTGGTAAGAGGCTCATTTTGACGTAAATGATACATTTGTTCATTACGCCATTTCATTATATCATAACGGTCCTTTGAACGAATAGGAACAATAGCGTAGTTCCCCAAAGAGAACTGTTGTTTATTTAGAATTCTATAATTCTTCATTTTTATCTTTTAAAAAAGAGGAGAGTCTGTTAAGCTCATACTCCTGAAGCAAAGGCCCTATTTCCTTTATTTCTTCTTTCAATGATTTATAAACCTTTTTTTGGTAATTAGTTTTATTCACCTGGAACAACCAATTGAAATGTTCCTTGCAGTATTTAATTAAATCTAAACCTATAGGAAATTTGCCTTTCTCTGCAATTGAAAAAATAGCAGATAATACCAAATAATCAGAAGGATAATCAATAGTTAAACGCAGTTCTTCTAAATTTTCATTTTCATTTTCATTAACTTCAAAAGTTGATGTATTATAATTTCCACTTTCTCTCAAGAATAAGGTAACATGTTCTTCATCTTCTTTTTTAAGGTCTTCAGACTCTAAACTTAATAAAGCTTGTTTGGTAATTATTTCAAAATTCATTCCCGTAGGCAATCCTCTTGTTATAGTATAATCAACTTCAGAATTAGCATGTGCTACAAGGCTTTTTTCAAGAAAGTTGGTGTCTATTATAGGATTATCTCCTGTTAAACGAACAACATAATCAAACTCATCCCTCTTTAAAATATCAATAAAACGGCTTAATACATTATCCTCAGATCCTCTATAACAGTTTACATTATTAGTTTCACAAAAGGCTTCCAAAGGGTCATTTGCAGTATCTAAGGAAGTTGCTATATAAATTTGCATTTGAACTTTGAGTTTTTTTAGACCCTCAACTATTCGAAATAATATACTTTTATCTGATCCTATCGGCATAGGCATTAGAATTTTACCGGGTAAGCGTATAGATGCCATCCTAGCCTGGATAATAAAAGCTATTTTTTTATTTTGAAGTCCATCCACCATCAACTGTAAAATTTTGTCCTGTGATAAAATCAGATGCATCTGAAGATAGGAAAGTAAATATACCACCTAAATCTTCAGGTTGTCCAATTCTATCCAAACAGGTTCTTTGTTTCAATTCATTTATAAATTCTAAATCCTCCTGAACTTTCTGTGAAGGAAATGGGCCTGGACTTACCGCATTTACCTTAATATTCCATTTACCAAGGTAGGCCGCATAGTATTTTGTCAGTTGGATTACACCAGCTTTGGCTGCCCCGTAATGAGGAGGGTTTAAAAATTTTGGTGATTCATCATATATCTTAAAGTCTGGCGCTACCATTCCGTACATAGAAGAAACATTAATAATTTTTCCTTCTCCGGCTCTTTTGAAATATGGTATTATCTCTCTAATTGTTCTGAAAACTGAATTTAGGTTTCCATCTATACCTTGTGCCCAATCTTCGTCATTCATCTTTTCAGGAGATTGTCCAGTTAAATAAAAAGCGTTATTGATTAAAGCATTGACAGTGCTAGTTTGAGAAATTTCAGAAAAAGCTTTTTTAATACTTTTTGTTTCTGAAATATCACAAAACTCGAACAAAAGGTTTTTATCTAAATTCTCATTTCCTTCAAAAACTTTATAAAATTTGTTCTCATCTCTACCAAGCACAAAAACCCTGGCATTATGAGAAAGTAAACTTTCTGTAATGGCTTTTCCCAAATAACCATATCCTCCAGTAATTAAGATTACTTTCTTGTTTAGGTTTATACTAAAGGTGTTCTCTAATTTGGCCATCTTGAGGGTATTAAAATATTGTCAGCTATTTTATTTTCTAATTCAGGTAAATCAGGTGCATTTTTTAAATTCTCAATATTTTGCACCAACTGTAATTCATTTTCTACGCCGATAATTACTTTATCAATAAAAGGTTTTTCCAGCACAAACTTTAAGAGACCTCCGTTTAAAAAAGATTTTTTTTGAAGTTCAATTAATAGAGGCTTCACTTCATTAAAAAAATTATCCAGTTTATGGGGATTCATAAAAAATACGCCCTGTAAAAAAGCCGATCTCGTATGAATTTCACAACCTTTACTTTTAAGGTCTTTCATAGCACTTTCAAACCTCCTGTCAAAGTAATTATAAGGAACCTGAACTAAGTCTGGATAATATTCTTTTTCCAAAAGCCGTTCTAGTTCATTAGGCTCATTAACTGAAAATCCAATTTTAGCTACCTTTCCCTCTACTTTAAATTCTAATAATTCTTCCCATTGTTCCGGGTGATCTAAGATATCCATCGGGCGATGGGCAAGATATCCGTAAAATGAATTGAGTCTAAGTTTTTTAAGGCTTTGGTTGAGTTGGTCTGAAATACATTGCTCCTTTGTTGGGGGCATAAATTTAGATACCGTTTTAAAATAAGATAGGTTATTTTTCCCAAGTACGTCTTCAGAGCTTCCATAAGCAGAGGCTGAATCCAGGACTTCTATCTTATAAGATTTAGCAATATCAAGAATTTTAGTAACTTCCTCTGGAGGGGTTTGTCCCTTATTATTAGATATACCATACGGAAGTCCAAACTGAACAGTTCCTAAGCCCAATTTTTCCCTAACCTTCATAAAATGATTTTATCTTCCCTATTACATAGTTTTGTTCTTCTTCCTGTAAGGTAGGATACATCGGTAAACTTATACAATGCTTGTAATAGTTTTCAGCATTTGGAAAATCTCCTTCCTGCCACCCTTTTTCACGATAATAGGGCATTAAATGACAGGGAATATAATGAATTTGAGCAAAGATTTTATTTTCCCTTAAGTAATTATAAAGGCCTAATCTATCTTCTACCTCAAGAATATATAAATGGTAAGCGTGTCCTTCAATCACCCCTGATTGTCCTTTTATAAAATCTTTATTTTTAAACGCCTCCTGGTATCTGGCCGCCAGGATCCTTCGCTTCTCCAGTCCATCATCGGCTCGTATTAATTGACTGCTCCCTAATGCTGCCTGAAAATCGGTTAAGCGGTAATTATAACCTAATTCCTGCATTTCCATATACCACTGCGGATAGTCTTGAGTATCGAGTATTGAGTATTGAGATTCATCCAGTCCGCTGGCAAAAGCCGGGGTGTTTTTATATTTACTTTCATCCTTTACGATTCCATGTGTTCTTAACTGAAGTAATTTTTCGTAAAGTTTTTTATCATTGGTAGTTATCATCCCTCCTTCTCCACTGGCAATATGCTTTACAGGATGAAATGAAAAAATAGCCAGATCAGCAAATTTACCTTTTCCGCATAATTGTTTCTCTTCTTTTGAATCAATAAAATATCCCCCAGGTGCGTGACAGGCATCTTCTATTATCCAAAGATCATATTCTTCGGCAAGCTGACGGAATTCTTCGAGATTAACCGCTCTTCCGGCAAAATCAACGGGAATAATTCCTTGGTAAGTTCCTTTGGGAGATGCCTCCAGAAATTCCCTTACTTTATTAATGTCTAATAAATAAGTGTCAGGATCAATATCTGCAAAAACCACTTCCCCTCCACAATAACGAATACAATTGGCTGATGCTGCAAAGGTAATTGGTGTGGTTATCACTTTATCCCCGGGCTGAACATTGAGAGCCATGGCGCAGAGATGAAGCGCTGCAGTGCCATTTGATACAGCCACTGCATATTTACTATCTACATAAGTAGCAAAGCCTTCTTCAAATTCAGGAATCCTGGGACCCTGGGTAAGATAATCAGATTTTAAAGTGCTTACAACTGCCTCTATATCCTCCTCTGTAATATTTTGACGACCGTATGGAATTGGGTTATTCATAAATTAAACTTCAAATGTTGGATCAACATGTTCTTTTATTAAATCTCTAAGGTCTTCTACCGATTCCCATTCCTCATTTTCACCAGAGTTATACTGAAAACCGGGAGTTACTTTCTTGGCACCAAATTTTTCTACAAAATCTTCTAATTTCCATTTATGAGTAGCCGGTAAAATAGTATAATATTTACCTAAATCATAGGTGTAATAAGAATCTGAATCAGTAATCATTTCTTCGTGAATTTTCTCCCCCGGACGTATCCCTACAATCGGTTTTTCACATTCCGGGCCTATAGCCTCAGCAATATCCATAATTTTATAGGAAGGAATTTTGGGTACAAAAATTTCTCCACCCCAAGCGTGTTCCAGTGCATGCATCACCATATCTACTCCTCCCTGCAGAGAAATATTAAACCTGGTCATCGTAGGATCTGTAATAGGCAATACCCCTTCTTTTTTCTTTTTAAGGAAAAATGGAATAACAGACCCATTGGATCCCATTACATTCCCATAGCGAACTACCGAAAATTTAATCGGGTTCCAACCGGTAATATTATTAGCAGCCACAAATAATTTATCTGATGCCAGTTTTGTAGCACCATATAAATTAATAGGAGCAGCAGCTTTATCTGTAGATAACGCGACAACACGTTCTACTTCAGTTTCCAAACAGGCATTAATTATATTTTCTGCCCCCATGATATTCGTTTTCACACATTCCATAGGATTATATTCGGCAATCGGCACATGTTTCATAGCGGCTGCATGAATTACATAATCAATTCCTTTTAAAGCTCTTTTAACCCTGGCCTCATCTCTTACATCCCCTATAAAAAACCTTAATTGGGGAAATTTATCAGTCGGAAAATCCTGAGCCATCTGAAATTGTTTTTGTTCATCTCTTGAAAATATTACAAGCCTTTTAACCTCAGGATATTTATCCAGGATATGCGTGGTTAAGGCTTTTCCTAAGGATCCGGTACCCCCGGTTATTAGAATGGATCGATTATTTATACTCATCACTTATATTTTTAGATTATGCAATAATAAAAACACTTTACTGTTTACTTATTAATCTTTTCTTAATATTTTAATTAACTCTACAAAGCTCGCCAATTTAAAGAAATAACTTAACCCAAGATAAAATAGAAGCCCTAAGGTTCCATTAACTACCAGCCTAAATAAATCGGGTAAGTGTTTAAGCAAATTATCTAAATATAAAAGTCCTGCGCCTGTAAGAATTGTTAATAAAAAAATAGGAAGTAGATCTTTTAATTGAGCTAAAGGAGAATATTTTATAAACTTATCGGCATAGCTGGCATTTAGAAAAAAGGCGAATAAGGTGGTAACAACTTTTGCTATTATTAGGCCATAAATCCCAAATTGTAGACCTATAAATAATAATAAGATTAAAACCCCTTTAGTGACAAGGGTTACTTTTAAAAACAAATCACTTCGTCCCTTTACATTTAAAACATTGGTATTATACATATTAATAGGGTATAAAATCCCTCCTACACATAGTATCTGAAAATAAGGAACTGCTGGCAACCATTTTGCGGTAAACAAGAAGCGAAAAAGAGGTTCTGCTAAAACTGCCGAAAAAACCATTAATGGAGCAATAACAAAAACTACCAAAGACATTAAGCGTTGGTATACGTCTCTCAGTTTAAGATTATTATGTTTAATTTCAGCAAATAAAGGATAAGTCACCCTATTAAGTGCCATGCTTAAATTTGAAACCGGCAAATTTTTCATGGTTTCGGCCCGTGTATAAAATCCTACCTGGGATGCTGAAAAAACCTTCCCCATTATAATCATAATACTATTATCGGAAATTTTACCCAGTAGAGCAGAAAGGGTAATCTTATACCCAAATAAGAAATGAAATTTAAATTTTTTTATATCAAATACAAATTTTGGAGTCCATTTGGAATAAATCCAAAATTGCACACTTCTAATTGAAGATGATACAAGTTCGTACCATACAAGACTCCAGACACCGTACCCGAAATTGGCTAATAAAATTCCACAAGTACCGCCTACGACTGTAGAAGGCAAAGCAATTAAGGCTTGGGACTTAAAATCCATCTGCTTCGTCATTCTGGCCTGTTGCACCACTGTAAATGCGGCAATGATAAAACTTAAACAGTATAATCGAACAATATCAGTCAAAATTGGCCTTTCATAGAAATCAGCTATAAAAGGAGCGGATAAAAAGACCAGTACATAAATCAATAAACTTGCTCCAAGATTATAAAAAAAGACCGTAGCATAATCTATTTCATCGAGATCATCAGTTCTAATAAGCGACTGAGTGAGTCCAGAATTCATCAATGCATTACCTACTCCAATAAAAATAGAAATCATTCCAATTAAACCAAATTCTTCAGGAAGAAGAATTCTTGCTAGCACGACAGAAACAGCAAACGCTATGATCTGGTTTCCAAATTGTTGAAAAAAAGACCAGGATAAGCCAGTTAAAGCTTTCTTCTTTAATGTCATTTTTTTACGCCAATTATTTTCAAAAAAACACTTAAGTTAAGTCTATAACTTTTCAACCTATATATAATTGGATGCAACCTCATTCATTCTGTTTAATCCTTTACTAAAGGGAGGGAAAGATTACTAATGTTATAAAATTCCCGTATTTAAAATAGATATAAGAATCTTATATCTTTAATGTTTTAAATCTTTATTTTCAATTTAAAAATAAAATAAGGTAGTTAGTTTAATTTTATAAGCGTTTAATGGAAAAATATTTACCAGCTAATAACCTTATTAAACCTCGTCGGTACTAAATCTCCTTAGCTTCCAATCGCATAAAACTCAAACCCAATTGCTTCCTTTGTTTCTCTCTCAAGTAACCTTCTACCATCAAAAAGAAAAGCCGGTTTTAGCATTTCATCATATATTTTTTGCCAGTCTAAATCTTTAAACTCATCCCATTCGGTCAATACAGCTACTGCATGGGAATCTTTTGTGGCCTCGTAAGGGGTATTTACCACTTTCACCCTGCTACGGTTTTCTTCTGAAGAACGGCTGTTTAGATAATCGAGGTCGGCATATATCTGCTCGGTTTTTACCTTAGGATCATAGATTACAATTTCTGCCTGTTCATTTAATAAATAGTCTGCCACATAAATAGCGGCAGATTCCCGGGTATCATTTGTATCTTTTTTAAATGCCCAGCCTAATAAAGCGATTTTCTTACCTGAAACGGTATTAAAAAGAGTTTGAACTATTTTTGCCGCAAATCTTCTTTTTTGATGGTCATTCATCAGAATCACCTGCTCCCAGTAATCGGCTACCTCATTTAATCCGAAGGATTTCGAGATATAAACCAGGTTCAGAATATCCTTTTGAAAACAAGAGCCTCCAAATCCAACAGAGGATTTTAAGAATTTTGGTCCTATCCTGGAGTCCATGCCTACGGCTTTAGAGACTTCATTTACATCGGCCCCGGTTTTTTCGCATAGTTCACTCATCGCATTTATACTGGAAACCCGTTGCGCTAAAAATGCATTGGCGGTTAGCTTAGACAATTCTGAGGACCATACATTAGTAGTTAATAAGCGTTCTCGTGGAATCCAATGGGCATATATATCCACCAATGCGTTTACCGCTTCTTTTCCCTCTTTAGTATCTAAGTCACCCCCAATTAACACCCTATCCGGCACCATTAAATCATCTACCGCAGTACCTTCTGCCAGAAATTCCGGATTGGAAAGGATTTGATAATTAACTCCGTTCCCAGTGTTATCCAAAATATTCTTTAAAGCTTCTGCAGTACGAACCGGGAGGGTAGATTTCTCTACTACAATCTTATCTGTTTTTGAAACCCTTGCGATCTGGCGGGCACAAAGTTCGATATACTTTAAATCGGCTGCCATTCCTTTTCCTATCCCGTAAGTTTTGGTAGGCGTATTCACCGAAATAAAGATCATATCGGCCTTATCTATAGCCGAGTCTACGTCAGTAGAAAAAAACAGGTTTCTATCACGGGCTTCTTTAACTACTTCAGACAAACCGGGTTCATAAATCGGAATATTTTCTACATTCTCATCATTCCAGGCAGCAATTCTTTGTTCATTAATATCTACAACTGTTACATTTATCTCAGGACATTTCTGGGCGATTACCGCCATTGTTGGTCCACCTACGTAACCTGCGCCGATGCAGCATATGTTTTTAATTCTTGTCATGTTTATATTCTATTTTTTGATCAAGTAATGGTTTATTAAAACAGTGAATCTGCTTGTTATATGTAACGCAGTGACCTTGTGATGGAGTAACGGAGCCAATTTTTACTTGGTTACTTCATCACAGCATCACTTCGTTACTTCATTACTCTTTCAAACTTTGTATTAATTTCAGAATCATCCTTATGATATATATTATTTCATAGAAATTAGCAATAAATCATATTTTATTTTCTAAACGCCACCCTGAACCTGTTTCAGGGTCTAAGTCGAACATTAACACCTGTCATGTTTGATGCTGAAACAAGTTCAGCATGACGATTTAATGATAATTTTGAATTTAATCAAAAAATCATCAGTTTACTAATCACCAATCCTATTCCCTAATTAACCATTCTCAAATTACTAATTAACTAATCTCCAATCCCCAATTAACCAATTCACCAATCCCGAATTAACGAATCCCGAATCCCGAATTAACGGACTACAACTTTTTATCACACCTATCCCCAAGCACTCCCTTCACATCATAAACAACGGTATTCCCATTTTTTAACTGATCGAGGTCCATTTCGAGGAATTCTTTATGAGCAACCGCTAAAACAACCGCATCAAACTTTTCTTTCGGAAGCTCTTTACTTGTTTTTAAACCATATTCGTGCTCTACCTCCTCCGGTTTCGCAAGTGGGTCGTAAATAGTCACGTTGGTTCCATATTCCTTTAGGTTCTTAATAACATCTACCACCTTAGTATTTCTAACATCGGGACAATTCTCTTTAAAGGTAATTCCCAATACAAGAATATTTGCGTTTTTGACCTTCTGGTCATTTTGCAACATTAGTTTAACTACTTCTGAAGCGACATATTGCCCCATAGAGTCGTTCATTCTTCTACCAGCAAGGATAATTTCGGGATGATAACCTATTTCCTGGGCCTTTTGAGCAAGGTAATAAGGGTCTACGCCTATACAATGTCCGCCAACCAGGCCTGGCTTAAACGGAAGGAAATTCCATTTTGTTCCGGCAGCTTCTAAAACATCCTGGGTATCTATACCCATCATATTAAAGATCTTAGCCAGCTCATTTACAAAGGCGATATTAATATCCCTTTGTGAATTTTCTATAACTTTAGCAGCTTCAGCAACTTTAATGGTAGGAGCCAAATGTGTTCCTGCGGTAATTACTTCGGCGTATAGATCATTTACCTTCTTCCCGATTTCAGGAGTTGAGCCCGCAGTAACCTTTAAAATCTTATCTACAGTATGTTCTTTGTCTCCCGGATTAATTCTTTCCGGAGAATATCCCACAAAGAAATCTTCGTTGAATACAAGGCCACTATGTTTTTCTAAAACCGGCACGCATTCGTCCTCAGTTACGCCGGGGTAAACCGTAGATTCATAAATCACAACATCCCCTTTCTTAAGTACTTTAGCAACGGTTTCGCTGCTTTTATAAAGCGGAGTAAGATCTGGCCTGTTGTTTTTATCTACCGGAGTAGGCACCGTAATAATATAATAATTACAGTCTTCGATATCTTCCAAATCTGCAGAACAAAACAAGCCTTTGCCTTTAGTCAATGCTTTTTTATCCACTAGAGCTGACTGTAGAATATCATCCTCTACCTCTAAGGTGGCATCGTGACCGCTCATCAACTCTTTAATCCTTGCATGGTTTATATCGAAGCCGACTACGGGATATTTAGTGGCGAATAATCTTGCTAAAGGAAGACCTACGTATCCTAAGCCTATTACTGCGATTCTCTTCGAGAGGGAAGAGGTGCCTTGGAAACTGGGGGATTTGGAGCTCTGCGTACCTGGGGAGCCGGGGACTTGGAGGCTGGGGCAATTTTCTTTATTATTTGGAGTATTCATTTTTCTGTTTTATTCATTTATTTAATCTTCCTTTTAGTCTGACCTGGGAACCTGGAGCCTTAGGGAGTTGGGGAGCCAGAGACCGTGGAACCGGAGGGCTGAGATTTATTTTCTTGGTAATTCATTTTATATTTTGCTTTAAACTCTATATTATAAAGTCCATTTAGATGGGTTAATTCTCATGTTAACCAACATTCCTAAAATGGAATCATATTTTTCATAAATTGGTTTATGTTGTTCTTCATCAATATATTTATATGCTTATCCTTTTAGAAACCTAAAACAGTTTTTGTCACCCTGAGCCCAGTCGAAGGGTTAAACAAAAACGTCTCGACTGCGCTCGACGTGACACTTTATTTCAATTTTGTCTTTTGGATCACTTAGCGGATATACAATATATTCGCAAGCAAGAGCATAATCCAGCCAAACCTGAGTTTCAGCTGCTTCACCTTCACAATCAACTAATTTAGACACGAAAGATTTCGGATACTTTCGCTTTCTCCAGGCTTCAGCTAAATTTCCAGAAACAGATCTTGATGATCTACGAATTTGGTCGGTTAGAGAGTATAATTCTTCCCTGGGAAACAATTTAGAGAGTCTAAAAACATCCATCCCTGCTTCAAAAGACAGCTGATACACCCTTAAATCCTTATGAGTTTCTATTTTAGCCATGTTTCATTATTGTTTTAAGCCGCTATTTTGAAATATCTCCTCTTCTCCTCGTCTCCCTTCTCCCAGTCACCTTTACTCCAAATCTCCTTTTCACCAAATCTCTCCAGAGTCTCCTCTTCTCCAGATCTCCTCATCCCCTTTTCTCCTCTACTCCAACTCAACGAAGATTCTCCCAGTACCATTCAACAGCTTCCTTCAGACCATCATCAATTCGATGACTTGGCTCATATCCCAATAAATTTTTAGCTTTTTCAACTGAAGCTAAAGAATGAGGAATATCACCTGCTCTATTCGGGCCATGTTTTACTTCTACATTTGCAATTTCCGGGTCAAACTCTGAAAGGTGCTTTTTTAATAATTGGGTAAGTTCCACCAAGTTAGTTCTGTCGCCCACTGCTGTATTATACACCTCATTAACCGCCTCTTGATTTTCCGTGATCAGGGCACGTAAATTCATTTGAATTACATTATCGATATAGGTAAAATCACGGGAGTAGGTACCATCTCCATTAATCACCGGACTTTCGTGCTTCATAAATTGCATTACAAATTTCGGGATAACAGCCGCATAAGCCCCATTTGGATCCTGTTTTCTTCCGAAAACATTAAAATATCTTAATCCGATAGTATCCAATTTGTAAGCATCCTGAAAGATATCTGCATATAATTCATTTACATACTTGGTGATAGCATAAGGGGAAAGCGGTTTCCCTATTTCGTCTTCAACTTTAGGAAGTTTTTCTGAATCTCCATAAGTAGAAGAACTTGCCGCATAGACAAAGCGTTTTACTCCTGCATCTCGCGCAGCAACCAACATATTCAAAAACCCGGAGATATTTACTTCGTTACTGGTAATAGGATCGGCAAGAGATCTTGGCACGGAACCTAAAGCCGCCTCGTGTAATACGTAATCTACATTTTTACACGCCTTATGGCAGATATCCAGGTTACGGATATCTCCTTCAATTAACTGGAAATTCTCGTGGTCTTTGAAAGCATCAAGATTGTATCTATGCCCAGTGGCAAAATTATCCAGGCAAATTACACTGGCGTCAAGACTAAGAAGGGTTTCACAAAGATTTGAACCTATAAAACCTGCGCCACCGGTAACTAAAACTTTCTTGTTTTCTAACTTCTTCTTTATTTCTCTATCTATTTTCATCCTGACCTGTTTATCCCGTGAAATTTGTTAAAATATTTCATTAGAGGAAATACGATTTGCGACGATTTCTCACTTTTTTATGAAAAGTTTTCTTTGAATATTTTCTTTCCTTCTGAGTTTTTTATTTAAAGAATTAACCAATCACCAGTTAACTAATTCCCAAATTTTTAACAGCCGCAAAGATAGAATTTCTTTATTGGGCTATTGCTAAAGAAACCTTAAAGCTTTAAAAACGTTAAGAATCATTTTAATTGTGGTATGGAGAGTTTTTATATTTGACCCTGCTATTCTAACTCAGGTCAAAAAAATTCTGTTTTCGCCAAGCTGATTGTTTCAGCTTCTAAACTGTTTGGATTATCAACAACTTGGATCTCCGGGTAAATTTCGGAGCAGGCTATGAAATAAACCAGCCTGAACGGACACGGGCAGGTTCAGGATGACGAGCTGAAAAAGCAAAACTTGAAATGCCATTTAATAAAACCTACTTTCTATAAATAGCTCCTCCTCCAATTTGAGAGTGGGTGTTAGTTTGCAAAACGAAAAGACGGAGGGGTTTGTTATTAGTTAAATCGTTAATCGTGATTAGTTAATTAGATAATGGTAATTAACTAATAATATAAGATTGCCACGTCCGGCTTAGGCCATCCTACTATTGACGTTTTTTTAGAACGTAATATTCCTACGCTAGATTTTTTTTTCTATGGTCTCGCTATGACGTTACGTCACTTCGATGGCACGACGTTAGTCGGGGTGTATCGAGAAGTGCAATGCAGTTCGAACTTCTAAGGTTCTCGATACAGCGTTATTTTCGCTCAGGCTCAAATACCGCCACTCGAACTGACGTAAAAGGAAAAACTGACAACAGAGAACGGAGAACTGAGAACTGATAAGAAAAGATTGCCGCGTCCGGCTTGGGCCGTCCTCGCAATGACGACCCTAAAGGCAACCACCAAACATCAAACTTTGAAACCACAAACAACAAACCCTAAACGAAAAACTGAAAACCGACAACCGAGAAATCCTAAACCACCATCCCCGCTGCAACGGTTTCATTTGTACTTTCATCTATAAGGATAATACTACCGGTATTACGGTTATCCCTATAGGCATCTAACATCATTCTGCGGGTGGTTCTGATTTTCACCCTACCAATATCGTTCATACTTAAATTAGAATTCTCACTATCTCTTTCAAAAGTATTGATATCCATTTTATAGACTACCTCTTTAATTATTGCCCGCTCTTCGTGGGAAGTGTGCACAATGGTATATTTCGCCCGGGGTTTGGCGGCATCATTGGCTAACCAGCATAACATCACATCAAATTCCTGCTCCATTTCCGGTTGATTGTTTTTTCTTACAATCATATCACCCCGACTTACATCAATATCATCTTCAAGGGTCATGGAAATACTCATTGGCGCATAGGCCTCCTGCACTTCCTGCTCTCCGGCATTTATCGACTTGATTTTTGACTGAAATCCTGAAGGAAGAACCGCTACTTCATCACCAACACGGTAAATTCCGCTGGCTACTCTTCCGGCATATCCCCGGTAATCCCTGTTCTCCTCGCTTTGAGGTCGTAATACGGTTTGCACCGGGAACCTCGCATCTATCTTATTAATATCGCTACTAATATGTAGCGTTTCCAGGGTGCTTAGTAAAGTCCCATCCTGGTACCAGTTTGTATTTTTTGAACGATTTACCACATTATCCCCCAACAGCGCACTAATTGGAATAAAGCGAACATCCTTCATTAAAAGTTTAGAAGAAAATTCTTCAAACTGGGTAACTATACCGTTATAAACTTCTTCAGAAAAATCTACCAGATCCATTTTATTGATACACACAATAAGATGCGGAATATTTAGTAAGGATGCGATAAAAGAATGCCGCTTGGTTTGCTCTATCACCCCGTGACGCGCGTCAATCAGAATAACTGCAGCATTAGCCGTTGAAGCACCGGTAACCATATTGCGGGTGTATTGAATATGCCCCGGGGTATCAGCGATAATAAATTTACGTTTTGGCGTGGTAAAATACCGGTATGCCACATCGATAGTGATTCCCTGCTCCCTTTCATCCTTCAAACCATCTGTAAATAGTGCCAGGTCTACTCCGTCGTGCCCTTTTTTAGCACTGGTATTGCTTACAGATTCCAATTGATCTTCAAAAATGGATTTTGAGTCGAATAAAAGTCTACCTATTAAAGTGCTCTTCCCGTCGTCTACAGAACCTGCTGTGGTGAATCTTAGTAGTTGATTATTATCTATTATCATTTCAATTTATTCTTTAATTTTCTTCCTTTCCGTGATCTATATTACACAGATTTTAATTGATTACGCGGATTGGCTCTCATTATTACACGGATTTTTATTGATTACGCAGATTTGGTATTAATAAATCTTTTCCAGGTTAAACTTTGCTGTCCAAAATTTATCAGCAAACCGACTGGTAATCCGGTAGATTTCAAATAATTTATGGTTTGAGTCTCCATGATTTTGTTTAAAAAAGAGGCTGCTTTTATTTCTATAATTATCTCTTGAAAACATACAAAATCAGCTATAAAATATTTCTTTAAAGGTTGACCATCATAGGTTAGCTGTAGTCGTACTTGTCTATTAAATTCAACAGCTTGTTTTGTTAATTCCCTTTCTACAGACTCCTGATAAACCGACTCCAAAAATCCCGAGCCTAAATTCCTGTGGACTTTCATACAAGCACCTATTATTTTATAGGTCTTTTCCTCATATAGTAATTCATTCGCCTCGTCCATACTAATCTGTGTAATCCGCTCTAATCCGTAAAATCCGTTTTAAAAATAGCCTTGCTTCTTTCTATCCTCCATCGCTGTTTCACTCCTCTTATCATCAGAACGGTCACCCCTTTCGGTTTTACGCATTGCGGAAACTTCCTGTACAATTTTTCCGAGCGTATCGGCATCAGACTCTATACCGCCGGTAATGGTGATATCACCTAATGTTCTAAACCTTATTTTCTTATTTTCAACATTTTCTCCTTCTTCAAGCTTTAGATATTCTGAAACAGGAATCCAGGAATTGTTTCTAAAAACAACTTCCCGCTCGTGTGCAAAATATAAAGATGGAATACTGATATTTTCCCTTTTTATGTAGTTCCAAACATCCATCTCGGTCCAGTTACTAATAGGAAATGCCCTGAAATGCTCCCCCTCAAAATGCTTTCCGTTTAAAAGATTCCACAGTTCGGGGCGTTGATTTTTAGGGTCCCATTGCCCAAAATCATCACGATGACTGAAGAAACGTTCTTTAGCTCTCGCTTTCTCTTCATCCCGTCTCCCTCCGCCAATGGCACAGTCTACTTTATTACTTTCAATCGCATCAAGTAAAGTGGTGATTTGAAGCGCGTTTCGGGTAGCGTTTTTTCCTTTTTCTTCAGCAACCCGACCATTATTTATAGACTCCTGTACCGAACCAACAATTAATTTTACGCCTAGTTTTTCAACTAAATCATCTCTAAATTGTATGGTTTCCGGAAAATTATGTCCGGTATCTACGTGCATTAGGGCGAATGGAATTTTACTTGGATAAAAAGCTTTTTTCGCCAGATGGGTTACCAAAATAGAATCCTTCCCTCCTGAAAATAGAATTACCGGGTTCTCAAATTGGGCCCAAACTTCCCGTAAAATATAGATCGCTTCCGATTCTAATTCATCTAAATAATTTAAATAATACTTGCTCATTTTACTTTATTTCAAGTTTCTTTCGAAGCAGTTTTATAATCCTGTTAGCTGCTTCCTCTAAATTTTCTTTTTCGGTGTTTATTTCAATATCAGGATTTACAGGTTTTTCATATGGCGAATCAATTCCAGTAAAATTCTTTATTTCTCCTGCTCTTGCTTTTTTATATAAGCCTTTTACATCACGTTTTTCACAAGTTTCTAAACTCGTGTTTACAAAAACTTCAATAAAATCTTCTTCTCCAATAATATCTTTCGCCGTTTCCCTATTGGCTTGTTGCGGGGAAATAAAAGAGGCCAGCACAACCGAGCCAGATGAAACTAAAAGTTTAGCGACTTCAGCAGCTACCCTAAGATTTTCCTCCCGTTCTTTAGCACTAAAATTCAGATCTTTATTAAGTCCACTTCTTAGACTATCACCATCTAAAACAAAAGTTCTCACTTCCTGCTCATAAAGTAGTTTTTCTACCATATTGGCAAGAGTAGATTTTCCCGAACCCGATAGCCCGGTAAACCAAACCACAAAAGAATTATGGGCGTTTAATTTGTTACGCTCCTCTCTCCCCAGGGAAAAATTAAATGTTGTGATGTTTTTCATACTATTTTCTGACTTTTGTGGCTGGAAACCAATATTTATATCATACTTCTTCGTGAAGATAATATAAAGTCATTTTTATCACAACTTCCAATGAACCTACTTTTACTCGATAATCGAGATTTTAAATACCTATGTTTACAACTAATATTTGCTCCCCCTAATTTCCTTATTTCGGACTGTTCCTAAAAAAATCAACAAAGGTTTGAAACCACAAACGAGTTATTCAGCAATTTCTTTCTATTATAAAGCATTTCCTTTCCGGTTCCTTTATCCAGTACCGTTAACCCAACTGCTTTACAAATAGCATGACCGGCGGCGGTGTCCCACTCCATAGTTGGTCCTAACCTGGGATAAACATCCATAAGCCCTTCGGCCATTAAACAAAACTTAAGGGAACTTCCTTTCGGGATAATATTTACTTCCTGATCATATTTTTCTTTAATCTCATCTATAAAACCCAGGGTTTCTTTATTAATATGAGATCGGCTTCCTGCAACATTTATAGTTTGCTGTACACTACCCGGAAATATTTCTTCCGCGTTTTTTATCAAATCCTCTACTTTATTTTTATCATCCACAACAACTTTATAAGACTTCCCAGCCTTTACGTCTCCGTAATAAAGCTCTCTACTTACCGGGATATAAATCACTCCGAACACCGGCTTATTATCTTCTATCAGTGCGATATTTACCGTAAACTCTCCACTTTTTTTAATAAACTCTTTCGTACCGTCTAAAGGATCTACAATCCAGCATTTATCCCATTTTTCTCTTTCACCAAAGGCAATTTCCTCGTTTTCTTCACTGATAATCGGAATTCCCGTAGGCTTCAAAAACTTATTAATTATGCTGTTAGCCGATTTATCTGCCAGGGTTACCGGAGAATCATCTTCTTTAAGTTCTACCTGGAAATTACCATTTTCATAGACCTTCATTATTTCTACCCCAGCCTTTACAGAGGCTTCAATTGCCACCAAGTAATCCATTAAGATCTCATTCTGAATTTCGTTTTTCATATGTAGATATTTATTGTTTTTTAACGGTTATATGCAATTCGCATATCTTCATTGGAGTTTGCATCGGATTTCCGTTATGCTCATTTCATACAATTTACTTTTTGGCAATATAAAAGATACTCCGCAAATATAATGTTTCCTATTAGTCTATCGAATTAATAGGGTTTTAAATATTTAATTTTTTTATGTTCTTATTTATGGAAGATTTTTTTGTCAAATATGCTGGAATTGGAGAACTCAGGATGTGAAAATTAGGAATATCCGAAAATAGTTAATCGGTGATTGGTTAATTGGTTAAAAGTATTTTCATCCCAGAGTAACAAGTCATTTTTTAGCTTCGAAAAAATATCAGAAAGATAAAATTGAAACGCCAAACAGATGGTAATTAACTAAAAACAAAAGATTGCCACGCCCGGCAAAAGCCGTCCTCGCAATGACGGGGAAAAGAATATTCATGTATTCGTGGCCTTTCAGTTTAAAGAAATAAAAACACCTTGAAACCCAAAATAACAAACCCAAAACGAAAAAAACTGACAACCGAGAACAGATAACTGATAAAAAAGATTGCCACGTTCGGTTAAAAAACCGGCCTGGCAATGACGCACAACCGGAAAAAAAGCCATTTTCGCAATGAACTGCGTTGGTAATCAATTCCCTTATACCGCTGGTGCTTAGTCGGTAGACCTTAGTCTTTAGACAGTAGTTTTTTTATAAATCTAACAGCTACAGAATACCGTCTGATTTTATTCGTGGATTCGTGGCTTTCAATTGCCAGCTCCAATTTAAAGTAAAATTAAAAGCTCCTCACCTTTTTTCAAGGGGAGGTGGATTTTCGTTTGCTAAAACGAAAAGACGAAGGGTTTCTTTTTAGTTAATGCGTTAATGGTGAATCGTTAATTGGTTATTAGTTATTGGTCAATTAGAAAAAACTAACACTAATCCATTAAAAATGCGTTCAATAAAACATTTTTGCTGCTTCTATTAAGCATAAAAACAGCAAGCTAAGAACCAGGAATTCTTACCAAAAGATTGCCACGTCCGGTTAAAAAACCGGCCTCGCAATGACGAGGAAAAAATATTTGTGGATTCGTGGTTTTACAGTCTGCACTCTCAATTTAAAGTAAAATTAAAAGCTCCTCACCTTTTTTCAAGGGGAGGTGGATTTTCGTTTGCTAAAACGAAAAGACGGAGGGGTTCTTTTTAGTTAATGCGTTAATGGTGGATCGTTAATTGGTTAACTGTGTGAACCCTAAACAACGAATCCTAAACGAAAAACAAGGAACCGAAAACCTACAACTGAATACCGGTTTGTAATAGCAAAAACTTAAAACTTGTTTACCTGAACAACATACTACTTCACCAAATTCAGTAAATACTTTCCATATTCACTTTTCTCCAGCTCGGTAGCCAGCTTCTGTAATTGATCTTTAGCTATATACTTTTTTCGAAAAGCGATCTCTTCAGGACAGGCAATTTTTAAGCCCTGTCTTTTTTCAATGGTTTGCACAAAGTTTGAAGCTTCTAACATGGAATCGTGGGTGCCGGTATCCAGCCAGGCATAGCCGCGCCCCATAATTTCTACTTTTAATTCTTTTCGGTTTAAATATTCCTGGTTAATACTGGTGATCTCCAGTTCTCCCCGGGCACTGGGTTTACAATGTTTAGCAATTCCTATAACTGAATTCGGGTAAAAGTAAAGTCCGGTTACCGCGAAATGACTCTTGGGGTTTTTCGGTTTTTCTTCTATACTAAGCGCATTCCCGGTGTCATCAAAATCTACAACCCCATAGCGTCTGGGTTCTTTTACATAATAGCCGAAGACAGTAGCCTGCCCTGATTCTTTACAGGTTTTAACCGCATTCTCGAGTAATCCGCTAAAGCCCTGTCCGTAGAAAATATTATCTCCTAAAACCAGGCACACATCATCATTTTTAATAAAATCTTCACCAATTATAAATGCCTCTGCCAGGCCATTGGGTTCAGGTTGTTCAGCATAAGACAAATCCAATCCCCAGGCTTTTCCGTCGCCCATTAATTTCTGAAAATTAGGCAGATCTTCCGGAGTAGAGATTATAAGAATTTCCCTGATTCCCGCTAGCATTAATACCGATAGCGGATAGTAGATCATTGGCTTATCATAGACCGCCAGTAATTGCTTTGAAACACTTTTGGTAAGTGGATACAAGCGTGAACCTGTGCCACCGGCTAGAATAATTCCTTTCATTTTATTTCTGATTTTATGTTTGCTAAAATAATTATTCCTGCCTTTCTCATTTGGGGTTTCATGGATTGTTTTTTCCTTGAATCAGGGACTTATTAAGATGTGCTCAGTACTTTATTTATTATTTTTGAGATCAGATCTATCTCCTGATCCTGAAGTTCAGCATATAAAGGCAAGCACAAAATTCTCTCAGAAATATCCTGTGAAATTTTCATTTCTTTAAATTCAATGTAATCTAACGTATTTAAAGATGGATAAAAATACCTCCTGGGGAAAATTTTCTTATCGTTTAAGGCTTTCTGAACCTTTAACAACTTGTCTTCACTTTTAAAAATAATGGGATAGTAACTATAATTCCAATCTGTATCCTCCCGAATTACAATCCTCCTTAAATTTTTAAAATTCAAAGTTTCATCATAAAGTTTCACCTGTTGCTTTCGGGTTTGAATTAGACCTTTAACATAGGGCAAAACTGCCAGCCCCATCCCGGCCTGTAATTCACTCATTTTCCCATTTATTCCCAGGCCATAAAATTCCAGTTCCCCTTTATGACCAAAATTATGGCTGTAAAAAAGCTTTTTATATAGCTCCTCATCTTTACAAAACATAGCCCCACCTTCCCCGGTGTGGAAAATTTTTGTAGCGTGAAAACTGCACGTACTTACATCGCCATAATTAAAAAGAGAGTTTCCCTTATAATTCACACCAAAGCAATGCGCAGCATCATATATCACTTTTAAATTATTCCTTTTTGCGATTTTTTCTATTTCCTCCACATGGCAGGGGTTCCCGAAAACGTGCGTTGCCAGGATAGCAGTAGTTTTTTCGGTAATAGCAGTTTCAATTTTGGTTTCATCTATAGTTAAAAGGTCTGGATGTATGTCTACAAACACAGGGCTGCAGTTTTCCCAAACAATACTGGAAGTAGAAGCTACATAACTAAAGGGTGTAGTAATTACTTCTCCGTTTCTAGCAAGGTTTTTTAATGCAATTTGAAGCGGTATTGTTCCATTGGCGGTAAGAATAGGATCAGATGTCCCCAGCTTATCTTTTAACTTACGTTGTAAATCAAACAAAAGTTCTCCTCCATTGGCTATCTGATTACTCCCCCAGATCTGCCGGATTATTTTAAAATACTCCTCCTTAGGGGGTAGAAATGTTTTGGTAACCGAAATCATCTTTTTAAAATTAGTTTATAAAGTTCAGGAAGACTATTAAAACGAAAAACAAAGGCAAAACCTATATATGTGAGAATCCCGACTATTCCACCTACAATTATTCTAAGCAGGTCTACCTCATTTAACAAACCGAATTGATCGACGAAAAATACAATTAAGCCTGAAAAACAAGCAATCAGAATGATTGGAAAAATATCCCTTATTTGCTGCCAGCCAGAATACCCTATGAATTTTTTCGTATAATGAGCGTTGATAAAAAATGCCAATAAGGATATTATTACCTGCCCATATAATAAAGCTAAGATCCCAAAAGGGATTGCAAGCAGAATTATTATCACAATTAATATTTTTTTAATGACCTCAAGTTTTAGAAATAGATCGCTACGCCCTTTTACATTCAAAATAGTTAAATTATAGGAATGAATTGGAAAAAGGATACCTGTCACACAAAGTATCTGGAAATAAGGCACCGCCGGCAACCATTTTTCAGTAAATAAAAACCTAAATGTTGGCTCTGCCAGCACCGCTAAAAAAATAAGAAGCGGTGTAATTACAAAAACCACCATCAGCATCAGCTTTTTGTAAACCCTCTTTAACCTTAGTTCATCATCTTTGATTGAAACAAGCAATGGAAAACTAACTTTATTAAGTGCATTTGAAATATTATTTACAGGCAACTGTTTCATAGTTTCTGCCCTTGTATAAAACCCAACCTGCCCCGCTGAAAAATACTTCCCGATAACAATAAGAAAGATATTATTGAATATTCTATTTAAAAGATCAGACAGCGTGAGTTTGTAACCATAATTAAAATGCTTTTTAAATTTTACGCTACTGAATATAAAATCTGGTGTCCAACCTGAATATATCCAAACCAGGATAGAGTTCACTATAGAAGTTATAATGCTGCTCCAAACCAGGCTCCATACCCCATAACCAGTATAGGCCATTGAAACCCCAACTATTCCCCCAATAATTGCTGCCGGAATAGCTATTAAGGTCTGGGTTTTAAAATCCATTAGTTTAGTCAGTCTCGCTAACTGAACTGCAGAAAAAGAAGTTATAACCAAGCTTAAAGAATAAACCCTGATTATATCGATAAGAACCCCTTCCTCATAAAAATCTGCTATGAATGGTGCCGAAATAAAAACACCGGCATATACTATTAAACTGGAAATAAGATGAAAATAAAATACCGTTGAATAATCTTCCTGGTCACATTCATTATCCCGAATAAGGGATTTGGTAAGTCCGCCATCAAGCAGGGCATTTCCCACAGCTACTACAACAGCTATCATTCCTATAAGTCCGAATTCCTCAGGAAGCAGGATTCTCGCAAGAACCAGCGAAACAATGAAACCTACTAATTGGTTCCCAAATTGCTGGGTGAAGGTCCATACCAGACTTATTGTAGCTTTCTTTTTTAAAGACATTTAAAGTTCAACTAAAACAGGAATTGTAGAAATACTTAAATTATTTTACGAATGTATCAATTTAAGATATATAATCACACTTAGTAATAACTATACCTGAAACCTCGAAAAAGAAGCTTTTTGATTAGATTTGGAGAAGGAAACTGAATCTCCGGATATGAAAAAAACAATAAAACTTTGGTTCATAGATTTTTATAAAGGATTTGATCCTTATGATAATTATTTAATAAATTTCCTGAAGCCAGAATTTCAACTGGAAGTTAGTCCCAAAAATCCCGATTTTATTATTTACAGCTGCCATGGCAAGGAATTTTTAAATTTTAATTGCACGCGAATTTTTTATACCGGTGAGAATTTGGTACCTGACTTCAACCTGTGTGATTTTGCTATTGGCTTTCACCATCTTCAATTTAATGACAGGTATTTGCGATTTCCTAATTATGCTTTTCTTCGGGATCAGTTTGAGCAATTAGTACAGTTCAAAACCTTTACTTCAGAAGATCTTCACAAAAAAACGATTTTCTGTAATTTTATTTATGCTAATTCTGAAGCCCATCCAGCCCGGGATGAGTTTTTTCACGCCTTGAATAAATACAAAAAGGTCTCCTCCCCAGGCAAACATCTAAATAATATAAATTTTGATATTGGGAAACGCTTTGCCGATGATTGGATGTATACAAAACTTAATTTCCAAAGCTCCTGTAAATTTAGCATTGCTTTTGAAAATACTTCCACACCTGGTTACGTAACAGAAAAGATCATGCACGCCTTTATTACCAATACGATTCCTGTTTATTGGGGAGACCCGGAAGTGGCCAGGGATTTCAATCCTAAAGCTTTTATCAACTGTCATGATTTTGGAACCTTTGAAGAAGTTGTGGCCTATATTGAAAAGATAGATGATAACCAAAAGCTCTTTCTTGATATACTGAACGAACCGGCTTTTCGGGATAACAAGGTTCCTGAACATTTACAACTCAAGAAATTAATGGAATTTTTCAATAATATTTTCAGCAAAAATGAACAGCTAAGAATAAAAAGACCCCTTCACGGGGCTTGCAAAAATTATGAAGAGGGATTAAAAAGCAGTCTAAATAAGAAGAGGATTTTGGGAAAACTGAAAAGCAAGTTTAAACTTTAACCTGTATACTGCTTTTTATAATATTCCTGGTAACTTCCCGAAACAACTGCTTCTATCCAATCCGGATTTTTCAGATACCAGTCTATGGTCTTTGCCAAACCTTCTTCAAAAGTAACTGAGGGTTCCCACCCAAGTTCCTTATTGATTTTACCGGCATCAATAGCATAACGTTTGTCGTGTCCCGGGCGGTCTTTTATAAAAGTGATAAGCGCTTCAGACTCACCTTCCCTCCTATCAAGCTTTTTATCCATGATTTTACATAACAACTTAATTAAATCGATGTTCTGCCATTCGTTAAATCCGCCGATATTGTAGGTCGATTTATTTTTTCCCTGGCGAAAAACCAAATCTATAGCCTTTGCGTGATCTATTACATAAAGCCAATCCCGGGTATACTTTCCGTCTCCGTAAACCGGTAAAGCTTTACTTTCTATAATATTATTGATAAATAAAGGAATAAGTTTTTCAGGAAACTGGTTAGGCCCGTAATTATTCGAACAGTTTGAGATCACATAAGGTAAATTATAAGTCTCTCCATAAGCTCTTACAAAATGGTCTGAAGCCGCTTTGGAAGCTGAATAGGGAGAGTTTGGCGAATAAGAAGTGGTTTCGGTAAACAATCCTGTTTCGCCCAGGGTACCATAAACTTCATCGGTGCTGATATGGTAAAATAACTTATCTTCTAAATTTTCCTGCCAAATTTCCAGCGCGGCTTCCATTAGGTTAAGGGTGCCTGTAACATTGGTCTCAACAAAAATTTTTGGATTGGAAATAGACCTGTCTACGTGAGATTCTGCAGCAAGGTGAATTACACTATCAAACCGGTATTTTTGAAATAATGCTTTTATTTGATCGGCATCAGTAATATCGGCCTTTATAAAATGATAATTTGGGGCGTCCTCGATATCCTTTATATTTTCAAGATTACCGGCATAGGTTAAAGCATCTAAATTGTAGATCTGATATTCTGGATATTTATTTACGAAAAGTCGAACTACATGGGAACCGATGAAACCTGCTCCACCGGTAATAAGAATCTTTTTTTCTGAAGATTTATCTTCCATTTAAAAGGTATAGTTTGTCTTTCAAAGATAGTTTTTCTGATTACTATTGAAAATAGTTTTGACTCTTGATTCTTAACTCTTGACTCTTAAATCCTTTTTTTCTAAACCTTAAAACCCTGTAGATTCCAGATGCATCAATTTAGTATGTATAGTCTTATTAATCGGTAGTTTTCCCGCTACGCGATTTTCTATACGATCTACCAGTAACTCAACTGCCTCTTCCCCTATTTGTTCGGGAAACTGGTCTACATAACTTATAGAGGGAGTTAGATAACGAGCCACATCGGCATTAATAAAACCAATAACTTTCAAGTCTTTTGGAATGCTTATCTTATTTTCATAGGCCAATCGGTAGACCAGCATAGTGCTTTCAAAATCGGTACACAATATCGCTTCTACTTTATCTTCTACAAGCAATTTTCTGGCTTTTTCCCTTAAAATATCCGGTTTGGAGGAATTTGCTATATAAAAATCATTTTCATTCTTTAAGGCATTTCTATACCCGGTAATTCTGAGCTTCCCTACTCCAAGATGATGAATAGAGGTAGCAATTCCTATTTTTTTAATACCGCGAGTTTGTAATAAACGTGTAGCTTCCTCAAGGCTATGCTCATCGTCTATTCCAATTTTATCTACAGGGAGATCCAGGTTTGTCCTATCATATAGTACAACCGGAATGTCATAATCTACCAGGTTAAAAAGATGTTCGTATTCTTTTTTGCGCTGTGTTTCTTCTGAAATGGCTATCAGCACCCCATCTACAAAACCCGAAGTTAACATTTCGGCAATTTGCTGTTCCCTGGCTAAACTTTCGTTAGATATATAGGTAATAACCTGTAAACCGGCTTCCTGTGACCTGGCCTCGATTCCCGATAAAACATTGGCGAAAAAAGTATTTGAAATATTAGGAATAATCACCCCTATAGTATTGCTTTTACTGCTCTTTAAATTTACAGCTACCGGATTTGGCCTGTAATTGTGTAATTTGGCCAGTTCTTTAACCCGTTCAACAGTTTTAGGACTAATTTCGGGGCTATCGTGCAAAGCTTTAGAAACGGTAGAAACCGACACATTAAGCAATTTCGCCAGTTCCTTTAAGGTTATTTTATTTTTCATCTATTTATAATCTTAATCCTTGCATGGGAATTTCTTCACAGGCATGTAATTTCACCCCTCTTTAAACTATAGGGATTATTTACACCCAACATCAAGCTGGTTTCATTTGCTGAATTCTTAGTAATCGAATACTTTTCCCTTATTTTTTTTTTAACGAATTCGCTAATTTGCAAATATCCAATAAATTCGTGAATTATTAAACCCAGATTTCTTAAATATTTTTCAAAGAATTTACAGATTCAGAAAAAATAATACTAAAAAATATATACTGAAATTTTTAAAAATCTGGGGTCAAAAGGGAAGAGATAATCTTATCACTAAAAACTGAAGGTTTATTTTAAACGCATCATAATTTGTTGTGATCACCATCCAAAAAACTAAAATATTATGCACTTCTATATACCATTTTTATCATTTTAATTTTAATATTAGTATTTTAAAACCGCTTCATATTCTTAAATTTGTTACCCTAATCCCAAATTTCAATTATGAAATTCCATAAATCCTATTGGTTCTATATTATTGCTGCCATCATTACCATTGTTGGTCTGGTATCAGGATGGTATTTTTTCCTTTTGCTGGTTTTTCCGTTAGGTCTATTTAGCTTCGGAAACAACAAAAACGAGAATGATAATTAAGGTAGTTTCCTAATTCCCTGGAACCTTTTAATTCCTCTTAAGCCTTTAAAAACAAGGCTTCGTCAGGAGTTAAACTTATCCTAAACAAGATTCATAATTTGCATATCAGGTCCTGTAAACGTAATTTAACATTATTAATCAATCAAACAGTTTAAGATGAAAGATTACGGAACGCTTTCTCAAGCGATAAACAAATTAAAATTAGAAGAAGGCTATGAACACGATTTCAACCTTCTGGACGAAGAAATAGAACTTAAAACTAAAAAAGAAACTTTTGGAATTAAAGATTTTGATGTTGACAAAGTACTTCGCTTTGAAGGCATGAGCAACCCAGACGATAATGCAATTCTTTACGCAATTACCACCTCCAAAGGATATAAAGGCGTTTTAGTAGATGGTTATGGCATTTCAAGTGGCCAGGTTTCTAAGGAGATGATGAAAAAGCTTGACTTAAAAGATAACCGTCCAATAAACTAAGCTTCGTTAAACTTCTATTAAATCAGTTGATTTTATTGGCTGAACCTCCAAACTATTATATTTTTGTATTGAATTTTTAAAAACAATAAATTAAAACTATGAGCTATTTAGGACTCGATAAAGAAAAAACAAAACAAACTGTAGATGGATTAAACGTTCTACTTGCAGATTACCATTTATACTATCAAAAACTCAGAAATTTTCACTGGAATGTAATTGGAAAGAACTTTTTTGATCTTCACGAAAAATTTGAAGAATTATATGATGATGCTAAATTGAAGGTTGATGAGATCGCTGAGCGTATTCTTACTTTAAGATATACCCCAACCAGCAATTTAACCGACTATTTGAAAGCATCGAATATTAAAGAATCTAAAGCAGATTTAACCGATTATGAAATGATCGAAACTTTGCTGAAAGATCATGGCACCTTATTGAAACAAATGCGATCTGTAGTGGAAACTGCAGATAAAGCAGGTGATGAAGGTACTATAGACCTTATTGGCGCATATATAAGAGAACTGGAAAAAACCAGCTGGATGTTAGATGCCTGGAAAATGAAAACTACAGATTCTCATAAAACCAGTTAATAGATAAATATTGGAAGAAGAATTTAACCTGAAAGAATCCCTGGAAGGAATTACTGCTAAGATGATTAGTTGGCTTGATTCAATAATATTGAATTTGCCAAATTTCCTTCTTGCGATCGTTACTTTTATAGTGTTTATTTTCGTGGCCAAATATGCCGGTCAGTTATTAAACAGGCTCTTAAGCCATCGGGTTAAACAAGATTCTATTAGACATATAACCGTTAAGGTGACCAAGATAGTTGTGATCCTTATCGGTTTTTTTATTGCCCTGGGGATTTTGGATCTCAACAAAATCCTTACATCGGTACTTGCTGGTGCAGGTGTTATAGGTCTGGCTATTGGTCTTGCGTTGCAGGGCACCTTAAACAATACATTTTCAGGAATTATATTAAGTTTCTTGCCTCAGCTTCAAATTGGGGACTGGATAGAAACAAACGATTATGCCGGGGAGGTAACTGAAATTAGCCTTCGAAATATTGTAATAAAACAATCGGATAATAATTACGTAATAATTCCCAATTCTAAAATTGTAGAATTGCCTTTTAAAAATTTCTCCCGGACAAAACGTTCCCGAGTTATGCTTAATTGCGGCGTGGCCTATTCTTCAAACCTTGAAAGGGTGAAAGAAATGACTATTGAAACTATTTCAGAACATTTCCCCGCGCGCGGTAATGAAGAAGTAGAATTTATGTTTACCGAATTTGGGGATAGTTCTATTAATTTCGTGGTACGTTTCTGGATCGATGCTACCAAAAACAAGGATTTTTTAATCGCAAAGGACATCGCTATTATTGAGATTAAGAAAACTTTCGACAAAAACGGTATCAACATCCCATTCCCTATTCGAACTATCGATTTCTCAAATACTCTGAATATGAAGAAACCCGAATAAGCTGAAAGGTTTTCAGTATTCTTACACTTTTTTCTTCTAAAATTTCTGATTAACTTTTTTACAAGGGATATCTATACTCCCGCAGGAAATAAGATCACTATAATTTAATTTATTAGACCTGATCAATTCTTATTAAACTTAATTTCGAATCGATTTCCATTATTTCCCAAATCGACTCTGAAAATGCAATCCTCATATTAAGACAAATCACAGACCCCTACTTTAAGCTTAAGACTTCGCACCTTCGTTTTCTTCCTATAAATCGGAATTCATTCCATCCTTCGAAGGAAGGTTGAGCTTTAAACATCTTATATTATTTCAGATCCAGGAAAATCCCAAAATTATCCTGAAACTACTTTAAGTCCTCAAATCCTTAAATGAAGAAAACAAAAAAGCCGTCCAAAATTAATTCCCGGCGGCCTTTAAAATTATTCTGTATTATTCTTTAAAATCGGAATCCGAATCCAAATGAGAATCGGTAACCATCATCACTTCTAAAGAGGTTAAATGTTCCGTTTATCGCTTCAGCACTGTTTACCCAGAATCCCACTCCGTAACTATCGTGCCACTGGTTACTGTCTTCAAAATCGCTCCAAACCCTACCTAAATCATAACCGGCAAAAACACCAATTTGTAAGGGCAAAAACTTAGTGGTGAATTGATCAAAACCATATCTAAGGTCTGCTCCGGTAGCAAAAGCACTTTTCCCGTTAAAACGTTGTATACGATATCCCCTAAGGCCTGAATTCCCACCTAAGTGCGCGGCCTGGTAAAACTCATAATCGTCTCCCATATTTAAATGAGCCTGGGCCCTTGTTTTCAGTACCAATTTTCGGTTTGTGGTAAGCGCATTATAAAAACCCCAATAAGGTTTAAAGTAACCATACATCTGGCTTGTTTCAGTTGTATTCATTTGCCCACCAAGATTAAGTTCAAACTTCATCCCCCTGCTCGGGTTAAGGTTGTTGTCATAACTTTCGTAACGATATAATGCATCTAAGCCCGCAAAATATTTCCTTTCAAAGAAATTAGGGTCATCTGTTTCAAAATCTTCAGTAATAAACCTTCCTTCAGTAGCTTCTACTTTATTGCCTTCAAAAGTGGCCATGTATCTAAACATACTACCAAAAGGGGTTTTGTTTTCAAACCCGGCATTCACACCAAAGCGACTAATTTTTACGCGGTTGTAATCAAAATCCAGTTCATCATCAAAATTCGGAGTTTGATTTCCGTAGCCAAAAAAGTTTCTGGCAAAATTCGGGCTGGTATAATCGGCACCAACTTTCAGATTATAATTTCCGAGGATATGGGCAAACTCACCTTCGTAATAAAGGTCAAATCCATTAGTTGCAAAATAATATCCACCGCCAAAAGTATGCTGGGCCGTGAAAGGATTACGTTTAAACCCATTAGTGGTATTTACTACTTCAAGCCCTACTTTAACACCATCATCTGGGTTAAACCCAAGTCCCGGCAAAATAGCTCCTGTGGTAAAGGTTTTCTTATCCTTGTCGTAGGTATTGATTTCATAATTATCCCTAAATCTGAATTTAGCACCACCGCCTTCTTTTACCGTATTTGGTTTAGATTTATGGTCATAGATTTTAAGTCGCTTATTATTTTTGATGGTATAAATATCATTGTTCTGGCCACCGATTATTCTTAAAAAGATATAATTATCGCCTTCGCCTTCTACCAAAATCTCATCATCATCATCCAGGGCATATAACCAAATTTCATCGGTATCTTCCTTATGATAAATTTTATCACTTAAAACATCGGCTCTTTCACCGCCTTTATTTCTACTTATTTTAATCCTGGTCTTCCCGCCTTTCATTCGGGTTACATCTACAAAATCGTCTTTATCTGTTCCGGTAACAATAGCAAGATCTGCAAAGTGATCGTAATACCTCATCGCGATATCCACAATATTATCCCTTCTTCCTTTAACCTTTTCAATTAATCCCTTAGTAGTGTCATCATAGGTTTCAGACGGAAGTTTTTCGAAAGCTTCTTCAATAACCGCATCGGTTATATTTTCCTGTATAAATTCAGCTTGCGCTTTCCAGGTTTCTTTTCCTACATTTTGAAGTAGCGAACGATCTAACCCGGTTGCTGCAACATTAAACCATTCCACATCACTAATATCTTCACTATAAACCGCAAACTGAGAGGCGAAACCGGTTAAGGCCCTTAAAGTACCAAAAAATGCACCGTCAAAATTTGAAAATACCTGGTCCCTATCTCTTGGAATTGGTTTAAAAACGCGATTACCTTCTTCATCTTCAATTTCGGCCCAACGCCATTGATCCTGGTGCCTGTCCCAATCTCCAATAAGCATATCAAAAATCCTGGCCTTTACATAAGCAGTTTCATCCAGAGAATACTTTTCGTCCCGGCGTAAACGGTCAAACATTCCCGCGGTACTTTGAATATCATGATTGGGAGAACCAAAACTCTCTAAGCCCAACCAATGATCTTCCGGCCTTTCTTCTATCATATAAAGTGCATCCCCGTGTTCATCATTATATTTCCCTAGTTTGGGTTGCTTTGGTAAATAATAGATTTCGGGATTGGTGTGCAAAACCCCAACTGCATCGGCCATAGTTGGGATGGCTAAGAATGCATAAGGATGTGCCGCTGTATAAAAATCGGAAATTATATCTTCAGCTACGGTATTCTCTAACTGTGTCTCAATAGGAGTATTTTTAAAAGCTACGGTTTGTAAGAACTGAACAGCTTTCTTTTCAAGCCTTCTAAAATTATATTCACGATTTATGCTATCTTTTACTCTAACTGAGATCGTTTGATGACCACCACCGGCCCGCATTGGGGTTAATCCTCCATACAAGGTATCCAGGTCTGCAACTTTCACAGTGATATCTGTACCATAAAGTTCGCGATATCGCTGCCCCCAAACCGTTCTATGTACCGATCCTTTATCGGTTTCATCCTTTGGATATACAGAAGTGGTAATTGTTTTATCAAATTGCTGCGGAAGATCGGAAACATCAAATTCCTTTGGTGCCTCAAAAATTTCTTTCTGAAATAATAATTTTGGTTTATTATTTTCATTTCCATAAAAACTCGCCCAGGAAGATCCGTCTTTAAAAACGTCATAAACTACAAATCCCTGTTCTGGATAAGCAAAAACACCATCGTTACTCAGAGTGGCATAAGTTGCCTTGGAGGTAGACCCTGAAACAATTTGTTTAATATTTCCGTGCTCTATATACTGTAAGGAGTGTTCGTGACCACTTACAAAAATCAATCGCTCTGAATCATGTCCTAATGTCTCCAGGCGTTTTACCATAGATTTATAACGCTCATTTTGCGCATCCTGAATAGAAACTCCACCGGTTGTTCTAATTAAAGTGGCTAAAGAACCTAAAATTGGTACCGGGATTTTCTTTTGAGTAGGATATATATGTCGGTTAAAATTGTACTGTCCCCCGTGAATTCCGTTAGTGAATAAAGGGTGATGCATAGCTACAATAATCGTTTTGTTCTGACTTTTCTTAAATTCAGTTTCCACTTCCAGAAACATGGCCTCACGGGTTTTTATTTCAGCACAGTCATCGTTTATCGTCGGGCTTTTGTCCCAATTCTCAAGGTACCATTGTGAGTCTATTACAATTAGTGTAATCTCTTCACCGATATCCATAATCTCGAGACCACAACCGGTTTTAGGGCTCCATTTAAGATCTTCTCCAAATTTTTCCTTTAAATATTCTTCTTCCCTTTCCAAACCATCAATACGCTCATTGTACCAATCGTGATTACCGGGAATAAAAATAACATTACCGTCATAGCTTTCAATGGCATCCAGCTGTGCATCAATTCTATATTCAGCAGCTTCCCTATCTGGCGAATCTTTATCTGGCATTCCATCGGGATAAATATTATCACCAAGAAAAATGGTATAATTATCAGATTGTTTTACCGAGTCTAAATAGTTCTTAAAAGCAATAAGGCCTTTGGAAGTTCCACCAATGGGGGAGTAACCACCGTCACCTAATAAGTAAAACGATTTTTCTATTTCTTTATTTGTAGGATATCCAAAATTGGAAGTAGGTTCACCTTTGCGGTATTTAGGGTCTGACGAGACACACGAAAAGATCACTAACAGGGCAGTTAGTGACATTAAGATGTTAGTTTTTTTCATAAGGGGTATTGAACATTTTTTGTACTTTGGCTAAACAAAAACAAGCTAAACTATATGAATAATCTCATTGAAAAAGCAGATGATTTTGTTTTGAATCTTTTCAAGGAAAAATTACCAAACACGTTTATATACCATAATTACAAGCATACAGAACGGGTGGTTAAAAGTACTAAAGAATTAATAGCCAATTCTGAAATTAATGTTAAACAAGAAGAAGCGCTGTTACTGGCAGCCTGGTTGCACGACACTGGATACACCAGAACTTTTGAAGGTCACGAAAAGGAAAGTGTGAAAATTGCCAAAGATTTTTTGGAGCAAAACAATGCAACCCCAGAATTAATTAAAGATGTTTTAAAAAATATTGAAGCGACAAAGTTCAACTCCAACCCCGAAAGTTTTCCTGAAAAAGTTATAAAAGACGCTGACTCCTCTCATTTTGCCAAAGAGTATTTTGAGGAAACCAGTGAACTTTTGCGACAGGAGCTCGAGCTCCAGAATATCAAAAATTTTACTACAGGAGAATGGTTACAGGAAAACATAAGAGTGTTCACCGAAAAGCACCAGTTTTACACCGATTATGCAGTAAAAGAATGGGGGCCTAAAAAAGAGGAAAATCTTCTTGAGCTTATTGAAGCTAAGAATAAGCAAGAGAAAAAATTAAAGAAAGAGGAAGCTAAAGCGCGAATGAAAGCGCGTTATAAAAACGATAATCCCGAAAGAAGTATTCAAACGCTTTTTAGGGTAACGCTTAGAAACCACATAAAGTTAAGTGATATTGCCGATACCAAAGCCAACATCTTACTTTCGGTAAATGCCATAATTATTTCATTGGCGTTGGCAAACATGATCCCCAAACTGGATGCAGCAAGCAATAAGCATTTATTGATACCTACACTAATTCTAATTTTATTTAGTGTTGCTTCAATTATACTTTCAATATTATCTACGCGACCACAGGTCACCACTGGGGAATTCACTAAAGAGCAGGTAAAAAACCGGGAAGTAAATCTTCTATTCTTTGGGAACAGCCATAAAATGCCATTTGAGCAGTTTAAATGGGGAATGAAAGAAATAATAAAGGATAAAGATTACGTCTACGAATCCTTAATGTTAGACCTTCACCTGCTAGGAAAAGTTTTACATAGAAAGTATAAAATACTTAGGATAACCTATACGGTGTTTATGATAGGAATTATTGTTTCGGTAATTGCATTTGTAGGTGCATTTTACCTAATGTAATTCTTCCATCAAATTTTCATAGGTAATAGTTCTATCGGCTTCACTGCTATTTGGGGTATACAAAACATTTACCCTAATAGCCTTTAAGCCTACAACACCCTGAACATCTTCAAGATCCAGCATCTCCACTTCATCACCCAAATAGCTTTTAGTTTGCAGGTATTTTATATATCTTAAATATTCCTTTTCGTCTCCACGCTGACTATATACAATAGCAATTTTTCCCTTTTGGGTAATACGCTCTTCAGTTCCTTTTATAAAAGATTTATCTATACGTTTTTTAATAATTTCATATCGCGCGTTGTAGGTACCATCTACATCAAATTTCTTCTCATCCATTCTGTATCTAATAGACATCGTAGAATTATAGACTAAAATAAGCGAAGCTGCATCTAATTTTACAGGCGTGCTTTGCTGCACTTGATAGAACCTGTTTTCCATCTCACACATGGTACTTAACTGCCAAAGTCTTAAATTATATAAATATACCTTATTAAAAGGCCGGTCTTCTACCATAGACGGACCAATGTAAATATTATGGTCCACCCCATCGGTTTTGTAACGCTCAAAATAATGCGGATAGATCTTTTGCGCAACAATTTGTTTTCTATCTAAAAAACGAGACATGGTGCGGTTAATTTGTTGCACGGTTTCATCGTAATTTTTACGATGATTATAAACTATTCCTGTTTCAGGATTAAGCTGATCCTGATATTCTTTAACCAACTTTTTTAATTCTGAAGACTGCTTACTTAAATGACTCATTATAGGGTTCACTTCCTTCTGAAGCAAATTAAATATCCTCTGTTCACTTGAAGCATTCAGGTTACTATCAAGATCTTCCATAAAATCGGAAATTCGAAATTTCACCTGCTCATAGATTGGAAGTTCTTCCAGCTCGTAAGCCTTGTCAATAATAGACTGAATTTCCTTTAATTGATGAAGTAAATCTTTTTGAATGGCTTCGTTCCGTGCATCTGAAGAAGCTACCACATCAATTTGTCCATAAAGCGGATAAATATCTTTAAAGACAATGTCTTTAAAAGAAGCCAGACCGTCATCATCATAATCCCTTATATATTTTTTGGCCTCTTTTTCAAAAACCCACAAAACACTGGGGTGAATAGAAGTACATTCACTCTGGATCACAGCCTTTACCCTATTTTCAAAATCACTTCGATTTCTATCTATCGCAGTTGCGATATAGGGCAATATTTCATCTAATTTAATGGTATTAATACTGTTAAGTTGATTCTTTTTCCTGGCTACCAGCTCTAAAATTCCCAGCAAACGATTGTTTTTCACCACGGGCGCCAGAATACAACTTTTTACATCACTTTCCTGTAGACGTCTGGATAATATATTGTTTTTGGTTTTTTTTGCATAATCTTCAACATTTGCAATACTGAAAAAACTGTGATCTTTAAAGATATTATTAAAGCGCTCTTCGCAAACTCCTTCTTTACATTCACTCACCAATTCGTCATTAAGAATATAACTATTAGCTTCTTTATATTCCATCTTTTCAAACATTTCATCCTCCGGATTATAAACCGTAAAGCCAACCCTTAGATCAGAAATTTTATAAATCGACCTGAAAATTTCTTCCAGTTTTAGAAGTTCATCTTTCTCTGAAGATTGTTCAAACAGCAAGGCTGTTTTTAATTCAGATATGGCATCATCCATCGTTACATCGGTAAGATTTACAATGGTAAAACCTTTAAACACCCAACTCTGCGGCGGGAATTTTTCTTTCCAAACATCAATATTCTCGACGTTTTGTAATAATTCGTCTACATCTTTATCGGTGATTTTTTTCGCTTCTTCCTTTGGAAAAATATCAATAAAATCACCGTTTAGAGCGATACGATACCGTCTAATAATCCCCTGTTCATCTGGAATATCAAAATATAAGGGCCTGGAATAATCTATATTATAGCCGTAGTAATCGTTAAGAATATTAATGCATTCCTGCACATAGATTGTTTTATTATCCAGGTTTCTTATTGCAAGCTCAAAATCTTCTGGAGTAGCCTCCATTATTTTCTTTAAACGCTTAGACCTATTAAATAAGAAGTTTTGAAAGGGTACAGATGCAGCTTTTATTTCGTTATTGGTAAGCACACTGGGAAAAAGATCGTCCAGCAACACCCTTATCGGATCCTTATATTTTTTAAGCTCCCTAAAATCTTTAATTCCCTGAGTTAAAGCCGGAAAAGACTTTACATGCTCAAGAATACTTTCAATATAATTTTTGGCAATTTTATTTTCTTCATGCTTTAGTTGTTCCTTATACTGTTCAACAACTTTATGAAAACTAATTTGAATCTCAAAAGGTAAATCTTCTTTCTGTTCTTTCATAAATAGGTAATATCTGCTAAAATTACATATTCCGTAAGGCTTACAAATCTACACAGTTTAAATTAACAATTTTTTATAAAATAACGAAGGTATTGCCGTGGTAGATGCTTATTTTTGCTTTAAACAAAACAATTTTTATGCGTAAAATAATAGTTATGCTTGCTGTTGCAACAGCATTCACATCCTGCCAGGATGATAAAGGATATTTTATTTCCGGAAATGCTCCCGAAATGGAAGACGGCAAAATGGTATATGTTTCTGAAATTGACGAAAATACCAACCGCCCAAATCGAATTGATTCTACCACTATTAAAGACGGTAGTTTTGAACTTGATCTTGAAGATCCTGAAACTCCTAATTTAAGTTTTCTTGAATTTGAAGGTACCCAGGGAAATGTGATTTTTATTTCTGAAAATGAAGAAATAAATTTCAAGGTCTACAAAGATAGCTTGCGTGCTTCTGAAGTAACCGGCGGAAAAGAAAATCGTTTATTATATGATTATTTGAGCCATCTAAAGGAGGTTAATGAAAAAGTGATGGAAGGTCGTGACGCTATGCGCTCTGCTTTTCAGGAAAAAGATAGTACTAAACTTACCTCGATACAGGACACTGAAAAGGAAATTATAGATAATGATAAGGTCTTTAAGAAAAAGATCGTTGAAGAAAATCCAGATTCATTTGTTTCTATCATGGTGATAAGCGATATGCTTAGAATGAAATCTTACCCGGTAAACGAGATAAAAGAAATGTTTGACTCACTTTCAGAAGATGTTAAGAACACGGCTATCGGAAAACAGATTGCTGAAAATCTTGAAAAGGAGAACAAAGTTGCCGTGGGCAGCAAAGCACCCAATTTTACAGCTCCTACTCCAGATGGCGACGAACTTGCCTTAAAAGATGCGATGGGAAAAGTTACAGTAATCGACTTTTGGGCGGCCTGGTGTAAACCCTGCCGTGTTGAAAATCCAAATTTGGTGAAAACCTATAATAAATACAAAGACGATGGTTTAAGTATAATTGGTGTTTCTTTAGACCGTCCCGGTCAAAAAGACCGCTGGTTAAAAGCTATTGAAGAAGATGGATTACCCTGGCACCAGGTTTCTAATCTTAAATTCTGGCAGGACCCCGTGGCTCAACTTTATGGGATTAAAGCCATCCCTGCCGCTTTTGTCCTGGATGAAGAAGGAACAATTGTAGCAAGAGACCTTAGAGGTGATGCATTAGATAATAAAATTGGAGAATTACTCAATAAAGGTTAGTTCTTTAAATTTCACAATAAGGCCTAAGAAGTCATGGTTTCGTCAAACTGAACTTGTTTCAGTTTCTAAGGTTTTTGAATTTCAATTATCTTAGACTCCGAATAAATTTTCGGAGCAGGCTCTGAAATAAATTCAGGATGACTTTCCTTCGGACTTGTTAGACCTTTTTATTTACACCAACACTTATTCCATAAGTAGGTGAAAAGCAACATTTACCTCTATACTCACTTCCATTTCTCCGGGTGCTATTGTCTCTTGATTAGAAGCCTGATCTGATGAAGCTTTCATCTCCATAGTACGATATACCGGCTGGTAATTATTACTGCTCCCTTCGTTTATCATAAAAGCTTTCCCTACTGTTTGTCCTAATGGCTCAGCTAGAGCTTCAGCCTTTTCTTTCGCATTTAACACCGCCTTTTTGCGGGCTTCAGCTTTATGTTTTTCAATATTTGAAGATTCAAATTCCACTCCGTTTATCCCATTAAGCCCATTTTCAAGAAGACCTTTCATTATATTTTCATATTTACTAATATCTTCCAGCGTAATGGAAATAGCCTGGTTCGCTACATAAGTATAAGTTTTATCATTGTAATTATATCGTTTGTTCAAATTGATATAATTGGTATTAATATTTTTCTCGATTACGCCTTCAGATTTTAAATATTCGATTACCTTATCGACTACCTCATCATTTTGTGATTTCACAGAGGTAGCGCTCTGGCCTTCGTGTTCAATTCGAGATTTAATAGTCACTCTATCTGGAGTCACTTTTACGACTCCTATACCGGTTACATGAATTCCATTATTGGTTGTGTTTTGAGCCTGTATCCCGAAACCGCTAATTATAGCGATAAGTAATATTATTTTTTTCATGGTTATATTTTTAAAGCTTTTTGAAAAGCAATAAACAAGAAGAATACCAAATTAAATTTTTCCCATTTTTTGGAGAATAAACAAGACAACAATGGGAAGTGCCAGCAAAATCACCATAAGCAGATGCTCCTCAAAAACCCAGCTAGCTAGCAAAAGTGTTAATATATAGCCACCAACCGCGCCGCCAAAATGGGCGTCGTGTCCAATATTTCCCAATTGACGTTTCATCCCGTATATGGTATAGAATAGATAGCCTATCCCAAAAACATAGGCAGGCATGGGGATGATAAAAAACAGGCCAAGCATCATATCAGGTCTTAACAGAATTGCAGAATAAAGTACGCCCATCACCGCACCACTAGCTCCTACGGCCGTATAATGCATCTCATTTTTATGAAAGAAGTAAGACAATAAATTTCCTAAAATAAGACTGGCGATGTAAACCAATATAAAGCCTACGGTTCCCAAATAAAAAATTACAGAATTGGCGAAGAAGTAAAGCGTAAGCATATTCACCAAAAGATGGGTGGTGTTAACATGTAAGAATCCCGAAGTCAGGATTTGATATTTTGCACCCCGGTTAATATCGGCGATATTAAATTTATATTTCTGAAAAAAAGAATCGTCTTTAAATCCTTTGAATGAAACCAATACGTTTACACCAATAATTATAAGGGTAACCAGGTTTAATTCTCCCATAGCAGCTTTAATTTAGTGCCAAATATACCATATATTTGCCGAAAATTATTTTATGCAGGCTGTAGTTTTTTGGCTGATTTATCCGCTGCTTTGGCTAATTTCCATACTTCCATTTCCTTTTTTTTATCGCGTTTCAGATGTGGTTTATTTTATTGTTTATCACCTGGTTGGTTATAGAAAAAAAACAGTTACAGAAAATCTGAAACTTGTATTTCCCGAAAAGTCTTCCGATGAAATTATTAAGATCAGGAAGAAGTTTTACTCCCATATGTGTGATATGTTCCTGGAAATGATAAAAAGTATTTCTATTTCTGAAGAAGAATTGAAGAAACGTTTTGTGTATACCAATATTGAAGAAATAAGGCGCATAGAAAAACTTGATAAGAGCATTATGCTTATGTGCGGGCATTATGCCAGTTTTGAATGGCTTTTTGCCCTGCAACTACACGAGCTTAAACATAGTGCATTTGGGATTTACAAAAAAATTCAAAATCCCGGTTTTGATAAATTGATCAATGATATTAGAGAACGATTTGGCGCAGAACTCATTCAAAACTCTAAAGCCAATATGCGTATTAGCCGAAATGAAAATGAAGGCCTTCGGGGAGCATATGCAATGGTTGCCGACCAGTCTCCTAAAACACCCAGCTATAAGTTCTGGACCGATTTTATGGGTAAGAAAGTTCCATTTTTTACAGGATCAGAAAGAATTGCCAAAGAATTTGATATGGTGGTGCTTTACCTGCACGTAGAAAAAGTAAAAAGAGGCCATTATAAGGCCTCTTTAATAAATATTGCTGATAATCCTGCTGAAACTGAAAACAATCGAATTACATTAGATTATATTCAGCATTTAGAAAAACAGATTCGCGAAAAACCAGAGTTTTACCTCTGGACACATAAACGCTGGAAACATCTCGGAAAAGAAATTCCCAAAAATGCGGTAGTACGCTAAGCTATTATTTTCTGAATTTCCTTAATCATATCCTGAGCAAGGTCATCGGCTTTTTCCTGGCTTTTGGCTTCAGTATAAATCCTGATAATCGGCTCGGTATTCGATTTTCTTAAATGCACCCAGTTTTCAGGGAAATCTATTTTTACTCCGTCTACGGTAGAGATCTCTTCATTCTTATATTTCTCCTCCATAGCTTTTAAAATCTCGTCAACATCAATTTCAGGAGTTAACTGAATTTTATTTTTGCTCATATAATAAGCTGTATATTCTTTCCGCAACTCGGAAACACTTATATTTTTCTCAGCTAAATGTGTCAAAAACAATCCTACCCCAACGAGACTGTCACGCCCATAATGAGATTCCGGGTAAATAATTCCGCCGTTTCCTTCTCCACCAATTACCGCATTAGAATCTTTCATTAGCTGCACCACATTAACCTCACCTACCGCACTGGCTTTGTATTCCCCGCCGTGCTTTTTGGTAACATCACTAAGCGCCCTGGAAGACGATAAATTACTTACGGTATTTCCTGGAGTTTTAGATAGCACGTAATCGGCACAAGCGACAAGCGTATATTCTTCGCCAAACATTTCTCCGTTTTCATCAATAAAAGCAAGCCTATCTACATCTGGATCTACTACAATTCCAAAATCAGCTTTTTCCTTTTTTACCAGTTGGCAGATATCTGCAAGGTGTTCTTTTAAAGGTTCGGGATTATGAGGGAAATGTCCGTTGGGCTCACAATAAAGCTCAACTACCTCAACATCCATTTTCTTTAAGAGATTAGGAATTACAATTCCACCGGTAGAATTCACTCCGTCAACAACTACTTTAAAACCAGCTTTCTTTATTTTCTCAATATCTACAAGCTTAAGTTTCAAAACCTCTTCTATGTGAATATCCATATAATTATCTATCCTGGTAATTGTTCCAAGATTATCAACTTCAGAAAAGTTAAAATTATCCTGCTCTGCATATTCCAGGATTTTTGCTCCCTCGGCACCATCAAGAAATTCTCCCTTACTATTCAATAATTTAAGGGCGTTCCATTGTTTTGGATTGTGGCTGGCAGTTAGGACAATTCCTCCATCAGCATTTTCCAAAGGCACCGCAATTTCTACCGTTGGCGTGGTAGAAAGATCTATATCTACAACATCTATTCCCAATGCAGTTAGAGTATTCATGGTTAAATCCTGAACCATTTTTCCCGAAATTCGGGCATCACGACCAACAACAACTTTTAGTTTTTTATCTTCTGAATTATTTTTTAGCCAGGTTCCGTAGGCAGCGGCAAATTTTACCGTATCTATTGGCGTAAGGTTATCACCCGTTTTTCCACCAATAGTACCACGTATCCCTGAAATTGATTTTATTAAACTCATAAATTTATTTTATAATGAATTAATCTGTCTTTAAAATTAAAATTTTAACAAATATACAAGGAGCAGTCAGGTAGCGCCAAAACTTAACAAAAATTAAACAGGAAACTACTGGATTTACGTAACTTTCAAAGATGAATTTCTTAGCACACATATACCTTTCTGGCGATAATGACGAATTAAAAATCGGTAATTTTGTCGCAGATTCGGTTAAAGGAAAAAAATATTTAGATTACCCGCCGGAAATTCAAAAAGGAATTGTGTTGCACCGGGCCATTGATACGTTTACTGATACCCATCCAATTGTAAGCAGAAGTGTACATCGCTTATTTGAGCGATATGGCCATTACAGTCGGGTTATTGTAGATATTTTATATGACCATTTTCTGGCGGTAAACTGGAAAGAATATTCTGATATTCCCTTAAAAGCTTATACTGAAAATTTTTATAAACTTCTTCAGGATAATTTTAAAATTCTTCCAAAACCAGTTCAAAATTTTCTTCCGTATATGATTGCCGATAACTGGCTGTATAACTACCGGGAAATAGACGGTATAGAAAAAATCCTTTTCCAAATGAACCGTAGAATTAAATACCGCGCTAAAATGCATTTAGCTGTGGAAGAATTACGTGAGTTTTATAAGGATTTTGAAAATGAATTTAGGATGTTTTTTGAGGAACTAAGGGCCTATGTAAAATCTGAGATACGTATATAAAAAAAGAAGAGCCCAAATCGGGCTCTTCAGTATTCAAGAAACAAATAATCGATTACTAAGGAGCTCCAGGATTTAAATGATTTACGTCATGTCTTTTATCAATATAACCAGCCCTTTAAAATATTCTCAGTATTGTAACCCACAAACTACGGGTTATCCCCTAATTGCCTATATCTTTCTGATTTTTTATGTTAAATTTAAGGGTAGGTTAGGACTTAAATATATGCTAAATTTTTTTGGTGTTATTTTCCTCATTTGTGTGGACTTTAGGGCAATTTTTTCCATAAAAAACCCGGGTCTCATACCCGGGTTTTTTATGGAAAAAATTACTTGGTATTAAACATAATACCAGTAACTATTATAAAATTTCACTTCTAACCAGCCATATTTTGAATAGTGCAACCACGTATCGTACATTCTTAAAACGGTAAGCCCATTAATAGTGTAATATTCACCGTTTATATAAGTAGCTTCAGTTCCATTTTCAGGATACATACTTTTAATTCCAGCAATATCTCCGGAAGAAAGCTCTGAACGTTGAATTTGATATGTACTACCATTAGTTTTGGTTATCGTAGGCTCTCCATTTTTAGAAAATGAATAAGCACCATACATCATAATTGAACCAAAATCTAAGCTTGTAGTATAATCCTCTCCATCGAAACCACTATCTTCATAAGTATGAAAATTATGCTCAGTTCCGCTTGTAACATTATCCAGGTGCACTGTAATGTAATTATTTCTATCTACTCTACTCTGTTCGTGCCATAAACCTACTGCGTGACCTATCTCGTGAATGGTATTTCCGGTGGTACAGTATTCAGCTAAGGTAATATTTTGTTTACCCCCAATCATCCCAACATACGAGGAACAACCAGACCCGGATGTAAAATAAATATAATTTGACTGTCCCGATCTTTCTACAAATTTTAGAGCCGTATTATTCTGCCAGTGTTTTATCGCGTCATATACCCTGTTTTTATCAGAAAGATTGGAGTCTATGGCGTAATAAACAGTATTATCGGGCCACAGGCCTGAAGTACGCCCTGCACTCTTTTCCTGTGGAATAGCCTCCTTATTTTCATAAATAATGGATTGTGGGGACTTGCTGCTTTGGTTTACAGGAATCATAATGTCGCCCTGATAAACATAATCACCATTATGTTCTTCAACAGGCATCTTTTGCCCAGCATAATAAATTTGTGAAACGGGGCCCAGATCGTTTGGAAAGGCCATTTCTGATTGTTGATCTGAAATTTCTTCTGGTTTTAATTGCGTTTCTGCATTTTCATTCTCTGAAATTGGATCTTTACTACAAGCCAGAATCGCCAGAACAGGTAGTAACAAAAATTTACATTTTCTCATAAGTGGGTTTTTACTTTTAAGTTAAATTATCAGAATTTTTATTCAGGATTTGCAAAGGTCATTCCAAAAATCATCAAATTTTAAATCTTAAAATTTTAATAGTCAGATTCTTACAAATATGATGAGTTTTTAGCTTTAAAAACCATTTGGATATTTTTAAAACTAAATCAAACATTTTTTATTATGTTCACAAAAGGTTATATTTTACTACTATCTCAGAAAATTTTTAATTTAAAAGGATTTTCAAATTCTTAGAAACTTAAAGATCATAACCTTATAACTGAATTGTAAAAAATTTTAACAAAAAAAAGCTGTGCGAAAATTTCGCACAGCCTCCTTTGTAATCATCAAGACTGATGATTACAAAAACCCAGTGAATTAGTCACCCCCCGGTTATAATTTTACTGGGTTAAATCTTACTTAGTCACAAACATTTGTAATTAATTCAGCATAGAAAGTACCAGAATAGCCATCTGGATCTGCAAAACTTCCTTCTGCTGCCAATTCATTTGTTCCATTTACACCAGTATCACTGTCACAAAGCTCATTAGAATTGCTATCATCAGAGTATAATAAAATCTGGTAATCCTGAAGTGTAAAACCTTCTCTCATATTTATGATATAGAATATATCTCCATTATCAGCATAGCCAAGAGTGATGGTTGCAACTCTATCTTCAAACTCACCGCCAAGAGCGGCAAGATAAAATGCACTTTGATCTACAGTTACAAGATCTGAAGTTCCATTTAAGTAATAAGTTGTACAATCTACACTTACATTGAATTCACAATCGCCTACGACAATTTCACAACCATTCTCATCAACATCAACTCCTGAAGGAGTATTAGGACATTGATCCAAACCGTTTGGTACACCATCGTTATCACAATCATCATCAGGATTTTCAGGATCACATTCTTCACCACCATTTCCATTTCCATTTCCATTTCCATTTCCATTTCCAGGTTCTACGTCATCACAATTAAAGAATATGTGTTCGTAATCTACTGTACCATCCTCATTTAAGTGACCGGAAATATCGTCCCAGGAAAGGTCTACGTGCTTTGGAGCTACTCCTACCGGATCTGGGTAATTGCCTTCCCAATTAAGAAGAGTTGCTGTTAAGCGAATATATGGAGTATCACTTCCTTCTCCATATTGTGGTGCTGGAATAGCAAAGCAAAATGGATCTGCATAGTAATCGTCGGTACTCTCATCGTAACCTGTTACGGGAAGATTGGAAGTTTCATGTAGCATCATGTCTTCAACTCCTTCTCTAAGATAGGTTACTTCTAAACTATAGTTTGCGGTAAAGTGACGCCCGGCATCATTGCAGTAATTTGCAAAAACACACAGTTCATAAACCACTTCTGGAATTAAGTCAAAGAATTGGTATCCGTAAAGATTTACCTCACGATCATCAAAACATAGAACTTCTACATCAACATATTTTTTAGAACCTGCACGAATTGTAAAATCAAATGGTAGTCCCTGACTTACCAGTCCACCATATTGGCTTGCAGTTGTTGGTGTGGCCCAAATCAAGGTAGAACCTGCATCTTCCGGATCTCCATCATAAACCAAAAATGTGGTTAAAGACACTGTCGCTGTATTAGATTCACTGTGAGCAACGGGTATTTTCAAATCTTCATCATAATCGGTATAATAATTTCCGTCATCTTCCAGAATAGGAACATTTATATCTATAGTTCCTTCTAAGGAAGTTCCCATATTATGGGTAAGTTCTACATGAGCATAAGCTGGTGCATCTGAAGAACATTCCGGAAGGCTTTGTTTTAAAGCAGCTCTGTTTATCATATCATTTAAGCTCGCGCCTAAGCTAAGCTCAGCAAAATTTTCAGAAGCTGAATCATCTATTAAATTATTTTCCTCCTTGGTACAGGAAGAGAATAAAAGTGAGAACACGGCAATTAATGCCATATATCTTTTTAATACTTTCATAATTAAAGTTTTTTGGATTAAATATTTAGAATGGTTTTTTTTAAAGAAACTATCAGGAGTTTACAACTCCTGATAGTTTGAAAATCTCATTTAATTAATAACAAGCTACAGCGTGAACAATAATATAGAAGTCATCACTATAGTCTCTTTCCCAGGTATAGGTAAGAGTGTTTGCATCAACCTCGTGATTAAGATTGTACTGACCGGGTGCAAATACATCATTTCCAGACGGAGCATCTTCACTTAAATTAATGTGAAGTTCATCCAAGCTCACTCCAGGCTCCAGGGTGATTTCCAAAGTGATATCATCACCGTCCACGGAAATCTCAGCAGTCCCTATATGATCCCCTTTAGAGGTATCATTCTGTGCTGCACCTGCCCAAATATCGAATGTATTACTACTTCCATCCATACTAGTTTGATAGCGTTCTGCCCAACCCCATTTATTAGCATTTGCCAGGGTATTAAGCTCAGTATCTCCTTTCATATAAGCAGTTTCACAGCCATCTCCATTATCATCATCTCCGTCACCGTCATCGTCTCCGTCACCGTCATCGTCTCCGTCACCGTCATCATCTCCGTCACCGTTATCATCTCCGTCACCGGGATCATCTCCGTCACCGTCGTCATCATCCTCACAGTTAAAGAAAATATGCTCATAGTCTATAGTGTCATTATCACCGAAGTAAGACTGAACATCGTTCCAGCTCAATTCAATAACCTCTGAATAATCACCTACGGGATTTCCGTAGTTATCATCCCATGCAGTTAAAGTAACGGTAACACGTAAATAAATATCGCTAGCAGTCTCATCATACATAGGAGCAGGAATAGCTAGACATAATGGATCTGCATACCAGTCACCAGAATTATCATCTTCAGTATTTCCGGTTACAGGAGATTCACCATCATATAAGTCAATCACATCATCCCCTAATAGATAGTCAATATCTACACTGTAATTGGCAGTGTAATGCCTGCCATCAGGTGTACAATAGTTAGCAAACACACAAAATTTGTAAAGCTCTATTGGAATAAGGTCGAAGAATTGGTAACCGTATAAGTTAACATCTCTGTCATCAAAGCAAAGTACTTCTACTGGAACATATTTTTTTGATCCTGCACGAAGATCAAATACCATAGGTAATGGATCACTTACGAAATGTTCATAATCGCTACCTACCTTAGGAGCTACCCAAATTGGCATCACTCCAGCTCCTGGCGCTTCTGCGTAAACCAGGAAATCTGTTAAGCTAACTTCAGTTGTGGTCTCTCCATCTGGAATGGGAATAGCGAGCTCTTCATCATAATCGGTAAAAAACCCAGATTCATCACTCAAAATAGGAACCAATACATCCACACTACCCATCTCATGAGTTAACATTATTTGGGCGTATGCAGGTGTTTCATCTGAACAAGCAGGGATATCTCCCTCAGCCTGCCGACTCAAAAAGTCATTTAAAAGTGGGCCGATTTCAATTACCGCAGTATTTTCACTTAGTCCTTCTTTTCCTACAGGTTCATCCTGAGAACACGAGGTAAATAAGAAGAATATGAGGGCCAAAGAGGCCATCAAAAATTTCATTGTTGTTTTCATAATTTATGTTTTTTGAAATAAAAAAAGTAAGGTGTCCCGTTAACCGGGACACCTCTTTATTTGTTTTTAATAACTATCATACTCTCCACAAGAGATAATAGATCCGTCTGCATCGTCATGTAAATTAACAGTTCGGTCAGCCAAATTACCCAGATCGGCTATATCATCTGCTGATACAGTCCAGGTTCTTGAATAATAAAGTGCACCGCTTCCATCAGACTGAGGGTAAGAACCATCCATTAGATTAAGTGGCCAAACAACTCCTCCTGCATCCGCACAATATGCATTTTCATGGATATGTTGCGGTGTAGTGGCATTAGATTCCATATAGGGCACCCAGGTTTGAGCAGTTAACTGATTTCCTACTAAACTTAGGTAAGAGAATCCGAAAGCATCTGTGTCACCTACTTCATATAAACAGGCCTTATACCTTTTAGTAGTTACCCTAGGATCAGTGAATGGTGGAGGGTTATCGTCACCACAGCCGTAGCTAAAGTGGTAATAATCCATAGCTCCGGTTTCTTCGTTGTAGAACATTCTGATTTCATCATCAGTAATTGAACCTGAAAGAACTATTTCACCTGCCTCGTCTGAGCTATACTCAGTGGTATTTTCAAGAGTAATTTCAAAATAGTAAGTATCTACCCCGTCAGTGTCAGGAAGGAAGAAACATAAAGGATCAGAATAATAATCACCGGTTCCTTCATCCATTGTTACATCATTCATTACATCTGTATACAGTTGATCTCCTGTATTATCAGATCCAGACCATACATTCACACTGTATCCTGCAACATAATGTCTACCGTCTTCTGAAGGACAGAAGTTTCCAAATAAACAGAACTTAATAAGTGGTGTTGGTACAAGATCGAAGAATTGATAACCATATAGATTTACATCACGGTCGTCAAAACATAGAACCTCTACGTCGACATATTTCTTAGAACCTGCGCGTAGATCGAAATTTAGAGGTAATGCATTGTTAACAAAGTTCTGATACTCACTTCCTACCTTTGGCGCAACCCAAATTGGCATGGTACTTTCACCCGGCTCTACAGCATACACCCAAAAATCGGTTAGACTTACGGATGTAGTGGTTTGATTTGCAGGGATTGGTATTGCCAGGTCTTCATCATAGTCGGTAAAATAAGTAGTTCCATCAAAATTAATAGGCACTACTACATCTTCTTCTCCCATATCATGGGTAAGAATAACCCTTGCGTACATTGGCGCATCTTCAGAACACTCGGGTATGCTTTGTTTTAAAGCATCCTGGTTCCTAATAAAGTCATTTAAAACCGCTCCTAATGAAATGGCAGCCATTTCATCGCCCACCTGGGGCTCACCAGCAGTTTCATCCTTACTACAGGAGGCAAAAAGCATCGCTACTATCGCGATACCTGTAAAGTAATTTCTAAAGTTTTTCATAACTCGAACGTTTTTAATTAAAATATTTAAGAATGGTTAATAAAATATATACAGAGTCTTATTAAAGACTATTGTACTCAAGTTTTTAAGTAAGGTTGGGGGCCTAAAAAGTAGTGAAGTGGGGTGACTACTTTTGGATAAAAATTCTAGTATAAATGTAGGTCAATTCTCTCCTATAAAGCTATAGGGGTTTTCTCCCCTATTTAACCGAAAATGCTATTTTTTTACACTTTTTGATAATCTATAAGATCATGGCTTATTGCATATATGATACTTTCCAGTATAGTATCGGAGTTTGTGCGCTTAATAATATTTGAACGGTGTTTTTCTATCGTTTTAGGTGAGATAAATAATGCTTCAGATATATCTTTGGTCTTATATCCTTTTATAAGGAGTTCGATAATTTCCTTCTCTCTATTAGTAAATTTAAATTCTGTGAGTTGACTATTCTCCTTAAAACATTCCTCAACATCTTCAGAAGAAGTACCTATATTATGATTAATCACCTCATTTTCTTCCACAAAGTCTATAAACATGACAAACTGATGTCCGAAATTTTTATTTAATTTAGAAAAATTAATTTGCGCATTTCTTACCTTATCATTCCTTAATAGTAAGGTAGTTTTTGTAGCAGCTTTAATATGCTTGCCGCGAGCAAAATTTCTCAAACTGTCTTTTACTTTTTGCACGTTCTCGCACTTCACAAAATCTGTGAGTTTCAAGCCTTTATTATCAGTGACCCTAAAACTTTGTTTGAAAGCATCATTCATTGCCACGATTTCATTTTGATCCAGCAATAAAACTGGTTTTGAAATAAGATTGAACATTCCCATAAAAGCATCTTTCCAGAAGTTGGAAAGGGAACGATTGGTATAAACCATTTTGATGATTTTTCCGCAGAGGGCCTCTAAAGTAGGGGAATAAACAAACTCATCTACCACTTTTCTAAACCTGCTTTCGGCCTCAGCCCGAAAGCGCTCTTCAGCGTAAACCACAAGCCAGGCTTTCGTAAGAAAATGATTGGATTTAAAATTGGCGATATTCTTAAAATTCCTACCCGATCTAAAAGAAGAATAATCTAAAAGGATTACATCGGGTAATAAATTGAGGGCTATGTTAAAGCCGGTGTGTAAAGAATTTGCATGGGTCATTTCAAATTGCATACTAACCCCCTCCTGAACACAGTCTACCATACTTTGTTTGTTGGTAATAAGCAATAATTGCTTTTTATCTGTTATCATACTACAACAATTTTGCGGCTATATAGCCAGTTAGTAAAAAAAACGTGGAGTAAGTCCACAAGACATTAAATTGATAGATTCAAAACAGATCGATGTAAACATCAGAATGTTTTAAATCTCGCTTGGGGAACAAAAAAATAAAAGGGGCAAAATTGATGGGGGGTTAAAATATACCTTTAAAAATAGGTTGTAAGTTTCCGGGGGGTGGAAAATTTAAATTATGAAGATTTGGTCTATCAAATATAGGGGATTAACCTTAATTTTTACAAAAAAATAAAGTAATATTATACTGACATTCAAGCATATAAGACAATGATAAAAGTGCTTATAAATTCGATGACGTCAAATCTTTCTGGTATTAAAAAACCTCACATACTGTAAGTTATAACTAAGTAAATAATACTAATACCCGATAAAAAATGCAGGAAAATATACGATCACAAGATTACAAAGCCAAAAACCTTTATATCCTAAATCGACCTATTCCCTCATTGAAAATTCTTAATATTATTGATTGAACGAATTTTGAGTTTAAAAAATTCCCAAAACGGGATTCAAAAACCCGAAGACAACTTCGAGGTTCTAACCGACCATTAATGCCCCAAACGTTAACGGCCAATCATAAATTTTCAATCAAATAGTGATCAATTTTTCAGTAAAAGTCTAACTGGTATTTTCAGACCTGTACAAAAGGGAAGAGTAAATTTCTAAAAATTTCGTGGTTAATATAGAAAGTCGGAGGGTTCGAAGGTAAGACGTAGTGTAAATCAAGTTTAAATATTTTTGGTTGGTTAATAATAATCGAATATAGGGCCGAATTATAGAGGAAGTAATCATTGATGATTAATTAACGTGCATTTAACTGAGCTACTTTTGTTTTATTATCATTAATTATAAAATTGATGCTTTCTTAATTTTGTACAAGTCGAACTTTTAACATTTAAACTTTAATCCATAATTAACACTAGCAGAAACTTCCTTTCTTTTTAGTTAGCAACACTTTAAGTACCTTTGCCCCCTTGATAAAAAATATGGCTAAAACCGAAGAATTTATAGAAGTATTAGGGGCTCGCGTCCATAATCTTAAAAATATAGATGTTAGTATTCCCAGGGAAAAACTAGTTGTGATTACCGGTCTTTCAGGATCCGGAAAATCTTCTCTGGCATTCGATACTATTTATGCCGAAGGCCAACGCCGTTACATAGAAACCTTTTCGGCTTATGCACGGCAGTTTTTAGGTGGCCTTGAACGTCCCGATGTAGATAAAATTGAAGGACTTTCTCCTGTTATTGCTATAGAGCAAAAAACCACCAGTAAAAATCCGCGTAGTACAGTTGGCACTATTACAGAAATTTACGATTTCCTGCGTTTACTGTTTGCCCGGACGGGAGACGCCTATAGTTATGAGACCGGCGAGAAAATGGTTAGTTATACGGATAGCCAGATAAAGGATCTCATTTTAAAAGATTTTCAGGGTCAAAAAGTGAGTGTACTGGCCCCGGTTATAAAATCCAGAAAAGGACATTATCGCGAATTATTTGAGCAAATTGCCAAGCAGGGCTTTTTAAAAGCACGTGTAGACGGTGAAGTTCGAGACCTGGTTAAAGGGATGAAACTGGATCGATACAAGACGCACGATATAGAAATTGTTATTGATCGTTTAAAAATTGACGATAAAACCGATGCGCAAAGGCGTTTAGATGAAAGCATTAAAACCGCGATGTATCACGGAAGCGATACTCTCATAATCCTGGATCAGCAAACCGAAAAGGCACGTTACTTCAGTAGAAATTTAATGTGTCCCACAACCGGGATTTCCTATCCAAACCCTGAACCTAACACCTTTTCTTTTAATTCCCCAAAAGGTGCTTGCCCAAGTTGTAATGGAATTGGTACTCTCTACCAGGTGAATATTGATAAAATAATTCCCGATTACTCCAGGTCGATCAAGAACGGTGCTTTAGCTCCTCACGGACCTCAAAAGAAAAACTGGGTATTTTCCCAGCTGGAATTAATTGCCGAAAGATGGGATTTTAAACTAACAGATCCCGTTTCTAAAATTCCCGATGCCGCGATGAAGTTTATTCTTCACGGTGGCAAGGAAAGTTTCACTAAAGAATCTAAAAGCCTTGGAATAACCCGGGAGTTTAAGATCAATTTTGAAGGCGTAGCTACTTTTATTGAAAGCACCTTTAATAATAATGATTCTACTTCACTAAGACGCTGGGCCAAAGAATATATGGACAAAGTTGATTGTCCCGATTGTGAGGGCAGCCGACTTAAAAAAGAATCGCTTTATTTTAAAATAAACGATAAAAATATAGCTGAACTTTCTTTAATGGATATTGAGGATTTGGCTAAATGGTTTGTTGGCTTAGAAAAAAAACTAAGCGAAAAACAAAACCAGATTGCTTCTGAAGTTATTAAAGAGATAAGAACCAGAATTGGTTTTCTTGTAGATGTTGGCCTCACCTATCTTTCCCTTAATCGTGGTTCAAAATCCCTTTCGGGTGGTGAAGCACAGCGAATAAGGTTGGCTACACAAATTGGTTCTCAACTTGTTGGTGTTCTATATATTTTGGATGAACCCAGTATTGGTTTGCATCAGCGGGATAACGAGAAACTTATTAATTCCCTTATTTCCCTGCGGGACATCGGCAATTCTGTTATTGTAGTTGAACACGATAAAGATATGATAGAACGTGCCGATTATGTTATAGACATTGGGCCGAGAGCAGGAAAGCACGGTGGAGAAATTATAAGCAAAGGAACTCCTTCAGAATTAAAAAAACACGATACGCTTACCGCTTCCTATCTAAACGGAATGAAAGAAATTGAAGTTCCTAAAGAAAGAAGAAAAGGAAACGGGAAGAATATAGAACTTAAAGGAGCTACCGGAAATAATCTTAAAAATGTTTCGATTAAAATTCCTTTAGGGAAAATGATTGCGGTAACCGGTGTTTCAGGAAGTGGTAAATCGACACTGATTAACGAAACCCTCTACCCTATTATGAACGCTCATTATTTTAATGGCGTTAAAGAACCAAAACCTTATAAAAGCATAAAAGGTCTTGATAATGCCGATAAGGTGATAGACATTAATCAGACCCCAATTGGCAGAACTCCTAGATCTAACCCGGCTACTTATACCGGCGTTTTTTCAGAGATCAGGAGTCTTTTTGCCAAAACACCGGAGGCGCTTATTCGTGGCTATAAACCCGGGAGATTCAGTTTTAATGTAAAAGGCGGAAGATGCGAAACCTGCAGAGGTGGTGGACTAAGAGTGATAGAAATGAATTTTCTCCCCGATGTTTATGTAGAATGTGAAACCTGCCAGGGAAAACGCTTTAACCGCGAAACCTTGGAAATTCGTTACAAAGGAAAATCTATTGCCGATGTTTTAGAAATGACTATTAATGAAGCTACGACCTTCTTCGAGCCTATTCCGAAGATATTCAGAAAGCTAAAAACCATTAAGGACGTTGGTTTAGGTTATATCACTTTAGGCCAGCAAAGCACCACGCTTTCAGGTGGAGAGGCTCAACGAATTAAACTGGCTACAGAACTTTCAAAACGCGATACCGGGAATACTTTTTATATATTAGACGAACCAACCACCGGATTACACTTTGAAGATATTCGAGTATTAATGAATGTTTTAAACGACCTGACCAATAAAGGAAATACCGTCCTTATTATAGAACATAATATAGATGTTATAAAAATGGCCGACTATATTTTTGATATTGGCCCGGAAGGCGGAAAAAATGGCGGAAAAGTAATCGCTAAAGGTACCCCCGAGGAAGTGGCGAAATCTAAGAAAAGCTACACTGCTGAATTTCTTAAAAAAGAATTACACTAAAAATACTTATAAATAAAATGAGGAACAACCTTAAAAATAAAGCCTGGAACGAAATAAAAACTAATGATTCCTGGGCGATCTTTAAAATAATGGGCGAATTTGTTAATGGCTACGAAAAGCTAAGTCAAATTGGTCCCTGCGTTTCAATATTCGGTTCAGCGAGAACCAAACCCGATCAAAAATATTACAAACTGGCCGAAAAGATTTCCAAGAAAATCGTTGAAAACGGATATGGTGTAATCACCGGAGGTGGCCCCGGAATTATGGAAGCCGGAAATAAAGGTGCCCATCTTGGGGGCGGAACTTCTGTAGGCCTAAACATAGATTTGCCTTTCGAGCAACACGATAATCCATACATAGACAACGACAAAAGTCTGGATTTCGATTACTTTTTTGTTAGAAAAGTAATGTTTGTGAAATACTCCCAGGGCTTTGTGGTAATGCCCGGCGGCTTTGGAACTTTAGATGAACTCTTTGAAGCAATCACATTAATTCAAACCCATAAAATTGATAAATTCCCTATTATACTAGTAGGAAGAGATTTTTGGAGCGGACTTGTAGATTGGGTTCAAAAAACCCTGTTGGACGAGTTTCAAAATATTAGCGCTCCAGATATGGATCTGGTACAGGTTGTAGATACCGAAGATGAAGTTATTGAAATCCTAAACGAATTTTACGGAGAATATAATCTTAGTCCTAACTTTTAATTAAATCTTAAGTAGGGATGAAAACTTTGATTATATTTAGCTGAAATTCTGTGTTACGCTAAATGTATTCCCCCTTGAGGTTTTATCTGTTTATTTTATATTTTTTTGTGGGAACTGGATGGGGTTTTGCTCAAAACTCCATCTCATTAAATGCTCACCTAAATGATAGCACACATACCTTTACCATTGAGCAGGAATTGGTCTATACCAACTCCAGTAAAGATACCCTAACCCAAATTTATCTTAACGACTGGGCTAATGCCTTTAGCGCAAAAAACACTCCCCTCGCCAAACGTTTTGCTGAAGAATTTGCAAGACGTTTTAGATTTGCCAAAGATGAAGAACGCGGCGCCACTTATATTAATAATATCACCAATGCAGAAAATGAACAGCTAATTTGGGAACGTCCCGAAGAAGCTCCAGACCTTATAAGGCTTAAACTCTATCAGCCTTTACTTCCCGGACAAAGCTTTACGATAAATCTCAATTATCTTGTTAAGATTCCTATAGATAAATTCACAAGATACGGGGTAGATTCAGACAATAATTACAAACTTAGATACTGGTACATTACACCCGGAGTTTATAAAAATGGTAATTGGGAAGTTTATAGCCATAAAAATCTTGGAGATCAATATAATGCACTGCACGATATAGAAATAGAGCTTAACACCCCACCCCAATATTATGTAGGATCTCCCCTCGATTTTAAAAGTGTGCGTACCACCAATGGTACTAAAACTGTGAAGCTTTCTGGGAAAGATCAATTAGACACCAAAATCTACCTTACAAATTCCTTTATTTTTGAATCTTTACCAACTGATGCTCATGAAGTAATTACGAATGTAGCCGACGATGAGCTTCAGCCTGAAATTAAAAGAATCCTGCTGAATCGTATTGTAAAATATTATAACGAAAGAGTTGGCGAATATCCACACCAGAAAATTTTTGTGACCCGTGATGATTATTTGAATAGTCCTATTTATGGATTGAATCAGCTACCCGGTTTTATTCGTCCTTTTCCAGATGGCTTTCAATATGACATTAAGCAATTTAAAACTATCACCAATTATTTACTGAAGAATTCAGTGCATATCAATCCCAGAAAGGAACAATGGGTGCACGATGCCATCCTGGTTTCTTTAATGATAGATTATGTGAATGAATATTACCCAAATATGAGGTTACTGGGAAACCTCAGCAGTATTATTGGGGTACGATGGTTTCACGCAGCCGATCTGGAGTTTAACGACCAGTACCAGTTTTTGTATATGAATATGGCGCGATTAAACTTAGACCAGCCCCTAACTGCAGCTCAGGATTCCCTGGTTAAGTTTAATAAAAATATCGCCAATTCTTATAAAGCCGGAGTGGGACTTAAATATGTTGAAGATTACCTCGGAAATGGGATGGTAAAAGAAGCTGTAAAAGACTTTTATACTCAGCATAATATGCGTCCAACTTCAGCTGAAGATTTCGAGCAAACTTTACAAAAATATGCTACTAAGGATATTTCCTGGTTTTTTGAAGATTATGTAAACTCAAATAAGAAAATAGATTTCACCATTCAAAATTTATATAAGACCAAAGACTCGCTTAGGGTTACCATTAAAAATAAAAGAAAAACTAACTTTCCGGTTTCTCTTTATGGCTTAAAAGATGGGGAAATAGTTTTCAAAAAATGGGTTGAAAATATTGATAAAACAAAAACCATTGAAATTGCCAGACAGGATGTAGATCGCCTCGCATTAAATTATGAGCAAAAAATCCCTGAATTTAATCAGCGGGATAATTATAAGGCAGTTACCAAACTTTTCAACAAACCCTTTCAGTTTAGGTTATTACAGGATATAGAAGATCCACGCTATTCTCAGTTATTCTTTATGCCCGAATTCAACTACAACTTATACGATGGCATTTCCATAGGACCCAAACTGTATAATAAAACAGTCCTCTCAAAAACTTTTAACTTCAACATTTCTCCTAAATATGGTTTTACAAGTGAGACCGTTGTTGGCTCCGCTTCCTTTAGCAATACACATCAATTTGAAAACAAGGAACTTTATGCCATTACTTACGGACTTGGTGGAACACGTTATTCTTACGGATACAATCTTTTTTACGAAAAATACACCCCGTTTTTAAACTTTTCTTTCAGAAATAAATACCTGAGGGACAACGAGCGCCAAAATCTACTAATTAGAAATGTGAATGTGCGACGGGATATTGACCCCAATCAAAGTTTAGAGCAACCCAACTATAATATTTTCAACATTAATTACCGATACAGCAAACCGCATTTGGTAGATTTTTATTCGGCCTCTTTTGATTTTCAGTTGGCCGAAAAATTCAGTAAAATTTCCATGAGCCTGGAGTATCGAAAATTATTCAGGAATAATCGTCAAATAAACCTCAGATTTTTTTCCGGAACATTTCTGTACAGCGATAATATGCCATCAGATTATTTCAGTTTTGCATTAGATAGGCCAACAGATTATCTCTTTGATTATAATTATTACGGAAGAAGTCAGGGAACCGGGTTATTCAGTCAGCAAATTATTGTTGCCGAAGGTGGATTTAAATCCCAATTGCAACCCGAATATGCCAACCAATGGCTTACCACCCTGAATGCAAGTACTAACCTCTATAAATGGATATTTGTTTATGGCGATGTAGGTTTGGTAAAAAACGAGCATGAAAATGCACAGTTTTTATACGATTCCGGGATTCGGCTTAGTCTCGTAGACGATTATTTTGAACTATTTTTTCCCGTTTATTCCAATTTAGGTTGGGAGGTAGCCCAGGATAATTATGACCAAAAAATAAGATTTATCGTTTCCCTTGATCTTAATACTTTAATAAGACTTTTCACCCGCCGCTGGTATTAACAAAGATTTAATTTAGATAACTAATTCTTAGCATTCCGCGTTTCAATTACATAAAAACCAGTATTTTCTACAATTTTCGCTATTTAATTTCAGTAAACACAATAAAAATCCTTTAAAATAAACTTTTCTTAAAATATTTTGATTTTAATGAATTGTATACAATCTAAGTTTTCGTTACATTTGTTATTATTCAAAACAACGTTCATGCAAAGCGAAACAAAAACTAAAGATTCAATTTCATTTGAAGATTTTAAGGCAGAGGTGCTGGCAGATTATAAAATTGCCGTTACCAGCCGCGAATGCAGCCTTTTGGGAAGACGCGAAGTGCTTACCGGAAAAGCTAAGTTCGGGATCTTTGGAGATGGAAAAGAAGTGCCACAACTCGCTATGGCCAAAGCTTTTAAAAATGGTGATTTTAGATCTGGCTACTATCGTGACCAAACCTTTATGATGGCCATTGATCAACTTAGCATAGAACAGTTTTTCGCAGGTTTATATGCAGATTCCAACCTGGAAAACGAACCAATGTCTGGCGGAAGACAAATGGGAGGGCATTTTACCACTCATAGCCTTAACGAAGATGGTAGCTGGAAAAACCTGATGGAGCAAAAAAATTCCAGTGCAGATATCTCTCCTACTGCCGGCCAAATGCCAAGACTTTTAGGACTCGCTCAAGCTTCAAAAATATATAGAAACGTAGAAGGACTAACTGCCGAAAACTTTTCAGAAAGCGGAAATGAGATCGCTTGGGGAACTATTGGAAATGCAAGTACCAGTGAAGGCCATTTTTGGGAAACCATAAACGCCGCCGGCGTGTTACAGGTTCCTATGGTTATGAGCGTATGGGACGATGAATATGGCATCTCGGTGCACGCAAAACACCAAACAACCAAAGAAAATATTTCTGAAATTTTAAAAGGTTTCCAGAGAGACGAAGAAAATAAAGGCTACGAAATTATTGTAGTTAATGGCTGGGATTACGTAGCGCTTATTGAAGCTTACGAAAAAGCCGAAAAAATAGCCAGGAAAGAACATTGCCCGGTGCTTATTCATGTTGTAAAACTTACTCAACCGCAAGGTCACTCTACTTCCGGTTCTCACGAGCGTTACAAGAATGAACAGCGTTTGTCATGGGAGCGTGAATTCGATTGCAACGTAAAGCTTAGGGAGTGGATTCTTGAAAATAATATTAGTACAGACGAAGAGCTGCAGGATATTGAGAAAGAAATAAAACGCGAAGTAAGGGAAGGAAAGAGAGCAGCCTGGAATAATTATGCAGAACCTACCAAAGCCAGGCAAAAAGGGCTACTCGCCATACTTTCTAAATTAGCAAAAAACACCGAGGAAAAGGAAGCGGTGGTTAAACTAGCCAAAGAATTAAACGCAAATAAAGAACCGCTTAAAAAAGACCTTGCGATTGCCGCCAGAAAGACGTTAAGAATAATTCGAAAAGAAAATTCTGAAGAAAAATCTGAGCTTCTTGATTGGTTAAGTGATTTTGAGAAAGTTATGGCTGACGATTATAACAGTCATTTATATATTGAATCAAACGGCCTTCAAACAGAAGTTTTACCCGAATATGATGAAGATTCTACTGAAGTTGATGGAAGGATTATTCTGCGGGATAATTTCGATCAAATTTTCAGCAATATACCGGAAAGCTTAATTTTTGGAGAAGATGCCGGGGAAATAGGTGATGTAAACCAGGGACTGGAAGGACTTCAGAAGAAATACGGAAAACTACGTGTTGCCGATGTTGGTATTCGTGAAGCTACTATTCTTGGCCAGGGAATTGGCATGGCAATGAGAGGTTTAAGACCAATTGCTGAAATTCAATACCTGGATTACGTAATGTACGCTATCCAGGGAATGAGTGACGATCTCGCTACCTTACAATACAGAACTAAAGGAAAACAAAAAGCTCCACTAATTATAAGAACCCGTGGCCACCGTTTAGAAGGAATCTGGCATAGTGGTTCACAAATGGGTGGAATTCTTAACCTGGTACGCGGGATGTATGTTCTGGTTCCCAGAAATATGACCAAAGCAGCTGGTTTCTATAACACATTACTGGAACAGGATACCCCTGCTCTATTGGTTGAATGTTTAAACGGTTACCGCTTAAAAGAAAAAAAACCAAGTAACTTATCTGAACTTAGAACCCCAATAGGAAAAGTTGAAACCGTTAGGGATGGAAGCGATATCACTCTAATTTCTTACGGCTCTACTTTAAGAATTGTGACTCAAACTGCCGAGGAATTAAATGAATTTGGAATTGATGCCGAAGTAATCGATGTACAATCTTTACTTCCGTTTGACCTGGAGCACGATATTGTAAAGAGCGTAGAAAAAACCAACCGACTTCTGGTGATAGATGAGGATGTTCCGGGAGGGGCTTCAGCATTTATTTTAGATAAGGTTTTAAACGAGCAAAACGCCTGGCGATACCTGGACAGTAAACCACAAACGCTAACCGCTAAGGAGCACCGCCCATCTTATGGTACCGATGGGGATTATTTTAGCAAACCTTCAGCAGAAGATATTTTCGAAAAAGTGTATGCGATTTTTAACGAAGTAAATCCTGAAGAATTTCCGGCGATAAGATAGATCTTGTTAATTGTTTTAAGTTAACAAGTGGCTGTTGGAACGGGTCTATTTTCGGCAAGCTGAACTTGTTTCAGCTTCTAATATGTTTTTTGTTCAACATCATAGATCCTGAAACAAGTTTAGGATGACGATTAAACAGCTTTATTTTTTACCTTTATTTAATCTCATTAATACCAAGCATCCTCACATCCAGTTCTTAGAACTAGCTTCAGCTTTATACAATACATAATTTACATATTCCAAAACATCAGTCTTAACAGCATAAAACCGTAGGTCTCCCCCTGCGGTATGAAAAACTACATTTACCAGGTTTTTTCTTCGGTACCAGATGGGTTGCTTCACACTAATAGATTGTATTTTAAACAATTCCAGAGTTTCTTCAGTTTTATTCCAGAAGCCCGTTTTCTTTTGTAAGAATTCTTCGGTAACAATTAGTTTTCGGGCTTTAAATGCAAGTATTTGTAATGTTAAGGCTACAATAATATAAAGACCAGCTAAGACTAAGACAGTCCATAACTGAAGGTTTATATAAGCCGTAAAATGCCAGAAAGCAAGAAATATCAATACTGGCAACATTGCCAGTGAAATTTTCCTGAATAACAATAATTTATCTGGTCTAAATGTAGTGCTGAAACTAGATTTAGAAGATTCCGGATATAAAAAATATTTTATCTTCTTTACGATCTCATTCCCCAATCCAGGGATCTTTATTTTATTTTTCTGAAATTCATTCTCACTACTTGACAGAGAAATTTGTGCTTCATAAAGATTAAAACGTTCCTGAACAGGGTTCGTTTTAATTCGCATTAACTGAAGTCTTCTGGGTTGAAGGGAAACCTTGGTATTGGTCTTTAAGCCCATTTCAACCTCCATTTTATCTTTATTCTGCTGAATTTTTAAGCCGTAATACTTTATAAAGACTTCAATAATGGTAATACTTATACTCAAAAGCAAAAGCAGCACAAATAGCACCGCTATATATCCAACAGACTGCAAGACCCCGGAAAATTGATCGAAATAAACTTCAACATCTTCCATCCGGTCCTTAAAATAAGTGTTTACCCTATTATAAATAGTCATTACAAAAGCAAACACCAAAGAGAGTCCGCGTAAATAATTGGTACTTATTCCAATTTTTAAAAGGGTGAGAATTCCTACTTTATGCGTCCAGAAAACCTCGTTATTTTCCTCTGTTTCCGTAGCTTCCCCTTCTAATTGTTGTGATTCAGTTTTTTCAGCTTTTGCCTTTAAAAGAATTTTTGAAAGACTATTGGCATCCTCGCCGGAAATCGCTTTTATCTCTACTTCTTTTTGATTGCTTCCGGCAGTATCTATTACCAGGCTGTAAACCTTTATTATTCGCTGTAAAATAGAACGTTTAAAATAAACCTGCTGAATTTTATCAAAAGGAATCGCTGTGTTTTCGGTAGAAAAAATTCCTTTTTCCAGAACAAATTCCTCCCGGTTATAATCTATATAAAAAACAAACTTGAGATAGTAGAGGTAACTATAGATTAGGGTTAAAACACCCAAAAACACTAAACCTATGGCGATATAAATTAAAGTAGTGCTACTGGGACCGCTTAATAACAAATAGGCACCCAGAGCCCAAAACATCCTGAACAACTTATATAGGCTGGAAATAAAAATAAGAAGGACCCCGACTATAGACTGTCGCTGGGCGGTATTGTAGGCTTCAGGATTCATCATTGGAGATCTTAACCGCAATGGCTTCTTTTAACCGCACTGCCATTTCCGGATCCAGTCCGGGAATGGTGATATCGCTCCCGCTTCCACCGGCAGTAAAAATATTAAGACTTGAAATGCCCAAAATTTTATCCCAAACGCCTCGTGAAATCGATGCATGCTGAACCCTGTTAAATGGGATTACCGTGGCTTTACTAAAGATATAACCTCTCTTATAGATGATATCTTTTTCTCTTATAGCATAACCCAAACTATTAAGCAGTTTATAATTATTCCAGAACCTGAATACAAAAGCGACTAATACAAGCGCAAAAATAATCCCTGACTGCAGATGATTAAGCTGAAAAAACCAAAACACACCGAGCCCAATAGACAGGACGAGCATAAAAATGCCCGTCTGAATATTCATTTTAATAAGATAATTAGGTGAAACTGAAGAAAAGGCTACCGCCTCATATTTGGGCAAAGAAGCTAAATCTATTGGTTCGTTGCTAAAATCTTTGGCTACGGGATCCATTTTTTATCAAAATTAGGTTTTCTTTTTTCCAGAAAAGCATCACGGCCTTCTTTGGCTTCATCAGTCATATAGGCAAGTCGGGTAACTTCTCCTGCAAAAACCTGCTGGCCTACCATTCCGTCATCGGTCATGTTCATGGCGAATTTCAGCATTTTTATGGAAGTTGGCGATTTTGCCATAATTTCCTGTGCCCATTCGTAAGCAGTATCTTCCAGCTCATCGTGTGGAATTACGGCGTTCACCATCCCCATTTCATAGGCTTCCTGCGCCGAATAATTTCTTCCGAGAAAAAAGATTTCACGCGCCTTCTTCTGTCCTACCATTTTCGCTAAATAAGCTGATCCATAACCGGCATCAAAACTTGTTACATCGGCATCGGTTTGTTTGAAAATGGCGTTTTCCTTACTGGCAAGCGTTAGGTCGCAAACTACGTGTAAACTATGCCCGCCGCCTACAGCCCAACCGGGAACTACGCAAATTACGGCCTTTGGCATAAACCGAATTAAACGCTGAACTTCCAGGATATTTAATCTATGATAACCATCTTCACCCACATAGCCCTGATGACCACGTGCTTTTTGATCACCTCCGCTGCAAAAAGCCCATTTCCCGTCTTTGGAAGATGGCCCTTCAGCAGATAGTAAAACGCAGCCAATGGAAGTATCTTCGTGTGCATTATGAAACGCATCTAAAAGTTCCGAAGTAGTTTTAGGCCTGAATGCATTTCGAACATCAGGTCGGTTAAAGGCAATTCTAGCCACGCCACCTGATTTTTTATAAGTTATATCTTCGTATTCTTTTACAGTTTTCCAGTTGATTTTACTCATAAGTCTTTATTTTATTCAAAAATAAGCTTTTCAATTTATCTTAATATCTTTGCGCTGCAAATACATTTGCATTGTTTTTGCTATATTAAAGACAAAAGTCCTAAAAATGAAATTTCGCTTCCTATTTCTAAGCCTGTTTTTAATAAGTATAACCTCTGTTTCTGCCCAGGAATACTGGGATATAGCCGATTTTGAAATTAGCAATTACAGCATAGAACCTTCATGGAGCGATCTTAGTTTTGGACAACAGTTCTTTAAAGGAAGTTTTGATCTTCCCAGCGGTGAATTTATAAATGTAGACGAAAATAAACCCTCCAGTGTAGATATGGTGGGAATTCTGGAGCAACAGCGTAATATGAAAAAACGCACGGTAGATATTGGCACCCCTTTACCTACAACTTCTACGCAAAAAAAGAAAGCTTTCGAGATCTCCGATAATTACAGGCTTAGGAATAATGATGAAGTTTATAACGACGCCCTTAATTCAAATCCCTATTACCAGAACCAGCGAATTTACCAAAACGCGCTTCACAGGCAGACACAGCGAAGAATGTATTACGGTTCTCAGTACTACTCGCCCAGGGGTCGTTACTTTTACTAATCTTCTTTCAGGTGAATTCCGTCGTCTTTAATATCTATTTTTCTTTGCTTATAAAGATTTCCGGCGGCACGTTTAAAACTCTTTTTGCTAATTCCTAACTGGCTGTGAATTGCTTCCGGAGAAGACTTATCGGTAAGGTTTAAATAACCTTCATTTTGCTTTAATTTATCAAGGATCAGCTCGGCATTTGGTTCAATACTTCTGTAACCGGGACGTTGTAAACTCACATCAATTTTTCCATCAGGACGTGTTTTTGTGATAAATCCACGCATTTCATCACCTACGTTAATTTCCTGAAAAACATCATCGTGATAGATCAGGCCTAAATGTAACTGGTTTATAATCACATTATAACCCAAATCACTTTTATTGCTAATTATAAGGTCTACCTCTTCAAAAGGCTCTATGGTCAATTCAGAATTATCTAAAAACGCGTGCACTTTACTTGAAGCCACCAATCGATCGGTATCTTCATCTAAATAGCAAAAAATAAGATAGCGACCACCCTTTTTCATCGGGTAAGCCTGTTCCTTAAATGGAACAAATAAATGTTTTTCAAGTCCCCAATCCAGAAAAGCCCCAAATTCAGTTACCTCTGCACATTTTAAAAAGGCAAATTCATCGAGTTTTACCAGCGGCTCTAAAGTAGTGGCAACCGGCCTTTCTTCGTGGTCCAGGTAAACAAAAACCTCAATCTCGTCCCCTATTTCAAAAGTTTCGGGAATATATTTATTTGGAAGTAAAACTTCATTTCCTTCAGCATTCGTTAAGAAAAGTCCCGGTTCGGTTTCCCTTACAATATTAAGCGTATGATTTTCGCCAATTCTAAGCATAATCTTTATTTTGAGTGCAAAGATACTTTATATTTTGCGGCTTTTCCATAAAACTAAAAAATCCGTTTCCCTGGTCAAAAAACGGATTTTTAGAATATTTGTATCTTTTATTAGTTAAAAACACTTTCCTTTAAGTATTTGTTAAGCTAGGTTTTCTGCGAATTTCAAATCTTAAGATTTCATAAAATTGAAGTATTCCAGCAGTACTTCATCGTTAATTTTTCGTGGAGTAAAAATTTCCAAAATTTTCGGTTGAGTCGAATCGTTGAAAAAATCTTTTAGATATTCTTTTATTTCTTCTGAAGTCGAAGCAGCCATATATTCAAAACCATACATTTCGCTTAAGGATTTCGCCTGAAGCTGATGCGTGGTTTCAAAATAAGTTTCAAAATTCTCGGTATTCTTATTTCCGGGGAGAATCCTAAAAATACCACCCCCGTTATTATTCAAAATTATAATCCTGAAATTTTTCGGAATATAATTATTCCATAGCGCATTGCTATCGTAGAAAAAGCTCAGGTCTCCGGAAATCATCAGTGTGGGTTCCCCATTTACACAAGCCGCGCCAATTGCAGTTGAAATGCTCCCATCAATCCCGCTAGTGCCGCGATTACAAAAAATACGCAGACTTTCTTTCCACTTAAATAATTGCGCGTAACGAATGGTAGAACTATTCCCCAGGTGCACAATGTAATTCTCAGGTACCGTGGGCACGATTTCCTGCATCGCTTTTAGATCTGAGTATGGAATCTCGTCCATATACTCTTCGTGGCGAATTTGGCGTTTGCTTTTCACCTCTTTCCAATAGGTTCCATAATCACCTTTTCCGATTTCGATAAGTGGAAAGAAATATGTGAAAAACGAATTTATAGTAGTCTCAAAATGCTTGTTTAAACAGAAAAAAGTATTGTAAGCTTTTTTAGGATCGATATGCCAGTGTTGTTGTGGCTGGTGATTTCTTAAAAATGCTTTGATCTTCTTTGAAACAATCATCCCACCAAATGTGAGTAAAATTTCCGGCTGAAGCGCTTTAAATAATTCTTCACTGTTTTCGTCCTTTTCAATAGGACCAATCAGGGTATCTATTCTTGTAAAAAATTCGGGATGGTTAAGATTTGAGGTGGTTTCCGTTAGTACAATAACCGACTCATCTTTAGCAAGTTTTTCCAGAAATTCCTGCTCAACCACATTAGGTTGCGCCACCCCAACAATCACCATTTTCCGCTTTGCCCTATTCCAAAGCTTGGCATAGCCACCCAATTGATTTTCGGTATAGGTGCGTTCTTTAATTTCCGGTAAAATCTGTATGGGATTTACCTCTACATTCTCCACCAGATCGTATAATGGCTCATAAAATGGAACGTTAATATGTACCGGTCCCATTTCTTCTATCGCTTTGTTTAAAGCCAGGTTTACTTCCCGCTCATTATGTTTTTGCGATTCAAATTGTTTTTGCTGAAGTTTCTTATCGGTTACTTCAGAATCCAAAACTAACTCTGAATGTAAATTCGCCGAATATAAAATATGGTTTGCGAATACGTTTTTCTGCCTAATCGTTTGTCCGTCGCCAATATCTATGCGCTCTATGGGTCGGTCTGCAGAAATGATCACTAAGGGAATATCACTATAAAAAGCTTCAGCAATCGCCGGATAATAATTAAGCAAAGCAGAGCCTGACGTACAAACCAAGGCAACCGGTTTTTGTAATTGTTGGGCCATTCCCAAAGCATAAAAAGCTGCGCAGCGTTCATCTACAATGCTATAAGGCTTTATTTCGGGATGGTGGGTAAAACCAATGGTTAAAGGCGCATTTCTCGAACCGGGGGAAATAACCACGTGATTTATATTTTTAGCAACGCAAAGCGCCACAATAGATCTGGCAACAGGTATTTTGGAATATTTCACAAAGTTTATTTTGTAGAGTTGAATCCCAGACCTCACAGGTTTCAAAAACCTGTGAGGTCTTTTCATTTTAGTTTTGTAATCACGTCAACCTGAACCTGCCCGTCCGTTCAGGCGGGCTCGTTTCAGGTTCTAAGCTGAATAACAACCAAGATTCTGAAATAATCCCGAAGCATCGGGACAGAATGACGAAAGGCTATTTAATCCAATCAAAATTACAATTTCAAAAACATTTCAGGTGTAGGTTTTGACCTTATTTAACAAGCACCGATTTTATGGTATGTGATTTATTTACGGTTTCCAGCCATTCGTCTGCAGGGTTGGAATCTTTGGTGATCCCGCCACCGATAAACAACCGGGCTTTCCCGGCTTCCAGTTTCATACATCGTAGATTTACAAATAAGAAAGTCTGCTTTATGATGCTCCCGTAAGCCCGGTTTTCCTGGTTTCTGCGATTACTGTTTCGCTTAACCTCTTTTTTCATATTTAGTTCTCCTAAAAAACCAGAATAGAATTCACGATCATAATCCTCATTTTCCAGGATAAATTTTTTCGCTTTTTCCTTCGGAAGTCCGCAAACGGCTGGTGTTGGGTGCAATGCTAAAATCAAGCTTTTAAGGCTGGATTTTTCCAGATCCAGCATTCCGGTGATATCGGTTTGCAAATGCAATAAATTTCCTGCTTTCAAAGTATATGGCTCCGATTTATGAATGTTCCCAGAAATTTTGTCTTCCAGGTTTTCTAAAATCGCATCGGTTACAATTTGCTGTTCGTCGATTTCCTTTTTATCCCAATTAACCTCTATGGTTCCCTTAAAAGACTGGGTTCCGGCCAGGGACATGGTTTTGAATTTGTTACGTTCTACGCTTAAAAGTGTTTCCGGCGTAGCGCCAAGCCAGGTACCGGTTTGGGGATGAAACCAGAAATACACAAATGCCGATTCATATTTTTTAAGAAGATTCTTAAAAATCCCAAGTGCTTCCAATTGGGTTTGAACACTTTCCTTGCGCGATAAAACCACTTTTTTGAATTCCCCTTTCTCAATTGCTTCAATTCCTTTTTGGACCAATTTCTCGTGCTGAATTTTAGAATCTGTATTGGTATAAGCCGGCGGAAATTCCTGGTTTCGCTTCTTCACTTCTGAAGAATTTTCAGCGGGATATTCTGTAGAAATACTTTCAGAATTTTCTGAAGGAATTAAGAATGCACTTTCAGAATTTTCAAAAGGTGCGAAAATAAATCCGCTTTCATTAAACCCGGAAGTTTTAAAAGTTTCGGCTGAATCCTGAAGTAAAGCTTTGGTTAACCCGTTCTTAGCCTTAGGATTTCTATAAGCCACAAACGGGTTTCCGCTTTGTACTTGCGTTTCTATTTTTGTAAAAAAATCTTCGCTGCTCATCTTTTATTTCTTTTTAGGCAAGGCTATGGTAGTAAGTTTCACAATAGAAATCAGGTTTTCTTCTTCATCGGTTATCCTGATCTCCCAAAGCTGCGTAGTGCGCCCCTTATGGACAAACGAAGCTTTTGCAAACACAAAACCTTCAGCAATACTTTTTAAATGATTGGCTGAAATTTCAATGCCGCGGATAAAAAAGTCTTCAGTATTCAAAAAAACATAACTGGCCATACTTCCCACACTTTCGGCCAAAGCTACGCTGGCACCACCGTGCAATACGCCATCGGGTTGGTGCACCCTTGGGCTAACCGGCATTTTTGCAATTAAATAATCGTCCCCAACTTCAGTAAATTCAATTTCCAGGGTTTCCATAAGTGTGTTTTTGCACACCTTTTTAGAAAGCTCCAGGATTTCTTCTTTGGTCATAGCAATAAGATTGGTTTCTTTGTAACCACCTCGGGCAAACCCACGAGGCATTTTATAATTTTTTTTGATTCAGGGTAAGCCTCTGATCATTTAAAATCTCGATTATCGAGTAAAAATACAAAACCAGCCCAGAAAAATGAGTACCGAAAAGCAGCTTTCTTACCAAATTACCAATACGTATAGCGTTTTAAACGATTTTACTGAAAAAACAAAAACGGTTTGGTTGGTTTGCCACGGAATTGGTTATTTAAGCCGGTATTTCCTAAGGCATTTTAATCATTTAAACGCCAAAGAAAATTACATTATCGCCCCACAGGCCCAGTCTAAATATTACCTGAACAACGAATATAAGCACGTGGGTGCTTCCTGGCTAACCAAAGAATGCACTGAAGCGGAAACCGAAAATGTATTGAATTATTTGGATCAAGTTTATAAAGCTGAAAATCTTGAAAATGTACCAAGACTGATTATTTTAGGTTACTCGCAAGGAGTTTCGGTAGCAACGCGATGGATTGCCAGGCGAAAAATTAACTGCGATGAACTGATTATGCATTCAGGAAAAGTCCCTGCGGAACTAACTACCGAAGATTTTAGGTTTCTGAAAAACACGAACTTCACTTTTATCTACGGTACAGAAGACGAATACCTCAAAAACGGAATTATAAAAATAGAGGAAAAGCGATTAAACGAATTATTTCCCAATAATTTTGAGATCAAAAATTATAAAGGCGGCCACGAAGTGAATACTAAACTTATTGCCGAATTTGCTTAAATTGACTTCCTGACTGTCCGCCAGAATGAAAACTTCAGGCTGGTGCTCGAAGTGACCAAATGGTGTCTTTCATCAGGTATTCTATATGAAACAAAAAACGACTACTTCTAAAACATCGATTTTAAAAAGTATTGGTCCGGGATTTTTGCTGGCTGGGGCGGCTATTGGTGTTTCTCATTTAGTTCAGGCCACCAGAGCCGGTGCCGATTACGGATTTATCTTAATTTGGGTTTTAATTGTAGCCTGTATTTCAAAATATCCTTTTCTGGAATTTGGTCCCAGGTTTGCCGCCGGCACGGGAAATCATCTAATCACCGGTTATAAAAAACTCGGTAAGTTTCCTTACTGGACCTATATTTTCATAACAATAGGAAGTATGTTTATTATCCAGGCTGCAGTGACTATTGTTACCGCGGGTTTGGCGGAGCGTTTATTCAATTTTGGCTGGTCGCCGTTTCTCTGGAGTGGCATCATTCTTATTTCCTGTATAGCTTTGCTGTTAATTGGAAAATATCCCGGCCTCGATAAAAGTATGAAGGTTATCGTGACCTTGCTAACCCTGGCCACGCTGGCTGCAGTGGTTATGGCTTTTGGTGTCGGCACAGTTAATGAAGCCGTAAATACCGAACCGCCTTCGCTTTGGAGCACTGCTAGTTTAGGTTTTATAATCGCTTTCATGGGTTGGATGCCTATTCCTTTAGATGCTTCGGTTTGGCATTCTATCTGGACCAAAGAAAAAGCGATTCAAAACAAACAGAAAATTTCAGTTAAGGGTGCTTTTGCCGATTTTAATGTTGGTTATCTTTCTGCGGCTTTTATTGGTTTATTATTCTTTCTTCTCGGCGTGTTAGTAATGTATGGCAGCGGGACTTCATTTTCCGGTAACAGCGTGGAGTTTTCAAGTCAGTTGGTGGAGCTCTACGGAAAAACCCTGGGAGAATGGAGTAAGCCTTTAATTTCCGTTGCAGCTTTTATTACGATGCTGAGTACGGTTCTAACGGTAACCGATGCCTACCCAAGAGTAATTTCAGAATTAAAGAATCCGGAAAAGGATAAACCTGAAGACAAAAAAGAGAAATGGAAAATTTACCGTGCTTCCATTTTTATTATTCCGGTACTATCACTTTCTATTTTGTATTTCCTTTCCGGTTCTTTTACAATTCTGGTAGATTTTGCTGCCGGACTTTCATTTCTATCTGCTCCTTTTTTGGCCTGGTTTAATTACAAACTCGTTACCGGAAAACAAATGCCCGAAAACCATCGCCCGGGCAGGAATTATAAGATTTTCAGCTTAACCTGTTTTGCCCTTTTAGTGGCCTTTAATTTCGTGTATTTGTATTATACTTTCTTGGCTTAGATTAATTCAGTTTTTCAAAGCCTTAAAATTTCTTCTTTCATCACAGCATAGTACCTATAAGGTTAAAAACCTTGTAGGATAAAAAGCGCAACCAAATTAATGATTGCGCTTTTAGTTATTTGCTCTGATTGAGCTTGAGGTTTTAAGATTCCGAAGCAAGTTCGGAATAAGTCTCTCGACTCCGCTCGAGACAGGCTATCTATTTAACCTCTTCAAAATCTACATCTTCTACGTCGTCTCCGGTTTTAGCGTCTCCTTTCTGGCCACCCTCGGCTCCGGTAGCACCTTGTTGTGGTCCTGCCTGGCCTCCCTGGGCTTCCGCTTGTGCTTTATACATTTCTTCAGAAGCTGTTTTCCAGGCTTCGTTCAATTTGTCTAAAGCGGGAGTTATTTGATCCAACTCTTTGGTTTCATAAGCTTTCTTCAATTCTTCTAAAGCTTCTTCTACCGGCTTTTTCTTATCTTCAGAAATCTTATCACCAAATTCTTTCAACTGCTTTTCAGTTTGGAAGATCATAGCATCAGCCTCGTTAAGCTTATCTACTTTTTCTTTGGTTTTCTTATCGCTTTCAGCATTCGCTTCAGCTTCTTTCTTCATTTTTTCGATTTCTTCCTCGGTTAATCCTGAAGAAGCCTCGATACGAATATCCTGAGATTTTCCGGTTGCTTTATCTGTAGCGCTTACTTTAATGATACCATTGGCATCAATATCAAAAGTTACTTCAATTTGAGGTGTTCCTCTTGGTGCCGGTGGAATTCCATCTAAGTGGAATCTACCGATGGTTTTGTTATCGGCTGCCATTGGACGTTCACCCTGCAACACATGGATTTCTACTGAAGGCTGATTATCGGCCGCGGTAGAGAAAGTCTGTGATTTCTTCGTTGGGATCGTTGTATTAGACTCTATAAGTTTAGTGTTTACTCCTCCCATAGTTTCAATACCTAAAGAAAGTGGAGTAACATCAAGTAACAATACATCTTTTACATCTCCGGTTAATACACCACCCTGAATAGCTGCACCAATAGCAACAACCTCATCCGGGTTAACCCCTTTAGAAGGTTTCTTACCAAAAAATGCCTCTACTTCTTCCTGAATTTTAGGAATACGAGTAGAACCACCAACAAGAATTACTTCGTCTATATCGCTTGTTGAAAGTCCGGCATCGCTAAGAGCTTTTTTCACAGGATCCATAGAGCGAGTTACCAGTTCTGAAGCTAATTGCTCGAACTTAGAACGGCTAATAGTTTCAACAAGGTGTTTTGGTCCGCTTGAAGTTGCCGTTACATAAGGTAAATTAATTTCGGTTTGAGTTGAAGAAGACAACTCGATTTTAGCTTTTTCAGCAGCTTCTTTTAAACGCTGAAGTGCCATTGGGTCTTTTCTTAAATCAATATCTTCAGCTTTCTGAAAAGTATCTGCAAGATAATCGATTAATACCTCATCAAAATCGTCACCACCAAGGTGAGTATCACCATTAGTAGACAATACTTCAAATACGCCGTCACCTAATTCAAGGATAGAGATATCAAAAGTACCACCACCAAGGTCATAAACAGCGATCTTCTGGTCCTGAGATTTTTTATCAAGTCCGTAAGCAAGTGCTGCTGCAGTTGGCTCGTTTATAATTCGGCTTACTTTTAAACCAGCGATCTCACCGGCTTCTTTAGTAGCCTGACGCTGAGAATCGTTAAAGTAAGCAGGAACGGTAATAACCGCTTCTGTTACATCCTGTCCAAGATAATCTTCTGCGGTTTTCTTCATTTTCTGAAGCACCATTGCAGAAAGTTCCTGTGGAGTATATTTTCTACCGTCTATTTCAACACGAGGTGTGTCATTATCACCTTTTACAACTTTATAAGGAACCCTTCCTGCTTCTTTAGAAGATTCGGTATATTTGTTCCCCATAAATCTTTTTATAGATGCTACGGTTTTGGTTGGGTTAGTAACCGCCTGTCTTTTCGCAGGGTCACCAACTTTTATTTCTCCACCTTCTACAAATGCAATCACAGAAGGTGTAGTTCTTTTTCCTTCGGCATTAGGTATTACCGTAGGTTCATTACCTTCCATTACTGCAACGCAAGAGTTGGTAGTTCCTAAGTCAATTCCAATTATTTTACCCATAATTCTATTCGTTATATTTTATATTATTGATTTCAATTCTTCGAAGTGTTAAAGTCAATCATTATGCCAGCGGAAAACTTATGACAGGTTGTCATTTTTTACTGAAAGCACTTGCCAAATCTGCGCTTCACTCGTTACGAAATCGTTTTAATATTTCTTCAATTCTTAGGGTATCACACTAACAAATCCTTATTTTTGCAGTAAAATAGGAGTTATACAATGCGGAAAATTGAATGTATTAGCGTTTTTGATATGTTGAAGGTGGGTGTTGGTCCTTCAAGTTCTCATACTTTGGGTCCCTGGCGGGCAGCACAACGTTGGATTGCCGAATTAAAGCAAAAAGGAACTTTTAATGAGGTTAACCACATTCATATTGATCTTTATGGCTCCCTTTCCCTTACCGGAATTGGCCACGCTACAGATATCGCTACTATTTTAGGCCTTTGCGGCCACGATCCCGTAACTATGGATATTTCTTTAATTGATACTGAAATTGAAAAAATACGGGATACAAAAAAACTTCAACTTAACGGGGAACGGGAAATCGATTTTAGCATTGCCGACGATGTAAAATTCAATCGTAATTTCCTTGAATTTCATCCCAACGGAATGACTTTCAGAGCCACACTTAGAAACGGAAAGAAAAATTCTTCTTCATTTTATTCAATCGGTGGCGGATTTGTTGTAAAAAAAGAACGAAAAAACGCCAGCAAGAAAATGAAAAGCTTTTTGGAATTTCCATTTCCTATAGAAAAAGCCACAGAACTACTCGCCTATTGTAAGGCCGAAAACAAACCTATTTCTGAAATCGTTCTGGAAAATGAGAAATCGCTTAGAAGCGAAGAAGAAATAGATGCCGGTTTAAAGCAAATTTGGGATGTGATGCTGGAATCCATGTACATTGGATGCCACACTGAAGGCACCCTTCCCGGCGGACTCAACGTAAAACGCCGTTCTTTTGAAATGCACCAACGCCTTATTGAAGAACAAAAATATAATTCGCCCAAAGAATGGATTAGCGCTATAAGGAGGACCGAGGTTAAATTTAGGCAAATCCTTAAATGGGTAAGCTGTTTTGCCATTAGCGTAAACGAGGTAAATGCATCGCTTGGTCGTGTGGTTACTGCACCCACTAATGGTAGTGCCGGTACCGTGCCCTCGGTTATGATGTATTATATGGTAATAGAAAACCACGAAGCCACTTTTGAAGATATGAAACGTTTTATGCTGGTAGCCGGTGAAATTGGCAGTCTCTTTAAAAAAGGCGCTACAATTTCTGCTGCGATGGGTGGGTGCCAGGCCGAAATTGGCGTGTCTTCTGCAATGGCTGCCGGTGGCTTGACAGAATTGCTGGGCGGAACTCCCGAGCAGGTACTTATGGCCGCAGAAATCGCGATGGAACATCATCTTGGTCTAACCTGCGATCCCATTGCCGGTTTGGTACAGGTACCCTGTATTGAAAGAAATGCTATGGGCGCTATAAAAGCTATCAACGCTGCCGAAATCGCATTGGAAAGCGATGCCACCAAAGCAAAAGTGCCTCTCGATAAAGTAATTGAAACCATGTGGGACACCGCAAAAGATATGAATTCTAAATACAAGGAAACCTCAGAAGGCGGACTCGCTGTTAAAGTGAATATGAGTGATTGTTAGAAGATCTTACAATAATTTATAGTCATTGCGAAGAGCGAAGCGATGCGGCAATCTGTTGTTGATCTGTTCTCTGTTGTGGGTATGAATTTTCGTTTGTGGTTTGTTGTTAGTGTTTCTGATGACGTAAACTCAAAATCATTGCATAGTCATTGCGAAGAACGAAGCGATGCGGCAATCTTTTGTTATAAAATCCGCCAATAAATCGCTGCTTAGTTGGAATACAGTTTTAAATTGCAGCAGTATTTAAAATAAAAGCTTTGCAGTTTCCAAAAATCCCGCCTAAAGTCAGCAATCTCTTTCGCAACTACTGGTTGATGATCGGGACGTATTTTCTGTTTTTCTTTATGCTTGGATTTTTAAACACGTTTATTCCAGAATTAGACCTGGAGAAATACCAGCAAACAGAACTATTCGATTTAATGAACGAAAGTCCGCTGGCGTTTGTGATTATGGCGGTAATTATCGCACCGCTACTGGAAGAAAGTATGTTTAGAACGCTCATTAGACCTTCTTTTACCGAAATATATATTTTTATTTGTGCCGTACTCGCCTTTGTAGGCCTGGCTTTTATTCCGCAGGAAGCCCATTCCTTACTAAGGTACGCGCTGGTGATTGTATCGGCAATTATCGTTTTCCTCTTTTTACAATCTTTAAAACCTGCACGGGCAATTCGCATATTTCGGGTTTTTCTATACAGAAATTACAAAGCAATCTGGTTTTTAACCGCATTACTTTTTGGTCTGGTTCATATCTGGAATTATGTGGAAGGCTGGCAATTAGACCTTATTCTATTTGTCCTTATTTTCCCCCGGATTATCGCCGGCTATTTCTTCGGAAAAATTAAAATTGAAAACGGAAATCTTATCTGGTCCATCGCTATGCACGCAATGAACAATGGGATTGTAGTATTCTTCCTGCTTCCCAAGCTTTTATAAGCTTATTTAACAAAGGATTAGAATAGAAGCTTTTATCCATTTTGTAAATTGAAGTTCCAACAAAAAAAATAGTTATGAAAGCAGTACAGGTAAAAGAAAAAGGCGGTGATTTTCATGTTGTTGAAATAGACAAACCTTCGCCAAAAGAAAATGAAGTCTTAATAAAAGTTGAAGCCTGCGGTATTTGCCATAGTGATGCCTTTGTAAAAGAAGGTGCATTTCCAGGCATTGAATATCCCCGAGTTCCGGGCCACGAAGTGGTAGGAATTGTAGAGGAAGTAGGTAACCGGGTAAATAACTGGAAAAAAGGTCAGCACGTTGGTGTTGGCTGGCATGGCGGCCATTGTTTTGAGTGCGATCCCTGTAGGCGTGGAGATTTTATTAGTTGTGAAAATGCGAAAATTAGTGGAATCTCTTATGATGGCGGTTATGCCGAGTTTATGACTGCCCCGCAGGAAGCCGTAGTAAACATCCCGGATGAATTATCATCAGCTGAAGCCGCTCCCCTGCTTTGTGCCGGGATTACCGTTTTTAACGCCTTGCGAAATTCAGGAATTACAGCCGGCGATACAGTTGCTGTACAGGGAATTGGCGGTTTAGGCCATTTAGCGCTCCAGTATGCAGCAAAAATGGGAATGCGAACCGTAGCAATTTCTACCAGTGATAGTAAAAAGGAACTGGCAAAAGAACTGGGCGCACATCATTTTATAAATGCCAGGCAAAGAGATGCTGCCGAAGAATTACAAAAATTGGGTGGTGCAAAACTCATTCTGGCAACTGCTCCAAACAGCGAAGCAATAACTTCGGTAGTCGGAGGCCTCGGAACAGACGGAAAATTACTAATGGTGGCAGCTACCGGAGATCCAATTGAAGTTTCACCGTTGGAACTTTTAATGGGTAGAAAATCGGTTGCAGGTTGGCCAAGCGGTACCGCAATGGATTCTGAGGATACGTTAAAGTTTAGTGCTATGACCGGTACAAAACCCAAAATAGAAGAATATCCATTGGATAAAGCCAGTGAAGCTTACGATAGAATGATCAATAACGAAGCAAGGTTTAGAGTGGTTCTAAAACCATAATTTTCTAAGCAATCAAGAACCTCGGGACAAGCCCACGAGGTATGAATCGGAAAACTATTTTATAATTTCGAGGCAAGCCTCGGGGAATTAAACCCTCAATTAAGGATTAAAAAGTAGCCACGAATTCAGGAATATTATTTTTGGATTTCGTGGCTTTTTTATTTTCATCACTTCTATCCTCTTCTTTATCTTTAGCCGAAAATAGAATAATGCAGTCCTCGTATTTCAAATTTCTTTTTATCTCTTTAATATGTTGCTCAATTTTCAGCTGTAAAAATGAGGAAAAAGAAACTCCTGAAACTTCCGAAGAAACTATTCAGGAAACGGAAAAGTCCTACCACAAAAAGTATATGGAAGAAATTGCTGAAATCGAAGAACGTGATTCGGTATCGACTTCAGGAATGCTGAAAATTGAAGGTGGGGAATATATCATGGGTGGAAATTCACAGCAGGCCAGGCGGGACGAATTTCCGCAGCACAAAGAAACTATTAAAACGCTTTGGGTAGATGAAACAGAAGTGACCAATGCCCAGTTTCGTGAATTTGTAGAAGCAACCGGCTACGTGACAACAGCAGAACGTAGTTTTGAGATTAATGGAGAAGCTTTCCCGCCCGGGGCTATGATTTTTGACCCTGACAATCCGCAAGCCTGGTGGAAATTTAAAGAAGGAGCCAACTGGAAAAATCCGCAAGGCCCAGAAAGTTCTATTGCAGGGAAAGAAGATCATCCCGTGGTTCAGGTTTCCTGGTATGATGCAATGGCATATGCTAAATGGGCCGGAAAGCGCTTACCTACCGAAGCTGAATTTGAATACCTGGCCCGGGGCGGAAAAGAAAAGCAAATCTATCATTGGGGAAACGATTTTGAAGTAGCTACCGAATTTGTCAATTTCCATCAGGGTGATTTTCCGGTTTCCAATGAAGTCAAAGATGAATTTGCGAAAACCGCGCCGGTAAAAAGTTTTCCAAAAAACGGGTTCGGACTTTATGAGATCTCAGGAAATGCCTGGGAATGGGTTTTGGATACTTATTATCCCAATGCCTATTCAAAATTGGAACAACGCACAGATGGGTATTTTAAAGAATATTTTAATTCGGAACAACAAAAAGTAATTCGCGGAGGTTCTTTTTTATGCAGCGAATCTTATTGCACCGGTTATCGCAACGCCGCGCGAATGAGTTCTACTCCAGAAAGCGGACTGGAACATCTAGGCTTCAGGTGTGTAAAAGATTTAGAATAAATAACCCGTCCAGACCAAATGACGTTTAATTGAAAGAAATCCAAAAATTTCGATCCAGGTCTCAGAGCTCCCGATACTAATCGGGATAAATCTCACTAAAGGAGTAATTATTTGCAACCTAATTTACTGCGGGTATCTACCAGGTAAATAATTTTCCATTCTCCATCAGACTTCATCAATTGGAAAGTATTTACACCACAATGACTCAATTCTCCATTTATATAAAACGAATAAGGTGTGCTCACATTAGCGATCATCCCGTTGGTATTAATTTTAAAATCATGTAGTTTTTCTTCGAATTTTGTAGAATGTGGAATAGAAGCAATAGATTTCAAAAAGCTTGTATATTCTGTAGTGGAAAGTTTAGTATTTCCTTCAGTATCAATAGCTACAGATTGCATTTTAATTTCGGAATGAGCAAAATTCTTTAAATTGGTAGAATCCTGCTCGTGGAAAGCCTCAAAAAAGCTTTCAATTAAGCCTTGGATGTTTTCTTTCTCTGAATTCTGGCTCCAGCCTGCCTGACACAAAAGCAAAAAACTAATTAGGAATAACTTCTTCATTTGAATACATTTATTAATAACGCTAATTTAGTATTTTAAAGTTGCACACTAATCCTTTGAATTATGAAAAAAGGCTCTCTTATTTACTTTTGTTTATGTCTTAGTTTTCTCTTTGGTAATCTTCTACTGCAAGCTCAAGAAAAGCAGCAAAAAAAAATTATTGGGTATATTATGAGTGATAATGTAGATGATAAATTTGATGAAATTGCTGCGGAAAAACTTACTCACATCAACTACGCTTTTGCCAATATTCAGGATGGAGAAGTTATAGAGGGTAATCCGGAAGACAAAAAAAGATTAAAGAAAATAAACAGCTTAAAAGAAGACAATCCCGATCTAAAGATCCTGATTTCGGTTGGGGGCTGGACCTGGTCTGGAGGTTTCTCTGAAGCAGTTGCTACCAAAACTGCACGGGAGCAATTTGCAAACAGTGGAATTTCCTTTCTTCAAAACCACAAAATTGATGGCATAGATTTAGACTGGGAATATCCCGGGCAGCCGGGAGCCGGAAATATTCACTCCCCCGAGGATGAACAAAATTTCAGTTTAATTTTAAAGCTTTTCAGAAAAAAATTAGATTCTCTAGGCCAGGTAGATCAGAGAAATTATTTACTCACCATTGCAACGGCAGCTAACCAGGAGTATTTAGATCACGTAGAATTGGACAAGATCCATCCCTACCTGGATTTTATAAATATTATGAGTTACGATTACCAGGGTGGCTGGAACGATTTCACATCCCATCATACCAACTTATATGTTTCAGAGACAGATCCTGATGATTATAAACAGAGTACTAAGACTGCTGTAAAAGAACATTTGGCTACCAGAGTTCCTTCAGAAAAAATTGTTGTGGGCGTGGCTTTCTATGGTCGCGGATGGCACGAGACAGAAAACAAAAACTTTGGTTTACATCAAAAAGCTTCAGGCAATGCTTTCAGTATAAATTACCGGGAATTAAAGGATAGTGTAAAAACAGGCAAATATGAACGCCATTGGGATAAAGAAGCTAAGGCGCCGTTCCTTTGGCGTGAAGCTACCAGAACATTTATTACTTATGACGATCCTCAATCTATAAAAGAAAAAGCTCAATTTATTAAAGAGAATAATCTTGGTGGCGCGATGTTTTGGCAATACCACGGCGATGATGGAGAGCTTCTGGAAACTTTATATACTGAAATTCAAAAACAATAACACTGGCTCCCTTGCCTGAAAACCCCTCGTTTTTGTACTTTTACCTTCCAAAATTAAAAATATGTCTGTAGCTAAGAAAGAATATAAAAGAGTCACCACCAAGTCTCTGGTAGATATGAAGAAGAATGGGGAGAAGATTGCGATGCTGACTTCTTATGACTATTCTATGGCGAAAATTGTGGATGGTGCGGGAATTGACGTGATTTTAGTGGGAGATTCTGCCAGTAATGTAATGGCGGGACACGAGACTACACTTCCTATTACTTTAGATCAAATGATCTATCACGCAACCAGCGTGGTAAGGGCCATAAACCGTGCCCTTGTAGTAGTAGATCTTCCCTTCGGAAGTTATCAAAGTGACCCAAAAGAGGCATTACGATCTGCTATTAGAATTATGAAAGAAAGCGGCGGGCACGCGGTTAAACTTGAAGGCGGAAAAGAAATCAAAGAATCCCTGAAACGTATTCTTAATGCCGGGATCCCTGTGATGGGACATTTAGGATTAACTCCACAGTCTATATACAAATTTGGAACTTATACCGTTCGTGCTAAAGAAGAAGCAGAAGCCGAAAAACTAAAATCTGATGCGATATTACTGGAACGCCTGGGTTGCTTTGCTATTGTATTAGAAAAGGTTCCTGCAAAACTTGCAAAAGAAGTAGCTGAGAGTATCAGTATTCCGGTGATAGGAATTGGTGCCGGAAAAGGAGTTGACGGCCAGGTTTTAGTAATACACGATATGCTGGGAATGACACACGAATTTAATCCAAGATTTCTTAGAAGATACGCCGATCTTCATAAAGAAATGACCAAAGCCTTTAAAGACTACCGTGACGATGTAAAAAGCAAGAGTTTCCCATCTGATGATGAACAATATTAATTCAGTAGGTAGTTGCAGTTAGCAGTAAATTACCTCGCGGCAAGCCCACGAGGCATTATTGGAGAATATAATTTGATTTCGAGGCAAGCCTCGGAGCATTTAAATCTCGATTATCGAGTAAAATTCAAATCTTCACTTTGGAAAAAATAATTTCAGATAAAAACAACCTCCAGGTTCTTTTTGAGGACAACCATATAATCGTGGTAAATAAACGCCCAGGGGATATAGTTCAGGGTGATAAAACCGGGGACAAACCGCTTAGTGAAGTGGTAAAATCTTATCTAAAGGAAAAATATTATAAACCGGGAGATGCCTATTTAGGAGTGGTTCACCGCCTCGATAGACCAACCAGCGGAATTGTACTTTTCTCCAAAACCTCTAAAGCCCTACCCCGACTCAATAAACTTTTTCAGAAGAAAGAAGCACAAAAAACATATTGGGCAATCGTAAAAAACGCTCCGCCTCAAAAATGTGCTACGTTAATTCATTTTCTGAAAAGAAACCCCAAGCAAAATAAATCATATGCGCATATTAAGGAAGTTCCCGACAGTAAAGAAGCTATCCTTGAATATAGAATGCTGAAAGAACTCGATAACTATTTTCTGTTAGAAGTAGATTTACATACCGGGCGGCATCATCAAATAAGAAGTCAACTGTCGGCTATTGGTAGCCCAATTAAAGGCGATCTCAAATACGGTTTTGACCGTAGCAACAAAGACGCCAGTATTCATTTACACGCCAGGGAACTCAAATTTATTCATCCTGTAAAAAAAGATGAAATACATATAATAGCACCACCACCCGATGAAGTGCTATGGAATAATTGCTTAGACTAAAACAGTACTTACAGTAGAACGAAATTAACGGCTCACCAGAGCAACTTTCTCGGCAATTACATCAGCCACAGGACGGTTTTGAATTTTACTTTCCAGCCAGGAAATGATGTCAAGATAGAGGAACGCTCTGCGCTCGTATGGGTGATCTTCATATTCTTTTAACTTACTATGCAGTCTTTTAAATTCATCCTTAATTTCAAGCGGCGAAACTTCGGATAAATTCCGAAGGAATCGAATCATTTCTTTTTGGACCTCGTGCAAGTCGTTCATTTTAATCAAAAACTTATAGGTAGATTTTACCAAACGGTCTAAATGATAGTCCAGGCCGGCTTCATAATGTGCTACCAAACTTAAAATCCGGGCAAAACACATTAGGTCTTCCCGCATTTCCAGTGATTTATTATTGATGATTTTATTAAGGAATTCAATGCATTTTTTATTGTTTCCATCGCCAAAGTAAAGACAGGCAATCTTATAGTAAAATACCATAATGTGATGCTCGTCAATGCGGTCTTTATATTTTTTAATCCGCTTCTGAATTTTCTCTACCAACTCATCTCCATTGGCAAAATCGCCCTGCATAAAACGTAAATTCAGCTTATTGGAATATAAATAAAGAAAAGCCAGGGCCTTAATGTTATCATCGTCGGGGATTTTGGCATCCTTGAGCATCCCTTCAAGATTCTTAAGGGTCTTTTCAAATAATTTGGTATGGTTCAGGTAAAATAAAGATTCCAGTAAATAATGATTCCCTTTTAAATAAGAAACCGGATGAATAGGTACTAAGTGTTTATGTTCGTTAAAAAGATCTATCCATTTCATAGAATAGCGGTAGCAAGCCAAAAAATCCTGCGTGATAAAACTAAACCATAAATGGGCTTTATAAAGCCATAATTTTTCCCTAAAACCTATATTCTTAATTTGATATTCCGGAAGGTTTTGATAAAAGTAATTTCTGATACTCTCGGCTTCTTCCTGGGTCCTGGCATAACCCATTTTCAGGAAAATGGCATATAACTGTAATGATAAATTTGAAAGTTTGCTGGAAATCAAATTAAGATCACTTAAATCCCGCGTTTGCTGAATAAGGCTTTCGGCCCGGTTTTCTATACTTCGGGTGATATATTGTGATTCTATTATCTTTTCCAGCTCCAGGATCTCATAAGCCAGGTTTTTTTCTTCATATTCCAGCGCCTGTGCTTTTATTTTATCGAGAAGTTTCAAGCTTTGTTTGTATAAACCTTTTCGGTAAAGGATATAAGCAAAATCAAATTGCTCCCTAATTTGTACCGGTATACTCTGGTGCGCAGGATTCAGCCTTAGACTAATAAGAATTTGCTTGTATAAATGGGCTTTTACATTAGATAATTGTTGCTTACTAATCTTTGTTTTTAGAAGAATTTCCTTCTCATTATATTTCTTAAGCTTGGTCATCACCTTAAATAAATTCAGAAATTTACTATCGGTATTAACACCAATTCTTCCAACATATAATGAAAATTGACGCTTTTCTGAAGGCGAAAGCGATTTTATCAAAGAAAATAAGTTATCAGTTAAATCATTAGTCATTGTAACAGAATCGTTTATAAAGCACTGATTTACAGTGATATTACATCTTAATTTTTAGTTTCATTATCGTAATGACCTAATAGGCAAAGGTCCGGAGTGTATAGATTAACAATACTTTAGTTAAAGATAAAGTAAAATAAATCTCTTATGAGCACAGAAAAGGTAGAAATTTTTGACACGACGTTACGAGACGGAGAGCAGGTTCCAGGTTGTAAATTGAATACAGCCCAAAAACTTAAAATCGCTGCGCGCCTTGATGAGCTGGGAGTAGATGTTATTGAAGCAGGTTTCCCTGTTTCCAGTCCCGGCGATTATCAATCAGTTTATGAAATCTCTAAGCTGGCGAAGAATGCCGCCGTTTGTGGACTCACCCGTGCTGTAAAAAAAGATATCGAAGTTGCTGCTGAAGCTTTAAAACCTGCCAGAAAACCACGTATTCATACCGGTATTGGTACATCAGATTCCCATATTAAATATAAATTCAATTCTACAAGAGAAGAAATTATTGTGCGCGGTGTAGCCGCGGTGAAACACGCAAAGAATTATGTAGACGATGTTGAATTTTATGCCGAAGATGCCGGAAGAACAGATAATGAATTTCTTGCCCGCGTTTGTACCGAAATGATCAAAGCCGGAGCGACAGTATTAAATATTCCTGATACTACCGGATACTGCCTTCCAAATGAATACGGAAGAAAAATAAAATATTTAAAAGACAACGTAAAAGACATCGATAAGGTTAGACTTTCCTGCCATTGTCACAACGATTTAGGTCTTGCTACAGCAAATGCTATTGCGGGTGTACAGAATGGCGCACGCCAAATAGAATGCACCATCAACGGGATTGGTGAACGTGCCGGGAATACCGCGTTGGAAGAGGTCGTCATGATCTTAAGACAGCACCCGACTTTAAACTTAAACACAAACATAGACCCTAAATTCCTTTTTGATACCAGTTGTATGGTTTCCCGCGAAATGGGAATGTTTGTGCAGCCAAATAAAGCTATTGTAGGCGCCAATGCATTTGCACATAGTTCCGGAATTCACCAGGACGGCGTAATTAAAAACCGTGAAACTTATGAAATCATAGATCCTGCGGAAGTTGGGGTAACCGAATCTGCAATCGTACTTACAGCAAGAAGTGGAAGGGCTGCCCTTGCTTTTAAGGCTAAGAAAATGGGGTATGATTTAACCAAACTTCAGTTAGATCAGGTTTATGCAGAATTTCTGAATTATGCTGATGCCAGAAGATGCGTGGAAGACAATGACATCCACGAAATCATGGAAATTTCAGAAAGAAAAATAAGAGCTATTGCTTAATAACCCAGCATAAGACTGAATAAATAATATGATTACTCAGGGAATAATTATAAACCTGAGAGAATTCCCAGGCTGGGATTGAATTTATAAGAAAAATGAAGAAAACTTTATTCGATAAAATTTGGGATTCCCACGTGGTAGAATCTATACCCAATGGTCCTGATATTTTGTACATCGATAAACACTTAATACACGAAGTCACGAGTCCGCAGGCTTTTAACGAGCTCAAGGAACGCGGGATTTCGGTTTTTAGGCCAGATCAAATAGTTGCGACAGCAGATCATAACACGCCTACTGAAAATCAGCATTTACCGGTTAAAGATTTGTTGTCCAGAAAGCAACTTAAGGAGTTAACCCAAAATTGCGAAGAAAATAATATTACGCTTTACGGCTTGGGCCATCCTTATAACGGGATTGTTCACGTAATGGCGCCCGAACTCGGAATTACCCAACCGGGAATGACAATGGTTTGTGGCGACAGCCACACCTCTACGCACGGCGCTTTTGGTACCATTGCCTTTGGAATTGGCACCAGCCAGGTTTCCCAGGTCTTTGCCAGCCAGTGTGTTTTGGTTCAAAAGCCTAAGAAATTAAGGGTAAATGTAAACGGTAAACTTAAAAAAGGGGTTTTACCTAAAGATGTGATCCTTTATATTATTAGCAAACTGGGCACAAATTCAGGGACGGGATATTTTTGTGAATACGCCGGAAATGTTTTTGAAGAAATGTCTATGGAAGGTAGAATGACGGTTTGTAATATGAGCATCGAAATGGGTGCCCGTGGAGGCTTGATCGCTCCGGATGAAACTACTTTTGAATATGTAAAAGGAAAAGAATTCGCACCAAAAGGTGAAGAGTTTGAAGCTATAAAAGCTTACTGGGAAACTCTAAAAACTGATGGGGACGCTGAATTCGACCAGGAATATTCTTTTGATGCCGAAGATATTGAACCGATGATCACCTACGGAACAAATCCCGGGATGGGCATAAAAATTAACGGTTCCATCCCTATGGAAGGTGGAAAAAGCGATGCAAAAGCTCTGGCCTATATGGGTTTTAAACCCGGTGAATCTTTACTCGAAAAACCGATTAACTGGATTTTTATTGGTAGTTGTACCAATTCCAGAATTGAGGATTTTCGCCAGGCAGCGGCTTATATAAAAGGTAAGCAAAAAGCAGCAAATGTAAATGCACTAATTGTACCCGGTTCACGCCAGGTTGCCGCTCAAATTGAAGCCGAAGGCCTACGGGAAGTTTTTGAAAATGCTGGTTTCACTCTTAGACAACCGGGTTGCTCGGCTTGTTTAGCCATGAACGATGATAAAATTCCTGCAGGCGAATACTGCGTTTCTACCAGTAACAGAAATTTTGAAGGAAGACAGGGACAGGGTTCCAGAACCATATTAGCAAGTCCGTTAACTGCCGCAGCCACGGCTGTTTCAGGAAAATTAACCGACTTTACAAAACATTTAAATTAAGATGGAAAAGTTTATCACATTAACCGATACAGCGGTTCCTTTAGAGATAGAAAACGTAGATACAGACCAGATTATTCCGGCCCGGTTTCTAAAAGCTACCGATAAGGCCGGATTTGGAGAGAACCTATTTCGCGACTGGCGTTTCGATAAAAACGACGAGCCAAATCCTGATTTCGCCTTAAATAACCCCGAGTATAAAGGGTCCATCCTGGTAGCCGGAGATAATTTTGGATGCGGTTCCAGCCGGGAACATGCTGCCTGGGCACTTAAAGCTTACGGATTTACCGTAGTGGTATCTAGTTATTTTGCAGATATCTTCAAGGGAAATGCACTTAACAACGGTTTGCTTCCGGTTCAGGTAAGTCCTGAATTTTTGAACGAGCTTTTCGTGGAAATCACCAAAGATCCTTCCGTAGAAATAAAAGTAGACCTGGAAGCCCAGAAAATCGGGATTCCGAAAAAAGATATCTCAGAAAGTTTTGAGATAGATCCTTATAAAAAAACTTGTATGATCAATGGTTTTGACGATATAGATTTCCTGGTAAGTAAACTGGACGCGATTAAAGAATTTGAACAGAAAAAATCACACAAAACGCAAGCCACCACACCCTTGTAGTTTTAAATATAATTTGACATAAACGTCATCCTGAACTTGTTTCAGGATCTAAGTCAATTAAACATGTTAGAAGCTGAACCAAGTTCAGCTTGACGGAAATAAGAAACTCGAAAAAAACCACACATAAAGAAGAAAAAAATGAAATTAAAAATAGCAGTCTTGCCCGGAGACGGGATAGGTCCCGAAATTACACAGCAATCAGTTAAGGTTTTAAAAGCTGTAGCAGATCGTTTCGATCACCACTTTCAATTTGAAGACGCCTTGGTAGGTGCGGCAGCAATAGACTTGCTGGACAATCCGTTACCTGAAGCTACGCTGGAATTGTGCAAGAAATCTGATGCTGTGTTATTTGGGGCTATAGGACACCCAAAATACGACAATAACCCAGACGCAAAAGTAAGACCAGAACAGGGCCTTTTACAGTTAAGAAAAGGCCTTGGGCTTTTTGCCAACATTAGACCGGTAAAGGCTTACGACAAACTTATAGAGCAATCACCATTAAAAGCCGATCGCATTGCCGGAGCCAATATGGTGATTTACCGGGAACTTACCGGTGGAATTTATTTTGGTGATAAATTTACTGCGGAAGACGGTCAGAGCGCTACCGATGTTTGTACCTACTCGGTTGAAGAAATTTCCCGGGTTGCTCACTTAGCTTTTAAAGCTGCCGAAAAGCGTACTAAAAAATTAACCCTGGTAGACAAAGCCAACGTGTTGGAAACTTCCAGGTTATGGCGTAAAACGGTTACTGAAATTGGAAAAGAATATCCCGAAGTAGAACTGGATTTCCTTTTTGTGGATAACGCCGCAATGCAAATGATCCTGAACCCAACCCAATTCGATGTTATTCTTACTGAAAATATGTTTGGTGATATCCTTTCTGACGAGGCCAGTGTAATTGGTGGAAGTATCGGCTTACTGGCATCAGCCTCGGTAGGGAAAGAAAGCGCGATGTTTGAACCTATTCACGGTTCTTATCCTCAGGCAACCGGGAAGGGAATTGCGAACCCGGTAGCATCTATTTTATCGGCTGCGATGCTTTTAGAGCATTTCGGATTAACCGAAGAAGCTAACGCAGTTAAAAAGGCGGTGGAGCTTAGCATAAAGCTCAATGTTTGCACTATAGACATTAACAAAGACAACCATTATTCCACAGAAAAAGTGGGCGATTTCCTTGAGGGACTTATTAGCGAAGTTGATAATATCAGCATCAACAACGAAAACCTAAACCTCGGGCAAATGACTATTATTTAAGACTTTTTTTCTTCATTTATGTTTGAACCTCTCGCATTTCGTGTGGTTTTGCGGGAGGTTTTTTTAATGAAACCTGGTTTTACGGGCATTTTAATTGCCCATAAAACCTTAGTTTAATTAACCCCGATGAAAATCGGGTTTTTTTTTAGTGCTGGTTGAACTATTTCAACTTCAGTCGCGTCTAATTATTCTTCACTCTCAGCCAAATTCAAATGATTAAACCCGATCCTTTTTTTTCCTAATTTCCTCTAGCGCAAGATTATCCTTACTTCCCAGGTGAGAATGTTTTTTCCCTTCAGTAGCTTCATAGGTTCCTTCCTGAACCTGCCCCCCAATTATTTGATAAGCTTCTCTAAACGATCTTCCCTGCATCACCAAATCGTTGATGCTGTCTACCGTAAACAGGTATTTATATTTTTCATCCTGCAAATTGATATCCTTAACTTTAATTAAAGCGATGGAATGAATAAAAACATCCAGGATCTCTTTAATATTTTCAACTGCGTAAATGCTATTTTCTTTTATTAATTGGTAATCCCGGTGATAACCACTGGGTAAATTATTGGTAATTAAGATCATCTCGTTCGCGATACTCTGAAGTTTATTGCATTTTCCACGTATCAGCTCGAAAACATCCGGGTTTTTCTTGTGGGGCATAATGCTGGAACCGGTGGTAAGCTCATCGGGAAAAGTAATGAAATCGAAATTCTGACTCATATATAAACAAATATCCATTGCAAACCTGGAAAGCGTATTGGAAACCGAAGCGATATTGGAAGTCACCGTTCGCTCGCATTTGCCACGGCCCAGTTGCGCGGCCACTACGTTATATTTTAAAGTCGAAAATCCCAACTCTTTGGTGGTAAAATCCCGGTCTATTGGAAATGAAGAGCCATAACCCGCAGCAGATCCCAGCGGATTCTGATCTACAACTTTTAATCCTGCTTCAAGTAAATAGAGATCATCTATTAATAATTCTGCGTAAGCGGAAAACCATAAACCAAAGCTTGATGGCATCGCTACCTGCAAATGTGTATATCCCGGAAGAAGTTTTTCCTGATGTTTATCTGCAAGTCCTAAAAGTACATCTACGAGGTTCTTTGTCTTAACGGAAATTTCCTGTAGATTTTCTTTAAAATACAATTGCATGGCCACCAATACCTGGTCGTTCCTGGAGCGGGCAGTATGGATTTTCTTTCCGGTATCTCCTAACGCTTTGGTTAGTTCAAATTCAATTTTGGAATGTACATCTTCAAAATCTTCTTGAATCTCAAAACTTCCATTTTCTAGCTGTTCCTGAAGTTTTGCCAGTTCATTTTCAATATCCTTTACTTCTTCTGAAGTAAGAATTCCGACTTTACCAAGCATTTTAGCATGTGCTTTTGAAGCTTTTAAATCGTATTTAGCAATATGCATATCCAGCTCCCGGTCGTTTCCCACCGTGAAGTTTTCAATCTTTTTATCTATAGCTAATCCTTTATCCCAGAGTTTCATAGTTTTATTTTTCTATCAAGTACAGACCTCACAGGTTTTCAAAACCTGTGAGGTCTCCTTTATTTTTTAAAAGCCTTCTCCAATAACTTAATGTACTTTTCAATCCCCTCCTCTATTTCCTTCACATAAATAAATTCATCTGCGGAATGAGACCTGATTGAATCACCCGGACCTAATTTTAAAGAAGGGCACTTCAGCATCGCCTGGTCTGACAACGTGGGTGAACCATAGGTTTCCATTCCCAACGCAATTCCCGCTTTTACCAACTCGTGATCTGGAGGAATGGAAGAAGAATTCAACCGAAGTGAACGCGCTGCAATAATATCTACCGGTGCTTTTTCCTGAAGAATTTGATCAATTTCAGCATTCGAGTAAGCATCATTCACCCTAACATCGATTACCAGATCTACGTGACCCGGTACTACATTATGCTGGCTCCCGGCATTGATCTGGGTTACGGTAAGTTTTACTTTCCCCAAAGCTTCCGATTCCTTTGGAAAATCAAAATCCTCAAACCATTTTAAAACATCAGCGGTCTTATATATGGCGTTGTTATCATTTGGATGTGCCGCGTGCGAAGGTGTTCCTTTTACTTTGGCATCAAAAACCACCAGACCTTTTTCGGCAATGGCCAGTTGCATTAAAGTGGGTTCGCCAACAAGAGCTACATCAATTTTTGGCATTTTAGGTAACATACAGGCAATTCCGTTTTTCCCGTTAATTTCTTCTTCCCCCGTTCCGGCAAAAATCAAATTATATTTCAGGTCTTTGGCTTCATAATACCAGGTAAAGGTTGCAAGTAAGGATACCAGGCAACCACCCGCATCATTGCTACCCAAACCATATAACTTCCCTTCCTCAATCTTAGCTTCAAAGGGATCTCGAGTGTAAGCCGAATTCGGTTTTATCGTATCATGATGGGAATTAAGCAGCAAGCTGGGTTTGTCTGCATCAAAATACTTATTGGTAGCCCATACATTATTTAAATGTCGAAAAAAAGTCATGTCCTTTTCTCTAAACCACTTTTCCAGCAAATCGGCCGTATTATCTTCTTCTTTCGAAAAAGACTGGGTAGCAATAAGCTGTTTAAGTAATTCTATCGCATCTTTTTGTAATTCTTCCAGCTTCATCAGTTACTGATTTTAGTATAAACAGATTCATTTTTTAATAGCCTGAAATCACCAAGAAATATATTCTTTACACCGCTTTCCAAAGCCTGAAAACAATTGTGCAGTTTTGGTAACATCCCGTCACTAATTACTTTTTCTTCGAGTAATTCCTGATATTTTTCCCTGGTAATTTTTTCAATTACCGAATCATCGTTTTCTGCATCGGCTAGTACGCCCTTTTTCTCGAAACAAAAGTAAAGTTCGGTTTCATAAATTGAGCTCATTGCTTTGGCGATTTCCGCAGCAACAGAGTCCCCATTGGTATTGAGGAGCAATCCATCTTTTGTACAGGAGATAGCCGAAAAAACCGGCGTTATCTGTTGTTTTAAAATTGAATTTATAAATTCTGAATTAACCCTCTTAACGTCTCCAACAAATCCAAAATCAACTTCCTTAACAGGGCGTTTTTGGGAAACAATGCTCATCCCATCTGCCCCACAAAGGCCTATGGCGTTATTGTGAAGGGCTTGCAGCTTGGCTACAATGTTTTTATTGATAAGACCGCCGTAAACCATGGTGATCACTTTAATCGAATCGGCATCGGTAATTCTACGCCCCTCAAACATTTGGGTTTTATAACCGAGTTTTCCTGCAATTTCAGTAGCCAGGTTTCCTCCACCGTGAACCAGGATCTTCGAACCTTCCAAAGCCACAAAATCTTTTAGGAATTCAGCGAATTTTGCCTCATCCTCAATAAGTTTTCCTCCTATTTTTACAACTTTTAAAACCTCTTTTTTCATTGTTCTTAATAATGTCAACTCGATCGGAGTCGGGATTTTAAGCGTTTTTTCCTAAATCTGCGGATTTGACTTTTTCCTCTAAAATTCTTTTTAAAACCGCTTGTGCGGCAAAAGTTCGATTTCCTGCCTGCTGGATCACTACCGAATTTTCAGAATCCAAAACCTCATCAGCAATTACCATATTTCTTCTTACCGGCAAACAATGCATCACTTTCGCATTATTGGTTTGCTTTAATTTGTCTGCTGAAAAAGTCCAGTTTCTGTCCTCACTTAGTTTTTGACCGTAAGTTTCATAACTGCTCCAGTTCTTTACATAAACAAAATCGGCATCTTTTAAAGCCTCGTCCTGGTTATGGATTACAGGAATATTTTTAGTTATTTCAGGATTCAAATCATAACCTTCAGGATTGGTGATTACAAAATCAACATCCAGTTTTTGCATAATTTCGGTAAAAGAATTGGGAACGCTTTGCGGCAAAGTTTTTGGATGCGGTGCCCAGCTAAGCACAACTTTTGGCCTGTCTTTTTTCCTTAATTCTGAAATAGTAATTGCATCGGTAAGTGCCTGAAGAGGATGTCCTGTGGCGCTTTCAAGATTTACAACAGGGACTGAAGCATACTTTTTAAAACTATTCAATACTATTTCAGCTTCATCTTTTTCTTTATCCTTTAAGTCAGGAAAGGCCCTCACGGCGATAATATCACAGTACTGCGATAATACTGCCGCTGCCTCTTTGATGTGTTCGGCTTTATTGGAATCCATTACAGCTCCGTCTTCAAATTCCAGTTTCCAACTATCACTCCCGGCATTCATCACCATCACGTCCATTCTCAGTAATTTTCCCGCTTTTTCGGTACTTAAACGTGTTCTCAAACTCGGATTAAAAAACAGCATCCCCAGAGTTTTTCCCTTGCCTATTTCCAGGGAAGAGGAAGCTTTTTTTAGCTCCAGCGCTTCGGTGATTAATTGCTGTAAATCTTCTATATCTGATAAATCTGTGTAATTTTTCATTTTGCTAGTTTTCAGACCTCACAGGTTTCCAAAACCTGTGAGGTCTATTCTATTTTAATTTAAAACAATTTTCAAAGCTTTAAATAACTCATCAAAATGTTCTTTTTTAATATTTAAAGGGGGTAAAATCCGCAGGAGGTTTTTATTCGCGGAAGCCCCCGTGAAGATCTGATGTTTAAACAAAAGCTCTTTTCTTATCTGCGCGATCTCAAAATCGAATTCCAAACCAATCATCAGTCCACGGCCTTTGATTTTTTTAATCTGCGGAATTTCCGTGGCTTTCTCCTTTACATATTCAAAAAGTTCGGTAGCATTTGCCAGTAGGTTTTCTTTTTCAATAACTTCCAAAACCGCACTTCCTGCCGCACATGCCAGGTGATTTCCACCAAAAGTAGTTCCCAACATACCCGATTTTGCTTTAATAGATTTATCGATTAAAACCCCGCCAACCGGAAAACCGTTGCCCATTCCTTTTGCGATGGAAATAATATCAGGACGAATATTGTGTTTTTGAAAAGCGAAAAAATCGCCTGTCCTGCCATAACCCGACTGTACTTCGTCTGCGATTAATACCGAACCGTATTTTTTGCAAAGTTCTGCCGTTTTTTGATAAAATTCAGTAGAAGCTTCATCCAGACCACCAACTCCCTGGATTACTTCAAAAATAACCGCAGCCACATCGCCCTTTTTCAACTCTCTTTCAAGAACTTCTGTATTTTCAAAAGCAAGTTTCGTTGCTTTATGGTTTTGGTTAAACGGGGCTTTAATATTTTCGTTATCGGTTACCGCAACTACTCCCGATGTTCTTCCGTGGAATGCTTTATCAAAATAAATTATCCGATCCTTTCTTGTATGAAATGAGGCTACTTTCAAGGCATTTTCATTTGCTTCAGCACCCGAATTACATAGAAACAGGCTGTAATCTGTTACCCCGGAAAGCTTTTCCAGTTTATCGGCTAATTCCTGTTGCAAAGGGTTTTTAACCGAATTGGAATAAAAGCCAAGTTTGCTCACTTGTTTAGAAATTGAATTCACGTAAGCAGGATGAGAATGACCAATAGAGATTACTGCGTGACCGCCATACAGGTCTAGATATTTTTTTTCCTCCTTATCAAAAACATAAGCGCCCTTACCCTTCACCGGGGTGATATCGTATAACGGATAAACATCAAATAATTCCATAGTTATTCGGTTGTAATGGTGTTTATTTTTTTGAATGAAGCCTGGATACCTTTTATTAAAGAAGAACTCAAGCCGTTGTGTTCCATTTCGTTCAAACCTTCAATCGTGCAACCACGGGGCGTGGTTACCTTATCGATTTCTTCTTCTGGATGCTTCCCTGATTCTATAAGTAAACTGGAAGCTCCCAGACAGGTTTGCATAGCCAGTTGCTGTGCATCTTTTGCATCGAAACCAAGTTGCACCGCTCCCTGGGTGGTGGCGCGTATAAGCCGCATCCAGAAAGCAACTCCACTGGCGCAAATTACCGTAGCGGCCTGCATTTTATTTTCAGGAATAATAATACTCGTTCCCAAACGATTAAAAATCGCCTCGGCAATAGCGATGCGCTTCTTACCATTTTCGTTACTACAAAGACAGGTCATCGATTTACCAACAGCAATGGCTGTGTTGGGCATTGAGCGAACTATAAACTGTTCCTCTCCAACTATCGCTTCAATAGCATCGATTTTAAATCCGGTAACTGTAGAAATGAGCACATGCTTTTCATGAAGATCGTCTTTAATTTCTTCCAGGATCCGCTGCATTTGAGTGGGTTGTACCGCAAAAATCAGGATGTCTGAATTTTTAACTGCTTCACGGTTATCATTGGTGACCTTAACCTTGGCATATTCCTCATATTCCTGAATTTCTTCAGTCTTTCGTTTGGTGAGGTACAAGGTGGTAAACGCATTGTTTACAATAAGGCCTTTCGCAATGGAAAGTCCCAAATTGCCTGCTCCGATAATGGCTATTTTCATTTTCTTTTAATTTGTAGACCTCACAGGTTTTTAAAACCTGTGAGGTCTCAGTTAAAAATAACTCGCTTTTAATTTTAATCCTAAAGTCTCTTCAAAGCCAAACATCAGGTTCATATTTTGAACGGCCTGTCCTGAAGCGCCTTTCAGTAAATTATCAATAATACTGGTGATCAAAATTTTATCCCCAAATTTCTGCAGTTTTAAGAGACATTTATTGGTATTCACTACTTGCTTTAGATGCAAATCTTCCTCAACTACAAACGTAAATGCCGAATCCTGATAAGCCTCAGAATATATCGCTTTAGCTTCCTCGAGACTTCCTTCAAATTTCGTGTAAGCCGTGGCGTGGATTCCCCTGGAAAAATTCCCCCTGTTCGGAATAAAATTAATTTCCGGCAGTTTATTGTTCTGAAGTAGTTTTAGGCTTTGTCCTATTTCATTCAAATGTTGATGTTCAAAGGCTTTATAACTGGAAAAATTATTATCTCTCCAGGTAAAATGCGTGGTTGCCGAAAGTGATGTTCCTGCACCGGTTGCCCCGGTAACCGCGTTAATATGCACGTCTTCTTTCAATAATCCGGCATTGGCAAGTGGTAGGATTGCCAGGCTAATAGCTGTGGCAAAACAACCGGGATTAGCTATAAAACCGGCTTTTTTTATCTTTTCTTTATTGAATTCAGGTAGCCCGTAAACAAAGGAGTGTTCGCCACTCATTCTATAATCGGTACTTAGGTCTACGATTTTGGTGTTTTCTGAAAACTGATTTTCAGCGAGAAATTTCACCGAATTTCCATGTCCGAGGCACAAAAAAACCACGTCAACATCTTTATTGATCTCTCCGCTAAATTGCAAATCGGTTTCGCCCAGTAAATCCTGATGTATCCCCGCCACCGGTTTTCCGGGTTGAGAGGTACTGTACACAAAATCCAGTTTAGCCTCAGGGTGGTTTATAAGTATCCTGATGAGTTCGCCGGCCGTATACCCAGCACCGCCAATTATTCCTGCTGTTATCATTTTCCTTCTTTTACGTGTTGGTAGATCTTCCCGGCATTCGATAAGATTTTAATGAATCCTTTTGCATCATCTGCCGTCCAGGCTTTATTTTCTTCGCCGTAATTTCCGAAGCTGGAATTCATTAAATCGTTCTGAGATTTAATTCCATCAAGCGTAAAACGGTAAGGATGTAGTGTTACGAAAACCTCCCCGCTTACCTGCTGCTGGGAACTTTCTAAAAAGGCTTCTAAATCCCGCATTACGGGTTCTAAATACTGGCCTTCATGTAAGTGGGTTCCATACCAGTTGGCCAAATAATCTTTATGTTGTAACTGCCATTTGCTAAGCGTATGTTTTTCCAGTAAATGATGGGCTTTAATAATAATTAGCGCTGCGGAAGCTTCAAAACCAACCCTTCCTTTTATTCCTATAATCGTATCGCCAACGTGAATATCACGGCCAATGGCATATTTTGAAGCGATGTCTTCAAGGACTTCAATATTCTTCTCTGGGGAATTATCTTCTCCATTTACAGCGGAAAGTTCTCCTTTGGTAAATGTCAAACTAATTTGTTTCGCTTCTTTCTCCTGAAGTTGAGAAGGGTAAGCACTTTCAGGTAAGGGTTTTTCTGAAGTTAGCGTTTCCGCTCCACCTACACTCGTCCCCCAAAGGCCTTTGTTTACCGAGTATTTTGATTTCTCCCAATTCATTTCAACACCGTTTTGTTTCAGGTATTCAATCTCTTCCTGTCGGCTGAGTTGCTTATCCCTGATTGGCGTGATAATTTCAATTTCGGGCGCGATAATTTGAAAGATCATATCAAACCGCACCTGGTCGTTTCCGGCGCCTGTACTGCCATGGGCAATATACTTAGCATCGATTTTTTTTGCATAATTCACAATCTCTATGGCCTGTACTATCCTTTCTGCACTTACCGAAAGCGGATAAGTATTGTTTTTTAAGACATTTCCGAAGATTAAATACTTTACCACTTTCTGATAAAATGAAGAAACCGCATCAATGTTTTTATAGGTCTTTGCTCCTATTTTTTGTGCATTTTCTCCAATTTTTTTGACTTCTTCTTCTGAAAATCCACCGGTATTAACACTCACGGCGTGGACTTCAAAATTTTCTTCTTTAGATAAATATTTTGCGCAGTAAGAAGTATCCAAACCTCCACTGTATGCTATAACTACTTTTTTCATTTGACTTATTTGCTATTTGACGTCAAGCTGAACTTGTTTCAGCTTCTAAGTAAATTAGACCCTGAAACAAGTTCAGGATGACGATAAGTTTAATTTTAACTCCCGTTTTTTTCTTTTTTGTAAAACAAGGTCTGTTTTATATTCTTCAACCTTTTAAAAGCTTTATCATTAAAGCTTTCCTTCGGGTCTTCTTTTTTTGCATCCTTTTTTCTTTCTGGATCATACATCATTCCCGTGCAGAGGCACATATTACGTTCGGTTCTGGTTAGAATATCGTAATTCTTGCAGGTTTGGCAGCCTTTCCAAAATGCGTCATCATCGGTAAGTTCAGAAAAGGTTACGGGTTGATATCCAAGTTCGTAATTTATCTTCATCACGGCCAGGCCGGTAGTGATCCCGAAGATCTTTGCATTGGGATACATTTTCCTGGAATGGTTAAAAACCACCTCCTTGATGTCTTTGGCCAGTCCCTGGTGCCTAAAATCGGGGTGCACAATTAAGCCTGAATTTGCCACATACCTGTCGTGGCTCCAGGTCTCGATATAGCAGAAACCGGCAAATTTTTCGCCGTCTAAAGCAATAACCGCATTCCCCTTCTCCATTTTTCCAATGATATATTCAGGGGTTCTGCGGGCAATGCCCGTGCCTCGAACCTTTGCAGATTCTTCTATAGTTGTACAAATAATCTCAGCGTATTGAGCGTGAGATTTATTAGCAATGATAATCTTCATTTGCTAAGAAATTAGTGAGAAAATAAATTTGATTTGATCTTTTTGAAAGGGGAACCGGACTCACCTAAGTTCCATTAAATTATACACGCACCAAGGTGCGACGCGGGAAGCGGCGGCGAATAGGTGTAATTTCAGAAGTGATTCTGAAATTTAAACTGGGCGGTATATTTTGTGGATCTCTCAAGTTGTAATTAAAATCAAATAATATTAAAAAAGAATAATGCAATTTACTTCTTACCTGCGGCGGCGCGGGAAGAAGCGAAAAACGGGAAATATTATTTGTTTCATTGAAAGCATACTGTAAATGTACATAATTATTTTAACCAACAAAATATTTATACTAAATACTGAAACAAATTAGGCTTATCATTGAGATATTCCCCGTAAAAATTCTTCGCTTTCATCCTGGCTACCAGGGGTTCAAAATCGGCAGGATCGTTTATTTCTATCCCAACTACCGCCGGGGCATTTTCACGATGATGCTTTTTTGAGTATTCAAAATGCGTAATATCGTCTTTAGGTCCTAAAACCTTTTCCAGAAAATCTTTTAAAGCGCCCGCCCGCTGCGGAAAACTTATCACAAAATAATGTTTTAGCCCGGCATACAATAAAGCTCTTTCCTTGATCTCTGCAGTTCGGGTGATATCGTTATTGCTTCCACTTACAATGCACACCACGTTTTTTCCTTTGATTTCTTCAGCAAAAAAATCGAGGGCACTTATGGCCATTGCTCCCGCGGGTTCTACCACTATAGCATCCTGATTATAAAGATCAAGGATACTTTGGCAAATCTTCCCTTCCGGAACGGTGATCATTTTATCGAGATTCTCCTTACAAATTTCAAAATTTCGACTGCCGACTTTTTGTACTGCAGCACCATCTACAAAACGTTCGATAGATTTTAATTCTACCAGTTTCCCTTCTTTCAAAGAAGAAGTCATGGAAGGTGCACCTTCCGGCTCTACCCCAATTATTTTAGTATTGGGCGAAAGTTCCTTAAACATAGAAGACAATCCGGCTAAAAGTCCGCCACCGCCAAGGGGTGCAAAAACATAATCTATAGGCTCAGTGGCTTGCTCAAGGATTTCCAAACCAATGGTGGCCTGGCCTTCAATCACCTTTTCGTCATCAAAAGGATGTATAAAAACCAAACCAAATTTTTCGGCATGTTTTGTTGAACTTTTAAATGAATCGTCAAAAGTATCGCCTTTTAAAACCACTTCTACCCACTCGCCACCAAACATCTTTGTTTGCTCTACTTTTTGCCTTGGGGTGGTAATTGGCATATAGATCACGCCTTTTACCTGCAGTTTATTACAGGCAAAAGCTACACCCTGTGCGTGATTTCCGGCGCTGGCACAAATAACCCCTTTATCCAGCTGTTCTTGCGGAAGGCTCGAAATCTTATTATAGGCCCCGCGAATTTTATAAGAGCGCACCTGTTGCAAGTCTTCCCTCTTCAACATCACATTTGCTGAAAATTTCTTGCTATAGGTAAAAGATTGCATCAAAGGGGTTTTCACCACCACTTTGGAAATGCGTTCTGCCGCTTCTTTTACAGCTTTTAACTGAGGTTTATATGTCGTTTTATCTGCCAGCAAAGTATCCATTTTATTCCTGTATTTTTTTCATTGCAGTCATCGCTTTTCTTAGCCTTCCTCCCACTTTTTCAACGGGATGTTGTCTAATATCATCATTAACTGCTATTAACTGCTGATTGTCCACTCCGGTATAATCGGTTCCAAAAGAATGACCTATAACCTCTTTTGGCAAGCCGTTTACATAATCTTTAATAAGTGGTTTTGCCGAATGGTCAAATAAATAACAACCATATTCTGCCGTATCAGAAATAATCCTGTTCATCTCGAACAATTTCTTTCTGGCAATGGTATTGGCGATCAACGGAGTTTCGTGCAGTGATTCATAATAAGCCGAATCTGCAACAATTCCTGCTTCTACCATAGTTTCAAAAGCCAGCTCCACACCAGATTTCACAAAGGCTACCAATAATACACCTTTATCAAAATATTCCTGTTCCTTGATCTCTTCTGAAGTCGCTTCAGATTTTTCAAAAGCGGTTTCCCCGGTCGCAGCTCTCCATTCCAGCAATTCTTTATCACCATTTTCCCAGTCTTTCATCATTCTGCTACTAAAAGCACCGGAAATAATATCGTCCATATGCTTTTGGAAAAGCGGGCGCATTATTTGTTTTAATTCTTCGGAAATCTCATCGGCCTTAATCTTCGCCGGGTTTGAAAGCCTGTCCACCATATTGGTGATCCCGCCGTGCTTTAAAGCTTCGGTAATGGTTTCCCAACCATACTGAATAAGTTTCGAGGCATAAGGAGGTTCAACACCTTCAGCCACCATTTTATCATAACTAAGAATAGAACCTGTTTGCAGCAATCCGCATAAAATGGTTTGTTCCCCCATTAAATCAGATTTTACTTCAGCAACAAATGAAGATGCCAAAACCCCGGCTTTATCACCACCTGTGGCAACTGCGTAAGCCTTAGCCCATTCAAAACCAATTCCCTGCGGATCGTTCTCCGGGTGTACGGCAATTAGCGTTGGTACTCCAAAACCTCTTTTATATTCTTCCCTAACTTCACTTCCGGGGCATTTAGGCGCCACCATAATTACAGTGATGTCTTCCCTAATTTTCATTCCTTCTTCCACGATATTAAAACCATGCGAGTAAGAAAGCACCGCGTCTTTTTTAATATGCGGCTGAATGGCTTTTATTACCGAAGTATGTTGTTTATCTGGCGTTAGGTTAATTACCAGATCGGCAGTTGGGATCAATTCTTCATAAGTCCCAACCTTAAAATTATTTTCTGAAGCATTTTTAAAGGACTGTCGTTTTTCCTTGATGGCCCCTTCACGAAGCGCATAAGAAATATCCAAACCACTGTCGCGCATATTTAAGCCCTGGTTAAGGCCTTGTGCACCACAGCCCACAATCACTATTTTTTTTCCTTTTAAAGCAGCCACTCCGTCGCTGAATTCATCACTACCCATAAACCTACAGGTTCCCAGCTGGGCTAATTGTTCACGTAAAGAAAGACTGTTAAAATAATTCGTCATCATTTTTATTTAATTGGTTGTATCAAATTGTTCTAAAATGTTCGAGATTGGCATTTCATTTTTGGTCACGGCAATAGTGCCCGAGCGTACAAACTGCATCAATCCATAAGGTTTTAATTTTTCGTAAAGGCTGTCGGTTTCGTGACGTTTTCCGGTTTTTTCAATTACAAAAAACTTAGGAGTAACTGTCACGATACGCGCGTTAGATCCTTTTATAAAGTCCTGAATACTGAGATCTTTCACAAAATCGGCAGAATTTATCTTATATAGCGCAGTTTCCTGGTAGATCATTTCATCATCGGTATGATAGAAAGCTTTAATTACTTCAATTTGCTTCTCTATTTGGCCAACGATCTTTTTAACCTGATCTTCGGTAACCTGCACCACGATAATAAACCGCATCACCTCGTTTACTTCACTTCGGGAAGCGGTAATGCTTTCAATATTGATGTGCCTTTTTTGAAAAATGGCCGCAATACGACTCAGAAGGCCTATGTTGTTTTCGGTATAAACCGAAACCGTAAAATTTTTCTTTTCCATTACTCTAATCTTATATCTGAAACTGAAGCCCCGGTAGGAACCATCGGGAACACATTTTCTTCCTGTTCAACTTTTACTTCAAGGAAATAAGCTTCTTTAGACTCCATCATTTCGGTTACGGCTTCTTTTAAATCTTCCCGCTTACTTACCTGTTTGGCTTTAATATGATATCCTTTGGCAATAGTTATAAAATCGGGATTTACCATTTCTGTGGAAGCATAACGCTTTTCAAAAAACAACTGCTGCCACTGGCGTACCATTCCAAGGAAATCATTATTCAAAATCACAATTTTTACCGGTACTTTGGTCTGAAAAATAGTACCCAGTTCCTGAATGGTCATCTGGTAGCCACCATCACCAATTACCGCCACAACGTCACGATCTGGTGCACCCATTTTAGCGCCAATAGCTGCCGGAAGCGCAAACCCCATAGTTCCCAGGCCGCCGGAAGTTACATTGCTTCTGGTTTGATTGAATTTTGAATAACGGCAAGCCACCATTTGGTGCTGACCAACATCTGAAACAATAACCGCATCGCCTTTCGAGCAGTGGTTGATCTCATCAATAACCTCTGCCATTCCAATTTTGCCTCGTTCGGCATTTAAATCATTTTTAATGATTTTATCGAATTCAATTTGATAATAATCTTTAAATTTTTGATGCCAGGCTTCGTGCTTGTTCGGTTTTAAAAGCTCCAATAAGATTTTAAGGGTTTCATTTACATTCCCTAAAACCGGAATATCCGCATGTACGTTTTTATTAATTTCGGCAGGATCAATTTCAAAATGGATTACTTTGGCCTGTTTGGCATATTTTTCCAGATTTCCAGTTACCCGATCGTCAAAACGCATCCCGATAGCGATCAATACATCACATTCGTTTGTTAAAACATTTGGGCCGTAATTGCCGTGCATTCCAACCATTCCCACATTTAGCGGATGATCAGTTGGCATAGCAGAAAGTCCTAAAATGGTCCACGCAGCCGGAATACCCGATTTCTCTACTACCTGTTTAAAAAGTTCTTCCGCACTGCCTAATATCACACCCTGACCAAAGATGATCATAGGTTTTTTAGCATTGTTAATCGCTTCGGCAGCCCTTTCAACTTCAACTAAATTAACTTCAGGCTTAGGTTTATAACTTCTAATTCCGGAACATTTTTTATAAGTAAATTCCAACGAAGCAAACTGTGCATCCTTGGTAATATCGATTAAAACCGGCCCCGGTCTTCCCGAGCGGGCTATAAAAAAAGCTTTTGCCAAAATCTCCGGAATCTCCTCTGCTTTGGTTATTTGATAGTTCCACTTGGTAATTGGCGTGGAAATTCCAATAATATCGGTTTCCTGGAAAGCATCGCTCCCAAGTAAATGTGATCCTACCTGCCCGGTGATACAAACCATGGGGGTAGAATCTATTTGTGCATCTGCAATTCCCGTAACCAGATTAGTAGCTCCGGGACCGGAAGTAGCCATAGCAACCCCTACTTTTCCATTTACCCTTGCATAACCCTGTGCCGCGTGTGTAGCGCCCTGTTCGTGGCGCGTGAGGACATGGTGAATTTGAGTTTGGTATTTATACAATTCATCGTAAACGGGCATAATTGCTCCGCCGGGATAGCCGTAAAGCGTATCCACACCTTCTTCCAGCAAACATTTGATCACTGCTTCAGCACCTGAAACCGTGGTTTTTTTTGGAGAAGATACTTTTTCGAAACTAGCTGTTTTAACTTCCATAATTCACCTTATTAAAATTCGTCGGTAACGCAACCCTGTGAGGCCGAGGAAACCGTTCTTGCATATTTGTAAAGCACTCCCTTATTGAATTTTAAAGCGGGGGCTTCCCAGTTTTCTTTTCTTTTCTTTATTTCTTCTGCTGAAAGTGCAACTTCTATTTTATTGGTTTCAGCATTAATGGTAATCTCATCTCCGTCTTTTAGAAAAGCGAGTAAACCGCCTTCCTGGGCTTCCGGGGTGATATGACCGACGACAAATCCGTGGGTTCCACCAGAAAATCTTCCGTCTGTTATTAAGGCTACATCTTTACCGAGTTTTGCACCCATTATGGCTGAAGTAGGCTTAAGCATTTCCGGCATTCCAGGACCGCCTTTTGGGCCCTCGTACCGAATGACGACTACATCTCCTTTTTTTACTTTTCCTTCTGAAATGCCATCATTAGCTTCATATTCACTATTAAAAACTTTAGCCGTTCCGGTAAATTGCAAACCTTCCTTTCCGGTAATTTTCGCTACCGACCCACCTTCAGCAAGATTTCCGTAGAGAATCCTTATGTGCCCGGTTTTCTTGATCGGGTTATCCAAAGGCCTGAATACATCCTGGCCTTCTTCCATATCGGGAACATCAGCAAGGTTTTCAGCTAAGGTTTTTCCGGTTACGGTAAGACAATCACCATGAAGCATATCGTTTTTCAGCATATATTTTAAAACTGCAGGAATCCCGCCAATCCTATGTACATCTTCCATCGCATATTTCCCGCTTGGCTTTAAATCGGCCAAAAACGGCGTACTATCGCATATTTTTTCAAAATCTGCTAAATCAAAATCAACTTCAGCCGATTTTGCTATGGCCAAAAAGTGTAATACCGCATTGGTAGAACCTCCTAAAACAGTAAGCAGTCGAATGGCATTTTCCAGCGATTTACGATTTACGATATCGCGGGGTTTAATATCTTTTTCAATTAAAAGGCGCACTGCTTTTCCGGCTTCTTCACTCTCGGTTTTCTTTTCTTCACCCACCGCAGGATTAGAAGAGTTATATGGTAAAGCCATTCCCAAAGCTTCAATTGCCGAAGCCATTGTATTTGCGGTGTACATTCCGCCGCAGGCTCCTGCACCGGGACAGGCTTTTTCTATAATACTTTCGTATTCTTCTTTTTCTATATCCCCGGCCGTTTTTGCACCCCAGGCTTCAAATGCCGAAACCACGTCCAGTTTTTTCCCATTATGACATCCGGAAGCAATGGTACCACCGTACACTAAAATCGCAGGACGGTTAATCCTGAGCATCGCCATAAGCGCACCTGGCATATTCTTATCGCAACCTACCACTGTGATCAAAGCGTCGTAAGACATTGCGTGGATCACGGTTTCCATAGAATCGGCTATAATATCGCGTGACGGCAAAGAATAACGCATTCCCGGGGTTCCCATAGAGATCCCGTCGCTAACACCAATGGTATTAAAAATTAAACCTACAAGTTCATTTTCATTAGCACCTTTTTTAACCAGTTTGGCCAAATCGTTAAGGTGCATATTACATGGATTGCCCTCGTAACCGGTACTGGCAATACCTACAAATGGCTTTTTAAAATCTTCTTTGGTTAGTCCTATCGCGTGCAACATAGCCTGTGATGCCGGTTGCGAATTGCTTTGTGTTAAAACTTTACTGAATTTGTTATGCATTACTTATTTCTTCTTCGTGTGATTTAAAGATTAAAAGTAAGCTGATAAGTTATCAAGGCAGTATTATAGCAGGAATGAGCACTACTTTCGGAATAAAAATAACAGGTTCAAACAACTGATAAACAGTATTTTAACCCTCAATAAATTACGATAGCTGAAAAGGCTATTTTCGATGGAAAAATTTCTCCAGGCAAAAGCTCAAAAATCAATGAAAATAAGGCTTTTGAAAAATTCTTAATTTTTTGACTAAAATTTTAGGATTTTAGTGTTTTGGAAGGAATTTGTGAGAATTTGGGAATGTTTTGCGGTGTGTGGTTTTTTTCGGTTGTGGGTTGTGAGTTGTCTGTTATCAGTTTGTTGTTTGTTGTTCATTGCTGGTTTTCCTCGAGACCGTCATTACTAGGACTGCGATAGCCGACGTGGCAATCTGTTCTTAGTCTTTTATTTATTGTTTATGAGGTTTCGCCACGAATTCACTAATATTTGCCGTGCAAAATTTGAGCGTCAGTTCGAGTGGCGGTATTTGAGCTGGAAGCGAAAATAACGCTGTATCGAGAACAGGTTTTTGAAGTAAAAATACCACTTCTCGATACTTCCGCCTCACGTCGGAAACTACCATTGACGTATTTTTAAAACCCTGATATTTAGGTTTGTTTTTTTTATAATTCAAAAAGAAACTTACCTAGTTTGGAAGTTTCCTTTTTCATTTTTTGCTCGCCCAAAAAACGAAACAAAAAATGGCGCCCTATGTGAAGGTGTTTTTTTGGCAACAGGGCCAAAAAATCGCAAATCAGCAGCTAAATTTTTTCCAGGGCCCTTCGACTCCACTCAGGACAAGCTTTCAAAAATTATTAACGCTGCTGATTTGCTACACTCACACACGGGGTTTAAAACTCGCTATGCTCGAAACGTCATTTTCCTACGCTAGATGAAATTTTTTATCACGGGTCTCGAAGTGACGAGAAACTCCAAACAGCAAACCACCTCCCCTTTCGGGTACTCCTCCTTGGGAAGGAGGAGAGCTTCTTGAAAAAAGCGCCATTGCGAGGACTGCGATAGCAGGACTCGGCAATCTGCTTTAGGGTTAGTTCTATTTTGCTGGGATTCTCAACTCCCAACAACAGATCGCCACGCTCCTTCCTCACTCGATGACAATTAAAAAACCGAGACTGCCCACTGCCTACTATAAACTGCTTACTAAACCTACTTTTTCTTCTTTATAGAATATAAATCCTTCCTTCTGTCTTTCATATTCCTTACACTTCCAAAAGCGTGTAGTTCTTTTAGAAGATCTAAATCTACATCTACTAATAGCGTACTTTCAGTATTTGGGGTGGCTTCGGCTTTTATTCCGTTTACGGGAAACGCGAAGTCAGATGGCGTTAACACGGCGCTCTGTGCATACTGGATATCCATATTATTTACTTTAGGCAAATTCCCAACAGATCCGGCGATGGCTACATAACATTCGTTTTCTACCGCCCTAGCTTGTGCACATATTTTTACGCGGGAATAACCGTTTTGAGTATCGGTCATGAACGGAACAAAAAGAATATTCATTCCTTCTTCGGCTAAAATTCTGCCTACTTCCGGAAATTCTACATCATAGCAAATAAGGACGCCTATTTTACCGCAATCGGTGTCAAAGGTTTGAAGTTTGCTTCCGCCTTTCATACCCCAGGCAGATTCTTCGGCCGGAGTGATATGTAATTTTTCATAGCGTTCATAACTTCCGTCCCTTCGGCATAGAAAGCCCACATTATACATATGTTCTCCAATTACCATAGGCATACTACCGGTAATGATATTTATGTTGTAATTAACCGCGAAATCCTGGAAGGTTTCAAGTAAACGTTCGGTATAGGTTGAAAGTCCGCGGATGGCTTCAGGTTCGGTTAATTCATTGAATTCGGCCATAAGCGGCGCGTTAAACAGTTCTGGAAAAAGGATGAAATCACTCTGGTAATCACTCACCGCATCCACAAAAAATTCAATTTGTGAAACCAGGGCATCATAATCCTTAAAAAGTCTCATTTGCCATTGCACCAGCCCAAGGCGAACCACCGTTTTTGGCGTATCTATAAGTTTAGTGGTTTTGGTGTAGTAAATATTGTTCCACTCCATCAACACCGCATATTCCTTGCTTTCGGCATCACCGGGCAAATAGCCTTTTATAACTTTCTTTACGTGAAAATCGTTGGAAAGCTGAAAGGACAACACAGGATCGTGAATTTCCTGCAGTTTTACTTTTTCTATATATTTCTTAGGAGTAAGTTCTTTAGAATAAGTCCCGTAATTAGGAATTCGGCCACCGAAAACGATCGATTTTAAATTCAATTGCTCACAAACTTCCTTTCGCGCTTCATATAAACGTCTTCCCAGTCGCATTCCGCGATAATCTGGATGAATAAAAACATCGATTCCGTATAAAATATCGCCGTTATTGGTATGAGTTGAAAAATTCTCACCACCAATAATTTCATCGTAAGTATGATCTTCATCAAACTTTTTAGAATCTATAATAATAGAAAGCGCGCAGCCAGCTATTTTATTATCTATAATAATGCAAAATTGTCCTTCCGGAAACTTGTTTACCAAATTTCGAATTTCATCTTTACTCCAGTACTCATCGGGCATTTTATGGTAACTCTTAATCATAGAAACCTTGAGTTCCTGATAATCTTTAAGCTTTAAATTACGGAGTTCTATTTTTGGCGTTTCGTTCACGGAAGTCATTATTTATTTTCGCGAAGATACTGTAGAAAATATTGGTTTGAAAACAGGAAACTGTTTTGCCTCGAATTAACGAATATTTTTTCGGAATTGTGTCTTATCTGTGTTAAGGTCACCCTAAATTTATTTCAGGGTATATGCTGTTTTTAATTCTCAAAAAATACAGCTCAGTTATTTTATCCTAGATTCCCGAAGAAAATTCGGGATAAAGTCTGAAACAATTTACCATTGACGTATTTTAAATATCCTGTTATTTAGGTTTGTTTTTATAATTCAAAATGAAACTTGACTGGTATGGAAGTTTCTTTTTTTTCATTTTTTGCGTGTATTCCTCTCACTGCGTTCCTGCGTTCGTCGGATACAAGTAAAACGAAACAAAACCCGCCTGAACGGACGGGCAGGAAGGGCGCCCTATGTGGAGGTGTTTTTTTGGCAACTGCCTTCCTCTCCCTTTTGGTCGTCGGAGGCAGAAAAAATCGCAAATCAGCAGCTAATTTTTTTCCAAGGCCCTTCGACTCCACTCAGGACAAGCTTTCAAAAATTATTAACGCTGCTGATTTGCTACACTCACACACGGAGTTTAAAACTCGCTATGCTCGAAACGTCATTTTCCTACGCTAGATAAAATTCTTTATCACGGGTCTCAGCATGACGTGTAAAAATATTAAAAATGAGTTCAACAAGAGGTGAAAAAATAATCTTAAGCACCTCATAATCAATTGATTTAATAGCCTGCCCCGATTTTTATCGGGGGCCTAAGTTGAGCCTAATTCCTTTTCAAGTTAGATTCCCGAAGAAAATTCGGGATAAAGTCTGAAACAAGTTCAACCTGACGTTACAATTGAGGTACAAAGAACTTACAACAACAAAATCCGGTGTTTGATGGCATAAAGCACCAAACCAGTCCGGCTTCTTACGTTTAGTTTTTGAAATAAACTTTCCCGGTACCCGTCTATGGTTTTTGGACTTAGGTTCATCTCGTTGGCCACCTCTTTGTAAGTCATTTCAGTACAGGCGTGGCCAAGAAATTCAATTTCGCGTTTGGTTAGATTGGTAAATTTATTCTCTTTATTCCTGTTCTTAATTGCTTCAGAAACCGCATCTGTATAGAAAAAACCTTCTTTTACTACTTCATCCATTGCAAACTTAAACTCGTCGGGATCTATGTCTTTCAGCAAATAGCCTCGACAGCCCAGCTTCACCATAAAAGTGACGGTTTCCTCATCGTCTTCCATAGTAAGCGCCAGCACTTTTTGATTTGGATGATTCTCCTTGAGCCAGGACATAGTTTCAGGCCCGTCCATAATTGGCATTCTAATATCCAGCAACACCAAATCGGGTTTTGGTTGATTGGCTTTAAACTTATCTACCAGTTCCTCGCCATTTTTATAAACGCCGCAAACCTCGTAATTTTCAAAGGAATTCACCAGGTTTTTTAAAGATTGCGCAAATAAAGTGTGATCGTCTACAATTGCTACGGAATTATTCATCTTTTTGCCCAATTAAAGAATAGCGTAAAGATAAGGAAGTTCCAGCGCCCATAGAACTTTCCAGTTTAAATTTTGCCTGTATTAAGGCTGCCCTGCTTTCCATATTAAATAATCCCGAATTCTTCTGTACCTCTTTCATATTAAACCCCTGCCCGTTATCTTTTGCGGTAATTATGATTTCTTCGGAAGTAAAAGCAATGCGGACAATTAATGCTGAAGCCTTCGCGTGCTTTATCACATTGGAAAAGAATTCCTGAAGGATCCTGAATAAAATAATACTGTGTTGCTGCGGAATTTCCTGTTTTTCGCCGGTAATTTCCAGTTGGGTCTCAATAACGCCCATTCGCTGAAACCTTGCCAGTTCATTTTCTACCGAAACCACCAAACCAGCATAACCAATCACCTGGTTGTTTAAAGATTTTGAAAGCGAGCGCACTTCCTGAAGCGAACTGGCTACGGTTTCTTTAATCTCCAAAACTGATGCTTTCTCTGCCTCAGGCAGGTTTTTTGAAAAGATATTTAGCTGCATATTAGCGACGGAAAGTAACTGACCAATATTATCGTGCAACTCCCAGCCCACGTTTTTTAGGGTTTGTTCCTGCATTTCTAAACGCGATTGGGAAATTTCCCGCTCAAAGCGCTGTTTAGCTTCAAATTGCTCCTGTAGCATTTTGTTTTTTCGCCTTTGGTACACCACAAAAAAGACGATCACAAAAGCTGTTAGCAAAAGGATGACTACAATAAAGTAGATGATAAGTAAGAGTTCTTCTCTTGAGATCATAATAATTAATAAATCAGAATTTTCATTTCTGAATAAAATTAATCTTAGCCCTTAGGTTTTAACTTAGAGCTTCTGCTTGAACAAAACCAAAAGCCCATACTAAAAGTAAGGTACATAATGATGTTAGCTAATTTAAGGATGATATTATGCAATTCTACAAAAGCTGGGTTAACCGTAGCAAAATATTTATTAAAAATAAATATTGGGGTTACTATTAAATGCCAAATTAAGGCCCCGACCGAGATATAAAAGAAAATATTGCGATAAAAATTAATAATATCATCAGATGTCAAAAGTTGAAAATACCAGCTGATTATACACAATACAATTAAAATCGTACCAAATATATATGTATAAGAAGAGACGTTCTCAAAAAAAACTTCAGAAACCACTAAATTTATAATGGCGCTACCTGTATAAAATGCAAGCAAGCCCAATAAGGTGTTTCGTAAAATCGATTTCTTTAACCGACTTATGAAAATAATTGAGTAAACACTGAAGGAAATAATTTTAAAAGAATTAAAAAGCCAAACATTTCTTTCAAATGGTGTATTTTTAATAGACGAAAACAATTTATAATCTTCAAAATAGGCGTATACAGAGTAAAAACCTAAAACATCTATAAAAAAAGTTACCCAAAGGAAATAAACGAAAATTCTTATTAATTTATTTATTTCAACTGTTTTAAGTAAATAATAACTCCCGGCCAGGGAGGCCAGGAGTTCCAAAATATGATTTAAAAAAAAATTATCGAAATAATATTCTACCACTTTTTAATAGGTTTTAGGTGGATGACCAGAAGTACTATCGTTTAGTGGTTCTATCTCATAATTGTTTTCATCACCATCTTCCTCTGTTTCCAAATCTGAATTTCCAGATTTTTCTTTGGTAGGTGCAAGAAAGATTGTCGAAAAACTCTTTTTATCATTGGTTTGGGGATAAGCTCCGAGGTAAATACGAATTCCCGGTTTCTTTACCTTCTGTTCCTTAGATTTCTCCCGAACATAATCCAGGTATTCCTGCAATTCGTCCAGGCTATACCAGAATTCGCGGGTGTCTGGGTAGCCTTCACCATTTTCAATATCTTTCCCCCGGGTTTCCACCCATTTTTTTTCAAATTGTTTTGCTTTTTCTACGCTAATGCATTTTTTTGGTTTTTCCATTTGTTTTAGTTGGTCGGTTAAAACTTAAAACTTTGTTAAGGTAAATTTAAAAGAAATATTCTTTTTGACAAATGTTTTGGGTAGCAGTTCTCGGTTTTCAGTTGTGGGTTCTGGGTTCTCTGTTGTCGGTTGATCTGATTTCGAGTAGCGGGTTTGCCATTCGGCAGTTTATAGTTTGGTGTTTGTTGTTTCGGTTTTGAAAATAAAAACTTACAATTAGGAAAAAATCCCACTGCCTACTGCGACTGCAAACTGCTTACTGAATTAGCGAGGACTGCGATAGCAGGACGTGGCAATCTGTTATTGCAAAGTTTACTGTCCCTCGCGATGTCACCGTCAGTTCGAATAGCGGCATTTGAGCTGAAAGCGAAAATAGCGCTGTATCGAGAACCCTTCGAAGTTCTAACTGCATTGCACTTCTCGATACTTCCGACTCACGTCGGAAATCGAAGTGACGTGAACTCCAAAAAAAAGATCGCAGCGCTCGTTCCTCGCTCGCGATGACGAAAGGAAGTCAGGCTCATGATGCCCGTAGCAAGAATCCCGACTGAAGTCTGGATAATTCGATCAGCATTTTTAATCGCCTCGGCTTTTAAAAATACGATCTCATTAAAAGGGGATTTTTCCCCTTGTAGCAGGCCTACTTATCTTCTACTTTTGATATTGTCATTTTAGTTAGCTAAAGTGTTTTGGGGCAAAAAAGTGTCGTCAATGGTGAGGAGATCTGATTGGTAGGGTAATCAGGTTTCCCGTAAACCGGGGCGGCACTTTTTTATTAGTGAGCCTTAATATTCATAAGGCCTTTGGCCGAAATGAATATTTAGAGCGAACTAATCCCGATTTTACATCGGGATCTTCACAAAAACTCTTAAATATTTAGTCATCCGGAGACCCGGATAAAAATTTATTAATGAGGCTGAAATAGATTGGTGTTCTGCACTTTACGGTTGTCGGTTCTCAGTTGCCGGATGTTTCGGGGTTGCGTTTGCCATTCGGCAGTTTATAGTTTAGTGTTTATGGTTTGTTGTTGCGGGTTCCGAGTTTCGAGTTTTGGCATAATTCAGAGTCTTTTCTCTTTACTCTCTTCTCTTGTTTCTTGACTCTTTTCTCTTGACTCTTTTCTCTTGTTTCTTTCATCTCCGTCATTGGAGTCGATAGACGACGTGGCAATCTGTTCTTGGTTTATTGTATGGTGTTTCGCCACGAATGCACAAATAATTACTTCATTGTTCTCGGTTGTGGGTTGTGGGTTCTCAGTTTTCTGTTGCCGGATGTTTCGGGGTTGCGTTTGCCATTCGGCAGCTTATAGTTTGGTGTTTATGGTTTGTTGTTGCGGATTGCGGGTTAGGAGTTTTGGTATATTTCAGAGTCTTTTCTCTTGTTTCTTTCATTTCCGGTTCGGGCTTCCCCTTTAGTAGTTTGTTGTTTAGGGTTTATTGTTTGCGGTTTTAAAATGAAAACTCATAATTACGAAGAAATCCTACTGCCAACTGTAACTGCGAACTGCTTACTCAATGGTGCGGGTCGCCACGAATTCACAAATATTTTTTGTCACGTCATTGCGAAGACTGCGATAGCCGGACGTGGCAATCTGTTGTTGATTAGTATCACTGTAACGCGCGATCTCACCGTCAGTTCGATTTCTATGACAATTCCAAACGATTTTGATAATAGGTTTTATTTTTAATTAAAGCCATTGCAATATGGATCAACTTGTTTCTTACTGCATTTAATACACTCATTTTGTTTTTGCCTT
>NZ_JAIQZA010000070.1 GCF_020164485.1 Salegentibacter tibetensis
CTGAAACATCACCCGTTTACGGTGGGTATATGGAAGGAGCAGTTTTTTCCGGCAATCAGTTGGTTAATAAGATGTTGAAGGAGAAATAGACAGGCGATTACCAGGAAGCAAATTTTAAGGGTCTGTTATTGTAGAGGCTATACTTAAAGTCTTTAAATCTCGGTATGCTCTTTGCCGAAGCCTACGAATAAAAAAACCAGGACTTTCGTCGCGTGTTCTCAAGTGGTGCCTTTTTAGTACTGGGATGATACGGTGAATGAATAGTAGATATACAGAAAAAGTATTTTGAAAAAAAGACGCTTATTCTTGATATAAATAGGTCACATTTTATTTGATATCAAACAAAAAAAAATGATTCCCAGTTTTGCTAAAAGCACTGAAAATCATTTATTTAGGTGGTTTTTGATGTATTTTGATACTCAAAAAGTCGGGGTGGCAGGAAGCTTTTAAAACGTTGAAAACCCCAGTATTTATATGGTTTCACGCAGATCCAATTTTTGAACTCACGATTAACTCACAATTTGAATAGAACGTATTGGTGCAGTTTGATATTCTGTACTATCCAAATATACAAATAATTGTCTAAGATACTAACCTGTTTTTATGGTCTTAATATGGGATAAATTCGATAATTACTTGTAAACAAAATTGTTTATATTTGTACCATGGATGATTTGATAAAATATAAAGGAATACATCCGGGAATTGTTTTAAACCGTGAATTAAAGAAGCGTTCTTTAAAACAACGTCCCTTCGCTATGGCTATAAATGAGCATCCGCAAACTCTAAATGCAATTACGAAAGGAAAAAGAAACCTGAACACTGCCCTGGCACTTAAAATTGAGAAAAAACTTGGATTAGAAGAAAGCACCTTGGCTATTTTACAGACTTATTATGAAATAGGTATTGAAAAAAATAAGCTCAAATCAAAAACACCTAATCTATCCTTACTTAGAGAATCCTTGTTTTGGGATACCGATATTAACAATATTGAATGGCATAAACAGCGTAAAGCAGTTATCAAGAGGGTTTTTGAGCGTGGTAATGCCACAGAGCAGGATGAAATTGTTCGTTTTTATGGAAAGCAAAAAGTAGATAAAGCACTTCGTTCAGTAGCCAGAAAACCTTACACTATTTCCACCAAATAATAACCAAAAATGCTTCACTACAATACGGTAAACCCTTTACTTTATGATAGTTTAATTCAGCTTATGGTTGCAAAGGAATTCAGCGAGTTCCGACTAGTTGGTGGCACAGCATTGAGCCTGCAGATTGGCCATCGGGAATCTATCGATATTGATCTTTTTAGCGATGTTGAATATGGTTCTATTAATTTTAATACTATCACAGCCTATCTCGAAAAAACTTTCCCTTATGTTGATTATTTGACGATGGAGCCAGCCTTCGGAAAATCTTATTTTATCGGAAAAAGTGAAAAAAAGGCCATTAAGCTGGATATTTTTTATACAGATCCCTTTATTCAATCACCACTTGTAGAAGATTCAATACGGATGGCCAACCTTGAAGAAATTATTGCTATGAAAGTAGATGTAGTCCAGCGCGGAGCGCGTAAGAAAGATTTTTGGGACTTGCATGCACTCTTTGATTCCTACAATCTGGCACAAATGTTACAACTCCACAAAAAGCGCTATCCTTATAGTCACGACAAAGAATAATACTACAAAATTTTACTGATTTTGACGAAGCAGATGGTGATTTCGATCCTATTTGTCTATTGGGGAAATACTGGGAGTTTATTATGGATGATATACAGGGCATTGTTTCTGACTATACCAGGAACACTAGAAGTTAAAAGTGGAAAAACATCTTTTCTAAAAAACAATTCTTTCCTTTTATTGTTAAATCCTGTGAGACGGATAAATCTATAATAACTGGTGAAGAATTCTGGCCCCTGATTGAACTTTATCCAAAGGAAATTTATTCTAGTAATGAGCAAGTTGACGCCAACCTTAGAATACTAGAGATATGAACCTTCTTCAGCCTAAAATATCATAAAATAATGATGAATTGATACGCTTTTGATGACGCCGACAACCTAGTAATTTAGGGCATTTCCGGGCGATTAACCCGGAATTTCAGAAAAACAGTAAATAATCCCTCTGGAATATACTTTCATTATTTCTTTTTTTTTTGATGAATGATGACAGATAATAAAATAGCCCAGTAATAGCAAGGGTTTTAACCCCGCATCGTTTCGGCATCACTTTGTCATCAAAAATAAAACGATGCTGAAATTTGTATAGATGTAGTAGGTTTTTATATAAAATAAGCTAGTTAAAAAAGAAAAAATGTAGCCCCCAAATCTACCATAACTTACAGCGCTGGATCCTATGCTGTTTTTATAGCGTATGGGAAGTTAAGTGTAAAGTAAAAACAGCATAGGGCGCAAAACCTATTTTGTTTTTGTAATACCAGTAAATTTTAGCCTGTTTTCAGGCTGTTCCAGCCCGTTTACTGGTAATCTCTCCTTCACTTCATTACTCAGGTTTAAAAATAGTGATCTAATTCACATTAATTTTTGACGCAACTTTCAACGGTTTTACTGGGTATTTCAGCTTATTTGACGCAAATTTTAAGATTTTAGCGGCAAGTTTTTTGTTTTAAAACCTTGCAACCATCGGGCGCAAAGCAAGATTGTCATTACAATGACACATCTTGCTTCCCTTTTATTTTATGCATTTTTTTGAGAACGAGAAACTGATTCATTTTTATACTTTCGAGGTTTAACTTAAAGAAAAATATTAACCGTTTAAGATCGCCATCACTGAAAAAATAATAAAATTTACTTTTTTCATCTTGAGCATTTTCCTTTTGCTGGTGAAAAGAAAAAATATTGTAGATCAGAATGACCTGGTTTATTCCATTATTTTTATTTACTTCTTCCAGCGCCATTGCATTATCTTTTGATGCTCTTTTATTTTCAAGCTTTGAAATTATTGAGGAGCTATAAATAGCAAAGCGGTTTATGTGATCCGATTAATTTCAAAGCTTGTCTTTTTAGCAGCAAAAGGTAAGGTGAAGTAAGAAGCATTTTAAAGAAATTCTGAAATCCTGATCGATGAATTTTAGTTACTGCCAAAGCGGACTTGAGTCAAAAAACTTTTTCATTATTATTCTTTTAGTATTTAATATTCTAAGCTTTTTGGCTCGTGTCCAAGACAATTTATAATAAACCTCTTTTCCTGAAATGAAGCTTTTGCGAAGTGAAGTAAAAGTGGTGAGTGGCATTGGAACTAATTAATTTGTTTTAGAAGTATAAGCTCCCACCGAATTCTTGCGAAGAGTTCGGCAAATCCATTTAGACCTTATATTTTTATGGTTATTTGTATTTAAATTTTCGGACATGGTTGCAATTGTTTTTTAGAAAACTTCCGGTACCTCTCTGCTGCTCTTGAATTTATTGGTCTCAAAAAAGGGATTTAAACCCTGCAATTTTATTGCAGCACTTTAGTATTGCGAAAAAATCTATATTTTCGAGCTATGAGTTATCAACGAAAAGGCTCACACACAGTCAGTCATTT
>NZ_JAIQZA010000071.1 GCF_020164485.1 Salegentibacter tibetensis
TGTTCTTTGATCGCTTCAATAGCTACTTTAGCCTTGAAAGAGGCACTGAATTTTCTTCTTGGTGTTTTCATTTTGACAGGGTTAATTTACAACTTAATTTCCTGTCCTATATTTGGGGAGTATTATAGTTCTACTAAGCAGGTTGATTTCAAAAAATTTAAAAGCCAAACCAGACCAAAAAGTAATTTATCTATCTCCTCTTATTGAAGATATTGCAAACTTAAGATTATCAGAAGATCAAAAAATTGAAACTCATAATATTAAATTTAACATCAAAGAACCAGAAATTTTTGAGTTTACGACTGATGCACGAAAATTTCAGTTTAATAGGTTTATTAATCAATTTTACGAATTGCATAACATTTATCAGAATAAGTTCAAATATATAATAGGTAATTCCAAGAAGAAGAATTTCATCTTTGAAAGTTCACCAGTACGAATTGAAAACACGGCAAAGGAGTTTTCAGTTTTTCTGCCTAACATTACTAACGACTCCGATATTAGCGAGGTAATTCAAGTATTAAAATCTGAAGTTCACGAAGAGTTTTATGGAATCACCTATTTAAAACATGGCTTAATTTATTTACATGGAAAATTACCCGATATAATAAAGGAGTACCTAGAAAGTAAATTTAGAGAATTGAATAGTGTAAATTTTTTAATCGCCAACACTGTTATTCTAGAAGGAATAAATTTGCCATTCGAAGTTCTCTTTATTCTAAATACATATCGTCTTCAAGGAAAAGAATTGATAAACCTAATTGGAAGAGTTAATAGATTAAATGAAATTTTTAATTCAGATGGTGTTGAATTAGAGAAACTTTTACCTCGTGTTCATTTTATTAATAATAAAAAATACGTCAACACTCATAATGGAAAAATTCAATTACTGAGAAGCAGAGTGTTTAAGGATGAAATTCAAAATCCTACTTTGAAATCCTACGATGATTCCAAACTTAGCGATCACGAAAAAGAAAAAAACTCAAAGTTAAAAGATGATGAAGAATTCTTATTTAATCCAACAACTAACGAAAAGGATAAACTGAAACAATATTTGATTGAATCTGGAATTATTCACTATTACCGAGATATTGATTCTTTTATTGAATTATTTTCTGATAAAATTATAGAGCTAAATAATAGTCAATTCTGGAACAATCTAGATATGCTAGAAAGAATAAATTATCTCTTCTTAGAAGGTTATGAAATTAGTGATTATGAATTCATAAGGCTTTCAAATGAGCCCGCTAGAAATTACTATTCTAATTATATTTATCGCTCTAGAAAACTTTCTTTTAATCAAAGAATATTAAATCAGGTGAGATATTTTGAAAGCTTGGCCAATAATCCAGATCCACAGCGGAGAAAATTATATTTTGGAGATACTTACGGAGAAGAGAGATACGATACTGCAATAGAAAATTCAAGGCCTGCATATATAAACTTAAGTCGCAAAGACAAAACTGAAAAAGTAAATTTAGCTGTTGTAAAATTAAAAATGGAAGATGACTTTATTAGTTACAAGCTAAATAAGTTTGTAATTATGTTATTTGATTATAATTTAATCTCGAAAGATGATTATAACCTGTTTATATATGGAACTTATGATGAAAAGAAAATCTCTCTCACTAAGAGTGGACTTACTATAAATCTTATTTCTAAGCTAGACAGCGATAATCAATTAAAAAATATTGATTTTGATCCATTTAATAATTTAATAGCTAATCCCGAATTTAAATCATATTTGGAGGACTTAAATGATCTTCATAGGTATGAGCTTAACAAATATATACAGTTCACCGCCGGTACATAAAAAGACTAATCGCAAAAAACGGGTATTGCTGAAAAGTATAATCTTAGAAACTTATGTTATTGATGGATGAATATTAAACCCATCATTCCTTTAAAGGGATGAACGGATGCATACTGAACACTGGAAAGATCGCTCTCTAGATAAGTATTGGATCAGCTATACGGGAGAACACTGGTGAAATAACCGGTGAGCTCACCAAAGATGACATGTGTGCAAATATTTTATCACTTTTTTTTGACCTGTTGGAAATGTGGTGTACCTAGTTTGTACCTTGAAATATGGAAACCCCAGTAAAATAAGGAAAGACGATTTCTGCATCGGAAAGTAATACAATCGTTAAATACCCGACCTGGCGGGCAGTGCAAGAAAACCCTCGTCAATTCGAGTGAATTTTTGGAGCGTTTCAGCGAGAAAAATTTGTATCGAGAATGCGAGGGAGTTCAGTGCTACAACCCTGTTCTCGATACATTTTTTGCCTCCGCTATCGCTTTAGCAAAAAACACTCGAACTGACAACTAAAGCAAATACCATTAAAACTGTATTTATTTTTGACAGAAAGAATAGAATTGAAGAGATAAAGGGATGGTATCAAGATGGCTCATTTAAGGAATATGTTGTTCAGAAGTACGACAGAGACTGGAGAGAACAGGAATTAATAAGTTATGACAGCCTTGGCCATCAAACGAATCGTATAGTGTTTGAGCATGATAAGAATGGGAACCAGACATCTTCAAAATGGTATAATTCTAATTGGATATCTCGGATCGATTTGTGCCAGTGATTTCGGTCGGTTAGTGCCAGGCATTTCGGTTCAAATTGTGCCACTTTTGGTTTTAAGTTAAGCCTATATCGGTTCGTTTTGTGCCAGTTGTTTCGGT
>NZ_JAIQZA010000072.1 GCF_020164485.1 Salegentibacter tibetensis
TGGATATTCCGGTGATGCTGACCCCTCATTCCGGCCATACTGACCCCCCTAAGGATTTTGGTCAAAAAGATAAGTTAATGACAATATTACAGTTTTTTTCTTAGACTTTCCCCCTTAAGTTCTATACGATGCGAGGTGTGTACCAATCGGTCTAAAATAGCATCAGCTATGGTGGCTTCTCCAATAATATCATACCAGCTTCCCACCGGTAATTGGCTGGCTATAATGGTTGAAGATTTTCCGTGCCTGTCCTCAATGATTTCCATCAGATCCATTTGTTGTTTCTTGTCCAGATGAGCCAGACCAAAGTCATCCAAGATCAGCAGATGTGATTTTGCTAGTTTATCAAAGAATTTCAGGAAGCTTCCATCAATACGGGTCATTTTAGTTTTCATCAGTAATTTCTGGGTATTAAAATAGAGGACCTTATTTCCCTGGCTACAAGCCTGATGTCCTAAAGCCGATGCGAGGAAGCTTTTTCCGCAGCCAGTGGCCCCGGTAATTAGTACTGATTCTCCTTTTTCCAGATAGTTCCCGGTAGCCAGTTCTGTTATTTGATCTTTATTAATCCCCCTTGAGGCTTCCAGGTTTAATTCTTCTACGGTTGCCTGGTACCTGAACTGAGCGCTTTTCTTTAGACGTTCAAAACGGCGATGGATACGCTCTTCGGCTTCAGCCTGCAATAACACTTCCAGACCTTCTCCCAAAGACAGTTCGTGATGTTGCCGGGTTTCAATCATAGCTTTCCAGCTTCGCTGCATTCCGCCCAGGCGGAGTTGTGATAATTGAGTTTCAATAGCATTCATATGATTTGATTTTAATAGTTACTTATTTATAGGAAGAAGCCCCACGGATATTCCCGTGAGCTGGCAAGGATTTCACCTGTGGTTCCTCTTTATAATCGGTCATCCGGTTCTCCAGGACCTGCTTTAAAAATTTATAGGAGTACTGACCGTAATCCAAGGCAATACAACAGGCCTTTATAAAAATCTCCCTATTGGTTTTTCTTGAGAGGTTCAGGATACCATCACAGGTTTTGTAAAGCTGTTCAGGATATTTATCCTGTTTGAACAGGGCCTCCATATACCGATATAATTCCTCAGAATGATTATACCCGCGTTGCAGGTAATAGGTGGGGCTGCGCTCTTTGTAATATTGATGGTGGGAACACAGGTGTTCCTTTCGGGTGGTATACCCTCCCTTTTTCTGGTTTCTGGGATGGTTGGCAATAAGGCCTGCTTTGTGATAAATTCTTACCAGTGACCGGGTGTAGATTACCTTAACCTTCATCCCGATATAAGTATAGGGCACACTATAATAGTGTTTATCCATCCCCAGGTAGATATGATTGTTCTTGGCCACTTTGTGCTCCCTGTAATATTTGATCTCAAAGGTTATTTCGGGTAAAGGTTGAAGGGTATGTTTTTCATCGGCCAGGAACTTTTCTTCCCGGCAATAATCCTTTTGTTGCATTCGGGTTTGGTTATGCTCCCTGACCTTCCCGGCAATGGCTTGGTTCAAAGAAGGAAGGTCAAAAAAGGTAAGTTTACGCAGTTTGGCATATACACGGTTATAAATGAGCTTTACCTGGTTTTCAACCAAAGACTTGTCCTGAGGTTTTCTTGGACGTGCCGGAGTAACCGAAGTACCATAATGATTGGCAAAGTCTTCCAGGGCACGATTGAGTTCCGGCTCATACGGATTGGCTTTTATCACGGCAGATTTCAGGTTATCGGGCACCAAGGTCTGGGGAACTCCGCCAAGACCTTTTAAACAACAACCCAGGGCATAAATAAAATCCTCCAGTTTCTGGCTGGGCACGGCCAGGGCAAAGCAGTAGTCGGAATACGGCAGACAGGCTACAAACACCTGCACTTCGATCTCTTCCCCGGTGGCCCTATCAATATAAGATAAAGGCTTGCCGGCGTAGTCTATATAAAGTTTGTCCCCGGGCTTATGTTCCAATACCATAGAGGGTTTGCCGTTGCGAAGGTATTGCTGAAGATGCCAGCAGAACTGTCCATAACTATAAGGGTGAGGGTTATTTGCTTTATACTCTTCCCAGAGCAGCTGACGGGTTACACCTACTTTTTTAAGCTCTTTGCTGTAATATTCGAGCTGGTTTTTAAGCTGTTCATAACGTTCATCTTTATATGCGGGGTTTCCGGGCCATAACTTCCCCTCAAGTACAGGATCTTCTAAAGCTAATAAAGCTTCAACTGCAAGAGTACTTGTTTTAGCTTTACGAACATACCCTCTAACGGTATTCTTACTGATCGACAGGGTCTTGGCAATACTTTTTATTCCCTTACCCTGCTGGTGCATACGGAGTATTTGTTTTACTTGACTCATTCGTTTTGGTTTTCCGGCCATTACTTATCTTTTGATGGTATTCATCAAATAAACCAAAAACCAATTCAAAAAATGGGGGTCAACATGCTCCGGAATAAATTCACAGAGGGGTCAGTATGCTCCGGAATAATTTTGCCGGCCAGCCATTTTTTTAATTTATAAGGGGGTCAGCATCCGCCGGAATGACAGATACCTAAAAGGTGGGCTTTAGAGGGGTCAGCTTAGTCCGGAATATCCA
>NZ_JAIQZA010000073.1 GCF_020164485.1 Salegentibacter tibetensis
TTTGAGTATTAGCCTCTTTGAGAAAGTAACTATAAATCAACTACTTAACAATAAAGAATACAGAAAGAATATTAATGACGATTATAACCAACTGAAAATGTTTAATTTATAACCGGACACTAGTGATTCATAATCATTATTTACCTTGATAAGTACTAAAATCCATGCATGAGTACATGGATTATTTTATTCTCCTGAAATAATGCCTTACTCATCTTCATCTGACTGATATAAAAAAAATAAAAATCAGTAATTCAAAATGAGTATTTTAGTGTAATTCCATGGAAATGCAGGAGCGAGAAAATAAGCTTGCTCAACCCAGGTATTTTAATCCCTCATTGAGGGTTTAATTCCCCGAGGTTCTTGATTTTGTTAGGTTAGAAAATCGGGAATAAGGTCACTACAACTGAGAATACGGCAGGGATTTTAAAAATACCCTGGTGATGTCAGAAACCGTATTGGCATATTCCTCCAGGTTTGAAATCCGCTGCCAGTCTGGATGCTCACCAAAATTTGACCAGGCCTCCTGATGCTTCTCTTTATCCTTAAAGGCCAGCAAATAGGTTAATGAAGGCATCTGATCTCCAGAGATATTTTTTCCGAAGAAAACTGTACGCAGCCCTGCATCCGCAAAAATGTCAAATTCATCTTCATTGAACATTTTTAATTTACGTCGCAATGCATCTTCATTATAACTTTCGTAGATTCTCAATTCAAATTGATCCAAATCATCGGCGGGCTTCACGAGATCTGGGAAACCCCAGATAGATCTTATAAACCTGGTTTCATACCTTTCAAATGGGATCTTATCGGGTGTGGTGTTCCGGTAAGTTTCCGCTGCTGATTTCAATTGATCGTCATCTTCAAGCCCATCGGAAACGTCCAGATATTGTTGCATATTTTTATACGGAATTAAGAGATAGACTTTTTTAGGTAAAGTTTCTCCACTTTCTTCAAAAGCTCCCACATTGGATACTTCCTGGCGATTCAATGTCGGGATAAGAGCGTTTTTAAAATAATCATGAAGCAAGTCTTCTGAGGTGGCAAACTTCATGTCATATACCCTTAGTTCATAAACTTCAGATTGGGAATAAGAGGAGGTCAAAAAGAATAAGCTCGCAATTAGGATAAGTCGTAAGATCATAATTTAAATAATTAAGATACTAAGATAATATTTAAATCGTGTTTTACCCTTTTTCTGGTCACAAGTAACTAGTTTTGGTCAATCACAATTTTCACATCTTAAAACCGGAAATTTCTATTTTTCTGGCTATTTCAAACCAGATTACCTGTAAGTAAAAAGGAGTTTTCGGGAAATCATATAGAGAGTTTACATTAGATAATAACTATGATGTAGTTGATAGCGAAAGTGTGTACTTAAAAATTTCTTCCGATACAAAAACTATTGAAATTAAGTTCTGTCAGGCGGACTTGAGCCTAAAAGCTTTTTGGCTCGTGCATAAGACAATTTGTAATGAACCTCTTTGACTGAAACGAAGCTTTTGCGAAGTGGAGGGAAAAGTGGTGAGTGGTTTATATATTCCTTTGTAATAAAATAGTGATTAATACAAAAGATTTAAACATAACGACAATTGATGTCGCTGTAGTTTAATACTTTTATGCTATAACCAAAAAGAACCCCGGTATGTCCAGACAAGAAAGTATTCTTAGACAGCGAGCAATTGTGAATAAACTTACCCGGAAACCCTGTACTTTTGAGGAAATTCAGGATTATTTGGAGCTGCAGGGAGAAATAGCTTCCTGTGATTTATATTGTTCCCTGAGAACTTTTCAGAGAGACGTTAAAAAAATAGATAGGCTTTACGAAATAAAAATAGCCTATGATAAATCTCAAAAGGTATATCGAATTATTGAAGATGGGCGGGAATCCCATTCGGAAAGGCTAATGGAAACTTTTGATCTTTACAATGCGATAAAAATTGGAAACAGCTACGGGAAAAATCTGATTTTTGAAAACAGGAAAGCTTTGGGGACTGAACATATGCACGGGCTACTTCACGCGATAAAAAATGGTTTCGAGGTATCTTTTACCTATCACAAATTTTATGATGATACTACTACTATGCGGACAATTCAGCCTGCGGCTATTAAAGAAGCTCGTAACCGTTGGTATGTACTTGGCAAAGATGTAAAGGATGATATCTATAAAAGTTTTGGGCTGGATAGAATAGAAGGCCTGGAAATAAGTCGGATAAAATTTAAAAGAACAGCAGACTTTGACCCTGCAGAAGATTACGAACATTCCTTTGGTATCATTAACGCAACCGGGGAAAAGGCAGAGCAGGTGCAATTATCTTTTACCCCAAGAGAAGGACGCTACGTAAAAAGTTTGCCTTTACATCACTCACAAAAGCTAGAAAAAGAAACAAAAGAGGAAACTGTGTTTTCATATGTGTTTTATTTTATTTTTAATCAATTAGGGCCAAAACTCTCCCGTAGGGCTTACTGCTCTATGACCGGTTTTCACTATTTACAGTGTGCTATAGGCCCAATTTTAATGGTGATCTAT
>NZ_JAIQZA010000074.1 GCF_020164485.1 Salegentibacter tibetensis
AGAGGGAGAATCGATGAGAAAATTTAGAAAATAAGAGCAAAAAAAATTTAATTAACTTAACCGAAATTTTAGAAGAAAAGTGTCCGTTTTGAAACGGAACGCCTGTCCGCTTTCAGCGGATTATGCAATTTCAGTTTTGAAACTAAATTCTTTTAGATTGCGTTCAAACCTATCAAGTTGGTTATATACCAGATTAGTTGTTCTATTCATTAGAAATTCTTTGCGTGTCTCTTTCATTTCGTTTCGCTGTAATTGTAATTCTAACCGCTGATTTTGTAATTCTTGTTTTTGAATTAAAATAGTAACGATTACTCCAGCTAATGCTAACCCAGAAAAAATTGCATTTAATGCTCCGAATGTATCTCCGAAAGTTCCGCTTTTAGCCCAATCCGCAAAGAAGGAGTTTACAACAAATGGATACAGTAATGATAGAACAACCAAGGCTAACGCTATCCAAATAAAATGTTTTAAGTGATTTTCCTTTTTACTCATATTTTGTTTTATGCACTATCTCTCAAGCTTGATGGCAACGTCTCGTATAAAAACAGTGCGAGCTGGCGAGCGTGATTGTCCGCAGGACAATCAGGCGCAGCAAGCGAGCAAGGAATTTCGATTCGAGACTAAATTAAGCATTGTTTTTATACGTTGTTGTGAAATAGTGCCTCCCGCCTGAGTGAGCCGCCCTGTTTCTTCGCGTTTTCTTTTTTCAGGTTGTGAGTGAGAGTCCGCTGCGTTTTGTTTTTAAAGTTTATATTTTCTCACCTCTCAAAAAAGGCATTTTTAAAACTGATTATTTTTCTCCGCTTGAGAAAGTCCGCTGTATTTAATTTGAAACTCTAATTTACTAACCTTTCAAAAATGATATTTTTAGTACTTCTTTTTTTCTCCGTCTGAGTGAGAAGTCCGTCGCCATTTATCTTTTTAAAATCATTTTTTCTTTCCTTCCAAAAGTGGCATTTTGAAAGTCAGTTTTTTATCCGAGTCCGTTCTTTTTTTCCTGCGTTTTGTTTGTCAGAGGCATTTTTCACAACGTCTCGTATAAAAACAGTGCGGCGATTGCCAGCGTTGATTTTCCGCAGGAAAATCAGACGCAGCAAGTACGCACATACTTTCGAATCGACTCTAAGATAGCATTGTTTTTATACATTGTTGCCAAATAGTGCTGCCCGCCAGAGTGAGTCGTTTCGCTTTTCAATCCACTGCGTTTTGTTTTTAAAGTTTATTTTTTTTACCTCTCAAAAATGATGTTTTTACCGCTTCTTTTTTTTTCCGCCTGAGTGAGTGATCCGCCGCAATTTCTTCTTTTAAAATTCAATTTTTCTTTCCTTCCAAAAATGGCATTTTAGAAGTCCGTTTTATTTGAGTCAGGTTTTATTTTTCCCGCGTTTCGTTGGTCAGCAGCATTTTTGGCAACGTCTCGTATAAAAACTGTGCGAGCGGGCGAGGGTGATTGTCCGCAGGACAATCCGCTGAGCAAGCGAGCAAGAAGTTTCGATTTGAGAAAGGATTAAGCATTATTTTTATACATTGTTGCCAGTAGTTTTCTTCTCTATTAAAATTTTGATGTCAGCATACAGGTACATTCCTCCAAAGCCTAAACTGGCAATTCCCATAAAAACCTTTCCATTGGGAAATAAATAGAACAAAGCGAAGAGTATAAGTCCTATGCAGAAAGGATAAATTAAAAGTCGGGTTATAATCTTTTTAAATGTCCATTCTCTTTCTGGCTTCTTTTCTTCAACCTCTATATCTAAAATTTCAAAAATTTGTTCCAATTGATTTTGTTTTTCGAATCTGTAAACCATTCGAGCCACTAAAACAATTAAAAATGCAAAAATTGTAATTAAAATGACAAATGGCAGGTGGTCTAATAAATCAAAGCCTGACAAATTTTTTGGGAAGATCAAGTAAAGAAATCCGATTAACAGAACTCCAATAAATGTCTTACCAATGGGATTTATTTCATCTTTTATATCCGTCAAATTATTATTGGCATTGAACTCAAATGTAAAAATGGGATAGAAAGTCATATTCCACATATTTTGACGCCACACTTTTATTTGGTTCGGACCAATTTCACCTTTTGCCCGAAAATCATATATAAGAACATTCCAGAAATGATTAAAAAAAGAACTTTCTTTCCTCACTTCAATAAGTTTTTCAACATCCTTTTTAGTCACTTCCATTGTTTCTTTAAATTACTGGCAACGTCTCGTATAAAAACTGTGCTGCTTACAGGCAATGATTTCCCGTTAGAAAATCAGGCAAAACAAGTAAGCACAAAGTTTCGAGTTGAGACCAAATTAAGCATTGTTTTTATATTTTGTTGTGA
>NZ_JAIQZA010000075.1 GCF_020164485.1 Salegentibacter tibetensis
CGCATCCCACGGAAATAACCTGCTCGTAGTCAATTGCTTTCATCCCAATAAGTTTTTACATCACTTAAATTTAAGCAAAAAACTCATCGGTGTTTGCGTGGGCTAAATCATGGGTATTTCATAATTTTAAGTTTAAAAAATAGCTTAATATAATTTTGGATAGCTATTTATAGTTATACTAAATTCTACTCTTTCGATTTTCGTACCTCGGTTTAATCATTAATTTATTTCGGTTTAAACTTTCACATACTCCGATTTTTGGATGGTCAGCCCTCTAATGACCGTAAATATTTTGTTTTCGTTCTGCAAAGAGGCAATTTCTGTTTATCCAGGCTACCCCTTGAAATTGTTTATAGATGGCATCATGGTTTCTTGAATTGTTAGGCAGGTAATGCATATGATAATCTTCACTCCACTACCCCAGGCAATTCTTTCACCATTGCCTATAATACCATATCGGCATAGAACTGCAAGCCTATATATTTCCGATTTTGGATCATTAAATGCTTCAGACTTATATATTTATTCTCAGGTAAAAATAGCTTGTAACATAACTAGAGGGGTGTATTATTCGTATATTATACGATTAAAGCGGCTATGATGACCCGTAAACAAAAATATTGCCTCGCCTGCGAACAAGAACTTAAGGGACGAAATGACAAAAAATTCTGTGACCCTCACTGCAAAATTGCCTATCACTATCGAAAAATGCAGGAAGACAATTTTAGTTTCTATGCACGAGTAGCTAAACAATTAAAGATCAACCGTAGACTCCTTAAATCTTAAAACAAATCTGGAAAAGCAACAGTGAGGGCTGAAAGACTAATAGCACAGGGTTTCGATCCGAGCTTTTTTACGCATTACTGGAAAAATAAAAATGGAGATGTATATTTCTTTGTATATGAATTCGGCTTTCTCAACAGAGTTGAAAACGGAAGAAAAAAATATGTGCTTGTTATTTGGCAATCTTATATGGAAAAAAGCAAAATTCCATAAACTGATACATTACAACTAAAAGTTCTCAAAATAATTATTAAACCTACTCTCAAATTTCCAGTCGAAAATAACCAGAAAAGTACATGGCTCTCCGCTGTTAATCATATTGATTTTATTAATTTGAATTGTATATTTTCAGATTAAGATAAAATAGCTATAAGATTCTACCGAAGTTATTTGTAATCTGAAAAAACTTGTAGGTATATTCAGAAATATCGTTTGCATCATTTGGGAAATTGCTGTAAAATAAGGCTTCCGAAAAGAAAGCGAGATTCCTGGCAAAAATTAAGGTTAATAATAAAATAGAATAATCCGCCATTTGATTTGTGATAAATGACGCGCGATATGATAGAAACAATTAATCATAGAAAAGAAAGAGAAACTGTTGCAAAATGGCTGGATCTTAAATAACTTTTGTATATCTGAAAGTTTTAAATGAAGGTTTGTATAGGAATTCTAACTTAATATCTTAATAAGATGGATGAAGACTCATTAAAAGCGTTGGTGGTGGTAGCAGTGTTGGTTGCTATATTTTTAATATTTAGATATGCGGTCTTGACAACTCAAGCCAAAAAGAAATATTCTGAAACGAAAAATTCAAGATCATTAATTGGTCGTGCTATCAGAAATTCAAAATCAATGATAAAAACCAATTATGGGAAGGTCAAAAAGTATGCAGAACGAAATATAAGCAAAAGTTATTTAACTGGATGTACTTGGATTCTGATAAATAAAGATTAGAATATTATGTACATTTTTCGTGCAAATGGCGAATTATTAATTACAACCAATGGTATAGTTAAAAAAGCTGAGTATGAATTAATTATTGATAATAATAGTATTTTGATTACAGTAGATGGGATAACGGAGCATTTTCTATCGTAAATGTTTATAGTGATTTTCTTTTTTTACATAAAATTTCCACAGATTCTATTTTGACGTTTGCCAATTATACCAAATATAAAGATGAGGTTAAAGCGGTCATTAATGCGGAAGCTAGAAAGCTTTATGAATCGTAATGAAATATTCGTTTATTAGAAAATTTTAAAATATTTTAGCCTAAGTTCTATAATAAGATAATTAAAAAAGGCATACTTTTCGGATACCCATTAATGGTGACCTTTTGGAACGACGGTTACTACTGCTATAGCTCTCCTTGATTCGAGTCCTTGAGGGGGAGCAAAATAGAAAAAACCAGTCTTGAAAAAGAGGGCACTGAAAAACTATCTCCTTTGAGGTAATTTTATGAAGGCGATCAAGCAAAAATATATTTTTTGACTTGGTCGCTTTTTTTATTGGTGATTTTTAAGGTGTAGATATTTTTATTATTCTAT
>NZ_JAIQZA010000076.1 GCF_020164485.1 Salegentibacter tibetensis
AGGTCCCTTGATTTTTTAATCCAGTCTCCCTGTTGTAAACGAAGCAGCATATTTTTATCTATACCTCTGGGCTGATTAAAATTGATTTGTTCAAAGGAGGCTTGTTGTTTAAACCGTGCCTGGCGGATCAACCGCTTTAATTTCTTATTGTAGCGGTCTTCGTATTCGGCTTCAATAAGATGGGCGATACATTCATCCAGGGAGAAGTTCTTCTCCTGGGTACTTTCGGTAATTTCCCGATAAGCCTGTGCAAAACCGTGTAATCGCATCGTGTGTAACTTTTCAAAGGTGGCATTTGTGTTCATAAGTATTGATTTTAATTAAAGTTTTCTTTTCCTCGTATATTATTATGAGTGGGTAATTCGAACAGTTCAAGAGGTTCCTCTTGAACATCAAAAGTCTTATTATGGAGTATATTCTTGATGAACTTATATTGCAGACAGTTCATTTCAAGGGCTTTTTTACAAGCTTTTCGATAAGCTGGTTTGGGATGTTTCTTAGCCAGGTTTAAGAGTCCCATGCAGCTTCTGTAGGCTTGTTCCGGGTGGGGACGGCTATCCAGTATTTTGGCAATGAGTTGCTCTACTTCAGGTCCTATGGACCGGCCCCAGCTGATGAAACGCTCCGAGGTCCATTCAGCCTGGAACTGGTGATGGGCAGGACGGTGTTCATTCTTAGTGGTATAACCATAAGGTTTACGATTTCGCTGATGCAAAGCAATTCTTTCATTATTATAATAGGCCTCCACATTGGAGAGGGTATAAATAACTTTCACCTTTTTGCCGGTATATTTAAAGGGAATGCTGTAGTAGTGTTTATCGGCTTTTAAATAAATATGATGATTGTATTGAACCTTGAGTTGAGAGAAGTGTTTTAACTCATAGCAGGTAGTTGGCAAGGCTTTTAATTCCTGCTTTTCTACCTGATCAAAAAGGCTTTGCCGACTGTAGGATTTATGCTGAAAGTTCTTTTTGTTGTGCAGCTCAAGCTTCTCCCAAAGTGCTTGATTAAGTTCTTCGAGGGAGTAGAAAACCTCATTGCGTAAAGGAGCATAAATACGTTGATAGGCTAATCGTACAAAGTTTTCAGCTAGACTTTTATCCTGGGGATGTAAAGCCCTGGCCGGTAATATTACCGTCCCGTAATGCTCCCCAAAATCCTGGTAGGTTTGATTTACTTTAGGCTCGTATTTATTGGATTTACTCACAGCAGAGCGCAGGCAATCCGGTACAATTGCAGCAGGAGCTCCTCCGTAAAATTGAAGGGCATTTTGATTAACTGCGATCCAATCCTCTTTCTTTTGTGATGGGACCGCTTCTATATAACAGAGTTGGCTGCAACCCAGTACACTGACAAATACTTCGCAAGCTTCTCGCTCCCCGGTAGCCGGGTCAGTGATGTAAAGTTTTTTACCCGTAAAGTCCACAAAGAGTTTATCTCCAGCCTTATGCTCCATATGCATGCTGACCTTACTCTCCTTGCGCCAATGGTAATAATGATGGCAGAACTGGCTGTATTCATAGCCATCCTTGCGGGTCTGCCTATATTCCTCCCACAGCAGATGCAGGGTGACACCTACTTTTTTAAGTTCTTTTTCAAAATAAGGAAATAGCTTTTCTAAGGTTGTGTAGCGGGGATTCTGTGTTTGTTTTCGGATATTGATCAGGTTGATGAGTTCACTGTCATTCATCCCTGAAATTGCTGAAATGGAGATCCCACTGCTTTTAAAACCAGCAATATACTGGCTTGCTGCAGTTTTCCCAATACCGGCTACCTTAGCCGCTTTACGGCCACTGAGTCCTTGTTTAAAATATAATCGTAATAGTTCGCGTACTTCTCTCATACCTATCGGATTGTTGGCCATTATCCTTTCTTTTAAAAGTTAATGGCACTAAGATGAGAAAAGTGTCCGTTTTGCTCCGGAATAGCTGTCCGCTTTGAAACGGAATCACTGTCCGTTTTGCCCCGGAATGGGTGTCCGCTTTAGTCCGGAATCACTGTCCGCTTTCCAGCGGAATGGGTGTCCGTTTTCACCGGATTGTGCA
>NZ_JAIQZA010000077.1 GCF_020164485.1 Salegentibacter tibetensis
AATACCAAGAGAAGACATACAGAAATAGGAAAAGTACCACCTGATCAAATTTATAACCTCAAAAAAATAGCATCATAAATAATTATAAATATCTTTAAACTGTCTTACAGATGGGGAGTATTGTAAACTTGCCGATTTTGACCATCATGTTTAAGAATATTATGAGCTTCATCGATAATTAAAATATCGAAAAATACATTTCTTCTATTAATTAATCTTAGCGCTCTTTCTTGAGTAAAGACTGCTATAAAACTATCCTCATCAATATACATTTCGTCATGCATAATTATGCGCTTCCTTAAGTCTGCAGCTCTTATCATTTGATATGTTTGCATGAGCAAAGATTTAGTTGGAACAATTATTCCAACCTTAGAAGATGCAGTTAAATTTTTACGCAGATAGTCAACTATAATTGAACTTTTTCCGAAAGATGTTGGCGCCAAGTAGCTTTTTTCATTTGCCAAATCCTCTAAGAATTTCTGACTTTTTAAATTTTGTTCTAAAGTTTCAATATAGTCTTTCGGGTTTCTAAATTCTTCTATTCTACTTGAAACTAAATAATCAGTAAAAGAGTCTTCCCTATAAAGATCTTGATTAATTAAAGTTGAAACAATAGGGTAAAAGCCGAAATTGGCTGAAAAATCAAATAAGGGATCAAAGTCATTATATTTTAAAGAATACTTTAAAAATATATAGTAAGATAAGTCAGCATATGATATGAACCTATTATCTTTCTCATAATGCTTTAAAAAAATAATAGCCGTAGCGAGAATTAAAGATTTTTCTGAAAAAGTCAATTCCCTATTGGTAGTAAGCTTTTCGAATATTTCTTGAAAATCTTCTTGTTTTCCAATTGCAGTTAACTTTCTCTTTTCTTCGGGTAGCATATATTTTATTTGGTTAGATAATCTTTTAGCAACTGCAACGATTTCTTGTTAATACATATAATATGAATTTCATCAAATTGCTTTGTTTTAAATTCTCTTTCTAATTCTTCCGTTAATTCCTGCTCATCAATTTCTTCCCAATCGTCAATATAAAAAATAGTTGAAGAAGGTATTATTTTAAGATTTTCAAGAGATTGGTATTTTTTACTATCAAAATCATCTGTTAAATTTTTTAGATTTTTGATAATATCTTTTGAACTATTTACATCAATATGACAAGCATGATTATATGCATTTCGCCAAGGATTATTTCCTTCCTCATCCTTTATTTTTATAGTAAGATCAGCATATGCTTCTTTAATTTTGGATAGGTGAGAAATACCCTTGGTAGTTGAACTTCCAGATTTACTCTCTAAGATCCACTCATTCTCGCTTAGCGAAAAATAACCGTCAAAACCTTTTTTGATTGACCTCTCTTCCAAGTTAAAAAATAAAAACTCTTGTTTAAATCCTTTTTCGTTCAAGTACAAATGGATCATAAATTCAGCTACTGCTCCCAGCTCTATCGTAGTTCCCTTTTTTTTATCCAGATAACCTACTAATCTTTTTTTTATTGACTCTATGCTTGTTTCAGTATCCCCTTCTGTTATTAATCTTATCTTATCATCAATTAATTTTTCTAATTCTGGAGTAATTGAATCTATATTGATAAAATGTAGATAGTTTCCATTTAAAATTTCAATAGATGAATTTTTGAAAACTTTAGAGTGTTGATTCATAAAATATATAATTTTCTACATCGTTTGCACATAACGGTTACAATTATGTGCAAGTAGTGGGATTAGGGACACGGATTTGTCGGCTTATCCTATAGATTCTTGTTTCTCTAAATTACACTTTTCGGTAAAACCGGTATTTGTTATAACCGATCTTGGCTTAGGTATAATACTTTTCTAATATCTCTTTTACATGGATATCTCGGATCGATTTGTGCCAGTGATTTCGGTCGGTTAGTGCCAGGCATTTCGGTTCAAATTGTGCCACTTTTGGTTTTAAGTTAAGCCTATATCGGTTCGTTTTGTGCCAGTTGTTTCGGT
>NZ_JAIQZA010000078.1 GCF_020164485.1 Salegentibacter tibetensis
CACTTAGTTCTGACAGCAGGCCTGCGCTTACCACTCCCGCACTATTGATCAAAATGTCCAGATGCTCCCATGATTCAGTAATTTGCTTCACAGCTTTCTCCAAATCCTTTGGGTTGCTGACATCTGCCTGAATAAGCATAAAATTTGCTGAAGGGATCTCTTCTTTCAGCTTTTCTAGAGGCTTTTTTTTCCTCCCGATCACGGCAAAATCCTGTGCCCCGTGTTTCAGCAATTCATGAATTAAGGCTTTACCTATACCGGCACTTCCTCCGGTTATCAATATTTTTTTATTTTCTAAATTCATAGAACAAGTTTTTTTAAAGATAGCGTCTAAGCAAAGAAAAATAAAGGGAATTAGGGAGGTTTAGTTTTTATTTAACAGATTCATTTTTAGAGATATAGCCATTATTAACCGCCAACCTATTTTATTTTTTATTTTAAAAAAGATTGGTGACGAAGTGATCTAAGCTTTATAGGGTCTTAACTTATTACCGGTTTGGCAGTAAAATTGAAAATGTTATAATTACTTTTGAAATTGAGAGTTTCCGAAATTTCAACACCTTATTTTTAGCCAAAGTGGTTTCAGAAAAATAAGATTAGAAGCCGGTGTCCAAAAGATTTAATAAAAGAAAATTGCTTTATCTACGATATAGAAATTATGAAAAACGATGAAAATTTAAAAGTAGCATTAGCTCAAATCTCCCCGGTTTGGTTAAATAAAAGCGGCACTTTAAATAAAATAAAAGATTTTGTGATCCAAGCAGGGAAGCAGGAATGTGATCTTGTAATTTTTGGGGAAGGTTTATTACCCGGCTATCCATTCTGGTTATCGCTGGCAAACGGAGCTGAATTTAATTCGGCTGTACACAAAGAAATTCATGCGCATTATGTACGAAATTCAATTCAGGTGGAAAAAGGGGAGCTTGATGAATTGTGTGCGATCGCGAAAGAAAATAGTATAGCCATTTATCTTGGCATGATTGAAAGAGCTCATAATCGGGGAGGACATAGTCTATACTGCTCATTGGTATATATTGACAACCTTGGAAAAATTCAGTCTGTTCACCGAAAACTGCAACCTACTTATGAGGAGCGGTTAACCTGGGCTCCCGGAGATGGAAATGGACTGCAGGTACATCCTTTAAAAGACTTTAGCGTTGGTGGATTGAACTGCTGGGAAAACTGGATGCCCCTGGCAAGAACTGCTTTACAGGGCCTTGGAGAAAATCTTCACGTGGCAGTATGGCCGGGATCAGAAAATAACACGAGAGACATTACCAGATTTATTGCAAAGGAATCCAGATCATTTGTCATTTCTGTATCGGGCCTGATGAGAATTGAAGATTTTCCTAAAAACACGCCTCATCTCGAAAAAATCATAAAAAATGCACCTGATGTTTTAGCTAATGGGGGTTCCTGTATTGCCGGCCCCGATGGGGAATGGATAGTAGAGCCGATAATAGATAAGGAAGGTTTATTTGTGCATTCCTTAAATATTAACCGGGTTTTGGAAGAGCGTCAAAATTTTGACGGCGCCGGACATTACTCTCGTCCGGACATTACCCGATTAACAGTTAACCGGGAGCGACAGTCTATCATTGACCTGGAAAATGAACAGTTTTAAGGCGTCTCTGATAATCTTTAATTTTTGATGAATTTATGAATGGATAAACAGAATAAATCACCTGTAGTTATTATAGGGGCCGGTCTTTCTGGACTTGTGGCCGCTTACAGGTTGAAGAAAGCAGGAGTTGCAATTAAAATATTGGAGGCCAGAGACAGAGCGGGAGGAAGAATAAACACTGTTTTG
>NZ_JAIQZA010000079.1 GCF_020164485.1 Salegentibacter tibetensis
TGGATATCTCGGATCGATTTGTGCCAGTGATTTCGGTCGGTTAGTGCCAGGCATTTCGGTTCAAATTGTGCCACTTTTGGTTTTAAGTTAAGCCTATATCGGTTCGTTTTGTGCCAGTTGTTTCGGTTCGTTTTGTGCCACTTTGAAAGATCAAGTAAATAATACCTTGTCGCTTAAAAACAAGCGATATGGCCAATACACTTGATCCAATGGACTTAAAACAAATTATTTCCTTACATCTCGATGGATTTAGCAACCGTAAAATAGGTACCACCCTTGGGATCTCCCGTAATACGGTAAATACTTATATGCGGCTGTTCAAGGCCAGCGGCTCTTCCCCGAAAAAATTATTGACCCTTGATAATGCAACATTAGAGAAGCTTTTTCCTTCCCACACTACTATTGATAACCCTCGCTATGAGGAACTGATGTTATATTTTGAGGGGGTCAATAAAGCCCGGAATCATCCAGGATTTACTTTTTTATACCATTATCAGGAATATGTAGCGCAGGCCAAAGATCCTTATGGCTATACCCAGTTTATGGAACATTACCGGCGCAAATATGCCAAGGTTAAAGGTTCGATGAAACTTGAACACGATCCTGGAAATGAAGTCTTTATTGATTATGCCGGCAAAAAGCTTCAAATTATTGATAAGGAAACCGGTGAACTAATCCCGGTAGAAGTATTTGTAGCCATCCTTCCCAACAGCCAGTATACTTACGTGGAAGCCTGTAAAAGCCAGAAACGTGAGGACCTGATTTCCTGTTGCTGTAATGCCCTGCACTTTTATGGAGGCGTCCCTAAAGCAATTGTCTCCGACAATCTAAAATCAGCGGTTACCCGTGCCAGCAGGTATGAGGCTGACATCAACAGGAGTTTTAAAGACTTCGCACGGCATTACGACTGTGTAATTAATCCTGCCCGGGGCTATGCCCCACAGGATAAAGCGTTGGTGGAGAATGCCGTAAACCTTGCCTACCAGCGGATCTATTATCCCCTTCGGGAGATGAGCTTCTTCTCTTTGGAAGATCTGAACCGGGAGATAAAACGCTTGTTGGAGCGGTACAATGACCTGTTGTTCTCCCGCAAAGAAGCCAGTCGCAGGGAACTCTTCCAATCCGTGGAACGGGAATACCTAAAGCCCTTGCCAGAGACAGTCTATGAACTGAAAGGCTACCGAAGGGCAAAGGTTCAGAAAATAGGCTATGTATACTTCTCCCCGGATAAAAGCTATTACAGCGCCCCCTATCGTTACATAGGAAAAGAAACCACCATCCATTATACCAGTTCCGTGGTTGAAGTATATTACTATCATCAGCGGATCGCCCTGCACCAGCGCAACCCCTCAAAAGGCAGTTATAATACCAACAAAGATCATCTAAGCAGTACACATAAATACTATAGCGATTGGAGCCCTGAATTTTTTAAAAAGAAAGCGGCCATACATGGCAAGCACGTGCTGGGCTGTATCGAGAAAATAATCACCGCGGTGGACTATCCGGAAATAGGATACAAACGAGCTATGGGGGTCATCCAGCTCCATAAATCCTATGGCTCCCAGCGATTGGATGATGCCTGTAAAAGAGCTTTGCAGGCAGACGCGGTTACTTACCTGCGCATTAAAAATATCCTGAAAAACAACCTGGACAAAAGCTCCCTGTTTTACCAGGACCTCGAAGAAGATAAACCACACATCCCGGAACACGATAACTTGCGGGGTGCTTCTGCATATAAATAATAAACCTTTTAAATCTAATGAATATGAACAACAATCAGACTATTG
>NZ_JAIQZA010000008.1 GCF_020164485.1 Salegentibacter tibetensis
GCAATAACATATATAAGTCGCGGTTAATCAGCATTTAAAATACGAAAAAAGGAGTAAAAACACTACGGCTTCTACTCCTTTTTACTCACTTTAATTCAATTTCTTCAGGGACTTTTTCAGTGCCCTCGGTTTTAGGGTGGATTTTTGCTATTCCTATTCCTTTTATCCTTATTTATGCCGAAAACTGGAACTGGATTATTGTTGCTAATGTTTTACTGGGAATTAACCAGGGACTGGCTTGGAGTAGTACCGTGGTTATGAAAATTGATCTTGTAGGAGAAAAAGAACGCGGTTTTGCCATGGGTTTAAATGAATTCGCCGGTTATTTTGCGGTAGCTGTAGTGGCATTTTTAACGGGTTGGATCGCTTCAGAATATGGTGTAAGGCCTTATCCATTTTATATTGGGATTGCATTAATGGTACTAGGCTTGCTTTTTAGTATTTTTTTTATAAAGGATACGAGGCATCACGTAGCAAAAGAAGAAGGCAAAAGCGGTATGTCCAGATTAAAGAATATTTTTTGGGATACTACCTGGAAAGATAAAAACCTCGGTTCTGTAAGTCAGGCTGGTTTAATCAATAACCTTAATGATGGGATGGCCTGGGGGTTATTTCCAATTTTACTTTCGGGAAAAGGTTTTAATCTTGAACAGATAGGAATCGTTACGGCACTTTATCCCGCGGTTTGGGGAATAGGCCAACTATTTACCGGAAAAATGGCCGATATTTTCAGTAAAAAAGATATGCTTTTTATCGGCATGCTTTTACAGGCAATAGTTTTGGTGATTTTGGTTTGGGCTGAAACAATGACGCATTTCGTGGTACTTTCATCTTTACTTGGCTGGGGAACCGCTATGGTTTATCCTACTTTCCTGGCAACCATCGCCGATAATACCCATCCGCAGGACCGGGCAAAAAGCATTGGGATTTTCAGACTTTGGCGAGATCTAGGTTATGCCATTGGAGCAGTACTAACCGGTGTAATTGCTGACCTAGTAAGTATTGAAGCTGCGATCATGCTAATTGGAATCCTGACTTTAATTTCGGCAGTAATTATTCTAGTAAGAATGGATTATAAGGATAATAAAGCCCTGAAATTACTGAAATTCAATGAATAAATTTTAATATCGGATAGGTGACTTTTAAAAGTTAACCGATATATTTGTATCTTTGTGATTATGTGGGAAGTAGATGTAACATATCGCAAAGAATTGAACAGCACGTTTAAACGTTTGTTTGAGAAGAAAGCAATGCTGCAAAAAGCCCGGCCATTGCCTAAAATCGCTTTGGTTAAGATGAAAGAAGCCCTGGGCATTGAATGGACTTACAATTCCAATAGCATAGAGGGAAATTCTTTGAGCCTTAGGGAGACGCAAATGGTTTTGCAGGAAGGCATTACTATAAAAGGGAAATCACTTAGAGAGCATTTTGAGGCTAAGAACCACGAAACTGCTTTAGATTACTTGTACACTTTAGTAAAATCTAGTTATAAGTTAAATGGTAAAGACATTTTAAAACTTCATGAACTAGTTTTACGAAGTATAGAAGATGATTATGCAGGCAGGTTGCGAAATTCAGGTGTGAGAATTGCCGGGGCAAATTTTGTTCCGCCCAATGCACAAAAGGTTTCTGGGTTATTTGATGAGTTAGTGACTTTTGTTAATGAAAACCCACAGCAATTAAACGTTATTGAACTTGCTATGGTCTTTCATCATAAATTGGTTTGGATACATCCTTTCTTTGATGGGAATGGAAGAACCGTACGACTGGCAATGAACCTAATTTTAATGAAAGAAGGTTTTCCACCAGCCATAATTCTACGTAACGATCGTAAAAAGTATTATGCAGCTTTAAATGCGGCAAATAATGGTAATTATGCAAAGTTAGGCTTATTAATGTGCCAGGCTTTGGAACGAACCTTAAATATCTATATCCAGGCCCTGCCAGATAACGACACCAATTATACTGAGATCTCCAGTTTGGTAGAAGAGGAGCAACTTCCTTATGGCCAGGAATATATTAGTTTACTGGCACGGCAGGGAAAAATTGATGCTTATAAAGAAGGAAGGAATTGGCTTACTACTAAAGAAGCTATTGAAGATTATATCAACAATCGCCAACGGAAACGTTGATTGTTTTTATTTTTAAATTGGTAAATGATTGATCTTAATAGGCTTCTCTGGAGCTTTATTTCCAGGATCGTCTCCTTTTCTATAATTATGGCGCTTCTCTGAGGCTATGAATTTCATAATTGATGAGCTACGAATTCACTAATATATATTTCTATTAGTGAATTCGTAGCTAAATTATTTTTATGCCGGAACTTCAGCTTTCTTTTCGATTAATTTTTCCTGTTTTAATTCTTGCCAGAATTCGGCCGGAATTTGTTCTTCCAGGGCTTTTATATTTTCACGAACCTGCTCGGGTTTACTTGCACCGGCCAGGACCGTGCCTGCCGCTTTTGGAGCTAAAGAAAACTGAAGCGAAGCCGCTATCAGATTTACCTTATGTTTTTCAGCAATATTAAGGATCTTTTTATATCGTTCTAAAATATCATTGGGCATTTCACCCGCATAATTATAACGGTTTTGTCCGGCGAGCAAGCCAGCATTAAAAGGTGCAGCATTTATCAAAGTAGCTTCGCTTTGTTCTATTGCCGGTAATAAACGCTCCAGCGCTTCTTTATGGTATACCAGGGAATATTGAATAGCCGATAGAAAAACATCTGGTTTTGCGACTTCCAAAGTTTTTAGAATGGGATCTATGGTGTTTACTCCTAAGCCCCAGGCTTTGATTAAACCTTCGTCTTTCATTTTTTCAAGTTCCGGCATTGCGCCATTCTTTGCAATTTCAAAATGTTCTTCCCAGGTAGTTCCGTCTTCATATTCATCATTATGATCGGGTGAAAGATCGTGGATAAAAGCATAATCTATACTTTCTATACCTAAGCGTTGCAGGCTATCTTCTACCGAACGCCGAACAGCTTCCGCAGAATAATCATATTTATAATCAAATGGCGATGGATTTTTCCACATTACTTCAGGAATATTTTTAGTAGCTTTTAAAACCCGACCTACTTTGGTGGAAAGCACGTAATCTTCCCGTTTTTTATTATGCAGAAAATGTCCAAAACGTCTTTCGCTCAAACCCAGCCCATACCAGGGCGAAGTATCGTAATATCTTACTCCGGCTTCCCAGGCGGCTTCCAACGTCTTCTCAGCTTCAGCATCGCTTAATTCTTTAAATCCGTTGCCCATGGCGACTCCACCTAATCCAAATTTATGTTGTAATTTAAACTGACTCATGTTTTTATATTTGGTATTGGTTTCTTTTAAAATCTTAATCATAAAATTAAATAGAAAATGATGAACTATTTGGCATTTAACAAAGACTAATATTATAAAGAACTCCTATGTTAAGAAGCGCTTAATCTCTCATTGAGGGTTTAATTCCCCGAGGCTTGCCTCGAAATTATAAAATAGTTTTCCAATTTATACCTCGTGGGCTTGCCCCGAGGTACTTGATTTTAATAAATTATGGGGGTTTTGGCTAGTGTAACAAAAGTTACTGCCCTAAATGTGGGATTATTATATTTTTGCCTTGTAAAACTTAATAAACCGGTTGGAAAAGTATTTAAACATTATTGGCGATTCTTTTACCGGGTACTTTAATTACCTGGTCAATGAAATTAGCAACCCTTCCTGGACCAATTATTTTTATTGGTTAATTGGATTGTCACTTTTAGTTTGGGTGCTGGAAATTTTAATCCCCTGGAGAAAAGATCAAAAGATTTTTAGAAAGGATTTCTGGCTAGATACGTTCTATATTTTATTTAATTTTTTCTTGTTTTCGCTGGTTGGCTATAATGCAATTTCGAACGTTGCCGTGGAATTGTTCAACGATTTCCTTGGTTTGTTTGGAATTACCAATATTGTGGCCATAGAAGTGCAAAACTTCCCCATTTGGATACAGCTGCTAATAATGTTCATTATAGCCGATTTTATCCAGTGGAATGTTCACCGGCAATTGCATAAGCAGCCATGGCTTTGGGAATTTCATAAAGTTCACCACAGCGTAAAGGAAATGGGCTTTGCCGCACAGTTTAGGTTTCATTTTATGGAAACAATAATTTATAAAACCGTACAGTATATTCCGCTGGCGATGATTGGCTTTGGAATTCAGGAATTCTTTGTGGTGCATATGTTCGCAGTTTTCATCGGGCATTTAAATCACGCGAATGTGGGCTGGAATTACGGTATTTTTGGATATCTACTGAATAATCCTAAAATGCATATCTGGCATCACTCCAAAGCCCTTCCGGTAGACAGACCATACGGAATGAATTTCGGCTTAAGCCTGAGTATTTGGGATTATTTGTTCGGTACGGCATATATTCCGCAGGAAGGAAAGGATATAGAATTAGGTTTTGAAGGAGATGAAGAATTTCCGCAAGATTTTAAAAATCAAATGGCGTTTCCATTTCGAAAAAATAACACGCAGAAATCAGTTTATAATTTAAAAGAGACACAAAATGAAAATAAAACAGTTTAAAGACGAACCCCTGGCGCATTATTCTTATGCGCTGATTAGTAACGGAGAAATGGCTCTGGTAGATCCAAGCCGTAACCCTATGCAATATTATAAATTTGCCGAAGAGAACAATGCAAAGATTGTGGCGGTTTTTGAAACCCACCCGCACGCCGATTTTGTAAGTGGACATTTACAGATTCAGGAGGAAACCGGGGCAAAAATTTATATCAGTCAAAAAGTTGGCGTAGAATATTCACATACCCCTTTTGATGAAGGAGATGAAGTGAAAATAGGAAATGCAAGTGTAAAGCCTTTACACACTCCCGGACATTCGCCAGATAGTTTAACTTTTATTGCTGAAGAAAACGGCGAGACCGCTATGTTTAGTGGAGATACGCTTTTTATAGGAAATGTGGGTAGACCGGATTTACGCGAGAAAGCTGGAAATATGAAGGCAAAACGTGTAGAATTGGCAAAGCAAATGTACAACACGATGCAAACCAAATTTAACGATTTGCCAGATGATACATTAATTTATCCCGCTCACGGAGCAGGTTCGCTTTGCGGAAAAAACATGAGTGATGCTTCTTCCAGTACATTAGGAAATGAGCGCCAGGGAAACTGGGCTTTTAAAGACCAAACCGAAGAGGAATTTGTAGAAGAAATCCTAAAGGATCAACCCTTTATTCCTTCGTATTTCGGATTTAATGTTGAAATAAACCGAAAAGGTGCTTTAAATGTTCAAAAAGCAAAATATGAAGTTCCGGTTAAACTTTATGTAGATTCATTAGATAAAGAAGGAACAACCGTTGTAGATACCCGAGATGGGGCCATTTATAAAAAAGGGCATTTGCCAAACAGTATTAATATAATGGCAAGATCGGAAGGCGATAAATATGAAACTTGGTTAGGTGCTATTATTAAGCCTGAAGAGGAATTTTACCTTATTGTTGAAAGCGTAGATCAAATTGACGATTTGCTGGAAAGAACTGCAAAAATTGGTTACGAAAAGCAAATGAAAGCTGTGGTGACTTTATCTGAAAAAGTTTCAAGATCTTCAGATGAGTTCAATTTGGAAGATTTTAAAGCCAATAAGGATAAATACACTATTGTAGATATTAGAAATGAAAGCGAAATTGCAGAAGGTAAGATCTTTGATGATGCCAAGGCAATTCCGTTAAATGAGCTTAGAAGCCGTGCTGATGAATTACCAAATGATAAGCCATTTATGGTGCATTGTGCCGGTGGATATCGCTCTGCAGCAGGAAGCAGTATTCTTGAAAATAAATTTAAGGATAGTAAAGTTTATGATCTAAGTGAAGCGATTAAGGAGTTTTCATAATAGATGATTTAAGTATATTTAAAAACCCCACTTCGGGGTTTTTTTTATGTCCAAATGCTTATATTTAGATATGGAAACTAAAGAATTAAGAATAAAAATATCAGAAAAGCTTGAAAAAGCTGATCCTGATTTTTTAAAAGCGATGCTTGAATTTATTGAAAAATACGATGCTGATAAAACTGTTGCTTATAAGGCAGATGGTTCTCCAGTAAGTTATGCCGAATATCATAAAGATTTACAGGAATCCATCAATCAGGTTGCTGAGGGAAAAACTATTTCCCAAAAAGACCTGGAAGAGGAGTCCAGGGATTGGTAATGGAAGATGAACGGGTAAGAAATATAATCTGGACAGAAAATGGCAGGGAGTCTCTTAAAGAAGTATATGATTTTGTAAGTTGTAAATCCAAAAAAGCAGCGAAAATAATTAAGAATGACATTCTGAAAGAGGTTAGCGAGATTGTTTTTATAAATCAATATCAACTAGATGAAATAGAACCCTCATTTCGAAGAATTATAGTCCGCGATTATAAAATACTTTACTTTTCAATAAGAAACACCATTTGTATCTCCAGAGTTTATTCCACTAAAACAAAACCTAAGTAGATTCATTATTTTATTCTTAAACCACAAAAAACACTGGGGAATCTTGAAAACTCATAAGTAATTGCTCCAAACTTTTTCTATATTTACAAAACAAGCTTCAAATTAGATTTGAAAACTACGAAATATGGAAAAAAAATATAAGGTTAAGGTGAATGATACATTTGAATTTGAATTTACCAAAGACCAAATTACCGCTTTAGATACGCAGGAAATTGCCGATAAGCATTACCACCTATTAAAAGAAAACCGCAGTTTCAAGGCTGAGGTTTTTTCCGAAAACTTTCTTCAACGCAAGTACGACGTCAAGATCAATTCCAACACTTACAAAGTAGCTATTTCTAACGAGCTGGATTTGCTCATTGAAGAGATGGGACTTTCCCTGGGAACAGCGCAAATGATCAATGATATAAAAGCACCAATGCCGGGTCTTATCCTGGAAGTAAATGTAAAAGAAGGTGCTGAAGTAAAAGAAGGCGATTATTTACTTGTTTTGGAAGCCATGAAAATGGAAAATACACTTACCGCACCCAGGGACGGAGTGGTGAAATCTATTACAGTGAAAAATGGGGAAACCGTAGAAAAGAACCAGTTGTTAATTGAAATGGAATAATTCAGTGACTTTGCAAAAGGCAGTTATCAGTGAATCAAAATTTATAAAAAACAATGAAGAAAATATTAGTAGCCAATAGGGGAGAGATTGCTTTGCGGGTGATGAAAACCGTTCAGAAAATGGGGATCAAGACCGTTGCGGTTTTTTCTAAGGCCGATAGGAATGCACCCCACGTAAAGTTTGCCGATGAGGCGGTTTGCATTGGAGAAGCGCCTTCCAACGAATCTTATCTAAAAGGCGATAAAATTATTGAAGTAGCTAAAGAACTCGGTGTAGACGGGATCCATCCCGGATATGGATTTTTAAGTGAAAATGCCGGTTTTGCCGAAAATGTTGAAAAAAACGGAATTACCTGGATTGGCCCCGGATCTAAGGCTATTAAGGTAATGGGAAGCAAGCTTGCCGCGAAAGATGCGGTTAAGGATTACGATATCCCAATGGTTCCCGGAATTGACGAAGCGGTTACCGATCCCGAAAAAGCGAAGAAAATTGCTAAAGAGATCGGTTTTCCTATTTTAATAAAAGCTTCTGCCGGTGGTGGTGGTAAAGGAATGCGTATTGTTGAAAAGGAAAAAGACCTGGAAGACCAGATGAAGCGCGCTATTAGTGAAGCTGAATCTGCTTTTGGCGATGGCTCTGTTTTTATCGAGAAATACGTTTCGTCTCCAAGACATATCGAGATCCAGGTTTTAGCCGATACTCACGGAAATTATATCCATCTTTTTGAACGGGAATGCAGCGTGCAGCGTAGGCACCAAAAAGTGGTAGAAGAAGCACCATCGGTAGTTTTGGATTCAAAACTTCGGAAACAAATGGGTAAAGCTGCCGTAAAAGTGGCTAAAGCCTGTGATTATGTTGGTGCTGGAACCGTAGAGTTTCTTTTCGATGAAAATCAGAATTTCTATTTTCTCGAGATGAATACCCGTTTGCAGGTGGAGCATCCCGTAACCGAATATATTACAGGGGTAGACCTGGTAGAACAGCAAATAAGGATTGCCCGTGGTGAAAAGTTGAGATTGCTTCAGGAAGATCTAAGTATTAAAGGACATGCAGTAGAACTTCGGGTTTATGCCGAGGACCCGATGGATAATTTTATGCCCAGTGTGGGAACACTGGAAAAATACAGTATTCCGAAGGGTGATAATATACGGGTTGACAACGGATTTGAAGAAGGGATGGAAGTTCCTATATATTATGACCCGATGCTGGCAAAATTGATTACTTACGGAAAAACCCGTGAGGAAGCGATTCAATTGATGCTGAAAGCCATAAAACAATATGAAGTTGAGGGCGTAATGACAACGCTTCCGTTTGGAAAATTTGTTTTTGAGCACGAGGCTTTCAGAAGCGGAAATTTTGACACGCATTTTGTGAAAAATTATTATTCCGCCGAAAAACTTGAAGCTGAAATAGAAGAAGAGGCAAAACTAGCTGCCCTGGTGGCTTTAAGACAGTACCTTAAAGACAGGGAGCAACTGCGTATTCCGCAAAATTAATGTTCGAATCGTTTAAGTTGAAGTTAAAAAAATATTGATGAGTCAGAATATAGAAAAATTACAGGATAAAATTAAACAGGCGCAGCTTGGCGGTGGTGAAAAGCGTATTGCAAAGCAACACGCCCAAAAGAAACTTACCGCCCGCGAACGCGTAGATTATTTGCTGGATGAAGGTTCTTTTGAAGAAATAGGGATTTTGGTAACCCATAGAACCACTGGTTTTGGAATGGAAGATCAAAAAATCTATGGTGACGGAGTGGTTACAGGTTACGGAACTATAAACGGAAAACTGGTTTATGTTTTCGCCCAGGATTTTACCGTTTTTGGTGGTTCGCTTTCAGAAACCCATGCCGAGAAAATTTGTAAGGTAATGGACCTGGCCGTAAAAGTTGGTGCGCCAATGATAGGTCTTAACGATTCAGGCGGAGCCAGAATTCAGGAAGGTGTAAAATCACTAGGCGGTTATGCCGATATTTTTCATAGAAATGTGAAAGCATCTGGAGTAATTCCACAAATATCGGCAATTATGGGGCCTTGTGCGGGTGGTGCGGTTTATTCCCCGGCAATGACAGATTTCACCCTTATGGTTCAGGATACCAGTTATATGTTCGTGACCGGCCCAAATGTGGTAAAAACGGTAACCAACGAGGAAGTGACTTCCGAAGAACTGGGAGGCGCCTCTACCCACGCTACAAAATCCGGGGTTACGCATATCACTTCTTTCAACGATATCGCCTGCCTGGAGGATATCAAAAAACTGGTGAGCTATATGCCTCAGAACAATAAAAAAGCGCCGGAGAAACTTCCTTATGAATTGGGCGACGAAGTTAGAAAGGACCTTGATAGTATAGTTCCCGATAGTTCCAATAAGCCTTACGATATGCATGAGGTTATTGCTGGAATTATAGACGAGGATTCATTTTTTGAAATTCATAAAGATTACGCCGATAATATTATTGTAGGTTTTGCGCGTTTAGGCGGAAGAAGTGTTGGGATTGTTGCCAACCAGCCAATGAGTCTTGCCGGGGTTTTAGATGTAGATTCTTCTAAAAAAGCGGCTCGATTTACCCGTTTTTGCGATTGTTTTAATATTCCATTGCTTGTGTTGGTGGATGTCCCCGGATTTTTACCCGGAACCGATCAGGAATGGAACGGTATTATTTTAAACGGAGCTAAGTTACTTTACGCGCTTAGCGAAGCCACGGTGCCAAAAGTAACCGTGATTACCAGGAAAGCTTATGGTGGTGCTTATGATGTAATGAATTCAAAACATATTGGAGCTGATCTTAACTTTGCCTGGCCAACGGCCGAAATCGCTGTGATGGGAGCTAAGGGAGCCAGTGAAATTATTTTCAGAAGGGAAATCCAGGAAGCTGAAGATAGCGAAGCGAAACTGGCTGAAAAAGAAGCTGAATATGCTGAAACCTTCGCCAATCCTTTTGAAGCCGCGCAACGCGGATTTATTGATGAGGTGATTATGCCACGTGATACAAGAAGAAAATTACTAAAAGGCTTTAGTATGCTGGAAAATAAAAAGGTGCTTAGACCCAAGCGAAAGCACGGAAATATTCCTTTGTAAATCCGGCTTGAAAATGAAGAAATTCAATAAAATTGTTTGTGTAGATCATACCAAGCTTGAAGATTGGGCTATAAATGAACTTCAGCAATACAGTGAGTCGGAAGTTGTGGTTTATAAAGAAAGTCCGGAGTCAGAAAAGGAACTTATGGAACGAATTGGCGATGCCGAAGCCGTAATAGTTTCCTGGAAAACCCAAATACCAGAAAGTGTTATAAAAGAATGTTTTAATTTGAAGTACATCGGGATGGCCTGCAGCCTGTATGATGATGAATCGGCAAACGTAGGTGTAGATTATGCCAGGGAGCAGGGAATTACTGTTAAAGGAATTTTTGATTATGGAGATCCCGGAGTGATAGAATTTATAGTTTCTGAGCTGATACAGTTACTTCACGGATTTGGGGAATACCAGTGGCGAGAAAGGCCGGTTGAACTAACTGATAAAAAGATTGGGATTATCGGGCTGGGTACAACCGGGCAACTACTGGCAGAAGCCTTGTTGCCTATGGGAGCCGATCTTTACTATTTCAGTAGGAGTAGAAAGAATGATTGGGAAGCTAAAGGACTTCAATATTTATCTTTAGAAGAATTGTTGAAAACCACTGGAATAATCTCACTTCACCTTCCTAAGAACACAAAATTATTGGGAGGAGAGGAATTTAAAACTTTTGGTTCAGGAAAAATTTTGATCAACACCTCGCTAGGGCTTCCTTTTCAGGAAAAAGCCTTTGTAGACTGGATAAAATCTGATGGCAACTTTGCAATTTTTGACGGAGATGGTGGGGCTTCGCTATCTGAAGGAACAAAAGAATTAAATAGAGTGATTTTCCATACTAAGAGTGCCGGTTGGAGTGCCGAAACCCAAAGGCGTTTATCTGAAAAAGTGCTGGAGAATTTGAAATCTTATTTTAAATAATTAAAATACTAATTAGATTTCTTAGACCTCACAGTCCAGATTTTTATCTGGACTGTGAGGTCTTTTTACCTGTAACATTTGTTACTGTTTTCTTTTGTAAATTCCCTTTAATTTGCACCTCATTAAAAAAAATAAATATGGAATGGATTTTTGAGCCCTGGCCCTGGTATGTATCGGGTCCGCTTATAGCAGTAATAATGTTTCTGCTCATCTTTATCGGTAAAGGTTTTGGAATGTCTTCAAACCTTAGAACGATGTGCACAATGTGTGGCGCAGATTCTAAAGCCGATTTCTTTGATTTTGACTGGAAATCTCAACGCTGGAACTTACTTGTAGTAGCTGGAGCTATTATAGGCGGTTTTATAGGCGCTAATTTGCTGAGCAATGACCTTTCCGTAGCAATAAATCCTGATACGGTGAGTATTCTGGAAGATTTAGGTTTTAGTAGTGCGGGTGAAGCTTACCTGCCCACCGAATTATTCACCTGGGAAGCAGTTGGCGGAATTAAAGCGCTTATCATTCTACTGGTTGGTGGAATCTTAATTGGTTTTGGAGCACGATATGCCGGAGGTTGTACTTCCGGGCACGCAATTTCAGGACTTAGTAACTTGCAGCTACCTTCTTTAATCGCCGTGATCGGATTTTTTATCGGCGGATTGGTGATGGTACATTTATTATTTCCGTTAATATTTTAAAATGAAATTATGAGAAGTATAGGATATTTATTAATAGGTATATTTTTTGGAATAGTAATGTTTAAATCTGAAGCTGCTTCGTGGTTCAGGATTTATGAAATGTTCCAGTTTCAGTCGTTTCATATGTATGGTATTATTGGCTCTGCTTTGTTTTTAGGGGTTATTGGCGTACAAATTATAAAACGTAAAAACCTGAAATCTTTTTATGGTCAACAAATTTCCTTTATTCCCAAAGAGAAAAGTTTTAGTCGGTATATGTATGGCGGAATTATCTTCGGATTAGGTTGGGCGCTAGCAGGTGCCTGTCCGGGACCAATTTTCACTTTAATTGGCGCAGGGTTCTTACCGATTCTAATTGTTTTTATTGGATCGCTTTTAGGAACTTTTATTTATGGAATGCTTCGGAAGAAACTTCCGCATTAAGCCCAAGAAATTATATTTTCAGAAGGGAAAACTCATTTACTTTTTTCCGAAGAAATATAGAAATAGGGGAGTGAGATATGATATTTCACTACGATGAGTCGAATTGAAATTACAATCAATGATGTTGTGAGGTAAATAACATCCTGTTTTACGCCAAGGTCGTGCATAATCACAAAAACGAGTCCGCCAAAAATACAAGCGGTGGCGTAAATTTCTTTTCTAAAGATCACAGGAATTTCGTTACACAGAATATCGCGAATCACCCCTCCAAAAGTACCCGTAATTGCTCCGAGAGCGACACAGATTATGGGGTCAAGACCGTTTCTAATACCAATTTCAACACCGGTTATGGTAAAAACCCCTAATCCGATGGTATCAAAAAGGAAGAGTGATCTTTTGAGGTAATTGATTTTGTTTCTAAAAATAATGGCAAGAACTGTCACAACGCCAATCAGGTAAATATAAATTGTGTTTTCCATCCAGGTGACGGGTGTGTTTCCAATTAAAGTATCGCGTAAAGTACCGCCACCAATGGCAGTAACAAACCCGATAATGAAAATACCAAATAGATCCAGACGGCGGTCCATAGCAGCCAGGGCACCAGAAATAGCAAAGGCTATGGTTCCCAGGATATCAAGTATGTTAAATAAAGTAAGTTCCATTCAAGCAGCAAAGGTATAGTTTAAATTGAGGGAAGCCTATAATTTTTATATTCTGAATGAAATCTATAACTTCAAATTATTACTGAATACCAAATTAACCCGGTGGCATGCCCAATAAAAAATTGGGCAAAAGTATTCGTTTTCGTGAAAGGTCTAAAAGCATTAAAATCTCGATTATCGAGTAAAACTTAATAAGATTAACCTAAGTTTATATTGAAAGTTATTACTTTTGTAAATCAGAAAAACAAGATAAAATGAGCGATAAAATAGAAAGAATAAAAACTTTAATTATAGGTTCTGGACCGGCGGGATATACCGCAGCAATTTATGCAGCAAGGGCCGATCTTAAACCTATTATGTATACTGGTCTGGAGCCCGGAGGTCAATTAACCACAACTACAGAGGTGGATAACTTTCCCGGTTATCCTGATGGGGTAGACGGACCAAAAATGATGATGGATCTGCAAAAGCAAGCTGAACGTTTTGGTACGGAAGTAAGAATGGGAATGATTACCGAAGTGGAGTTAAGCGATAAAGCTGGTGGAATCCACAGAGCCTGCGTAGATAATTCTACCTGGGTGGAAGCAGAAGCTATTATTATTTCTACCGGTGCTACTGCAAAGTACCTTGGCTTACCCAGTGAACAACGTTTACGTGGTGGTGGGGTTTCAGCCTGTGCTGTGTGCGACGGATTTTTCTATAAAGGCCAGGATGTTGCCATTGTTGGTGGAGGAGATACCGCTGCAGAAGAAGCTACTTATTTAGCCAATATTTGTACAAAAGTGACAATGCTTGTAAGAGGAGATCAGATGAGGGCTTCTAAAGCGATGCAACATAGGGTAACCAACACCAAGAACATAGATATTCGTTATAATACAGAAGTAGATGAAGTAATTGGCGAACAGGTAGTAGAAGGCCTTAGAATGCTAAATAAGGAAACCGGCGAAAAAGAGCAAATTGATATTACCGGATTGTTTATTGCGATTGGCCACAAGCCAAATACCGATATCTTTAAAGGAAAATTAACAATGGATGATACCGGGTATTTAATTACTGAAGGAAAATCTACCAAAACTAATATTCCGGGAGTTTTTGCTTCTGGTGATGTTCAGGATAAGATTTACCGCCAGGCAGTAACCGCAGCGGGAACCGGTTGTATGGCCGCATTAGATGCTGAACGTTATTTAGCCGAAGTAGAAAGCGAAGAAGGAGAAGAAGTGAAAACCACGAAAAAGGTAGAAGCTTAGTTTCTTTAAAATTAATATGATTAAAAACCTCACAGGTTTCAGAAACCTGTGAGGTCTTATATTTTTCAGAAGAAATCAAAAGAGCCTCAGAGAGGCGAAATATTTATAGAAATAAGTGTTATATAAGGATAATGAGGTCCAGCGGAGCGGTATATATTATGAGCATAAATTATTCATAATAAATAGTCCATCAGCTTAGATCCTGAAACCAGTTCAGGATGACTAATATTCTAACCCAATCTCACTTCTAACTTTATCCAGCAAATTAATTAATTGCAGGCTTTTTTCAAAAGTCATTTCGGTGCTTTCGGTTTTGCCTTCGCGTAGCATTTTTTGAACGTGTTCGGCTTCAAAATTATAACCATTGGAATTGACTTCAAATTCTTTGGTTTCTTCTCCTTCCGGAGTTTGTATTTTAAGGCTTGAAGGTTCGTGAAATCTTGTATTAAGAGTTACAGTCGCCTTTTCAAACTGAATAACCGCTGTGGTTGGAGTTTGTTTTACAATAGAACTTTCCAATTCGGCTTCTACGCCGTCTTTATATTCAAAGATCATATCACAATCCTCATCAATCCCCGTATCGTGAAAACTGGCTTTTGCTTGAATTTTTTCCGGAATTCCCAATGCACTCATCGCCATAAAAATAGGGTAGATCCCAATATCCAGTAAACTGCCACCACCAAGGCTTTTGTTGTAAAGGCGTTTATCCAGATCTACCGGCGCCGGAAACCCAAAATCTGCTTTTAGGTTTTTGATCTTGCCGTATTTCTCAGATTTAATTTGCTCGATTACAAACTTAAAATGTGGTAAAAACTGTGTCCACAATGCCTCCATTAGAAATACATCTTCTTTTTTGGCTTTAGCGATCATTTCTTCTACCTGCTTTTTGTTCATCGCAAAAGGCTTTTCACATAGTACCGCCTTTTTATGATCCAAACAAAGTAAGGTTTGCTGATGGTGAAAAACGTGTGGGGTCGCGATATAAACCACGTCTAACTCCTCATCTTTTAACATCGCTTCGTAACTGGAAAACAATTTTGTAGCATTGTGTTCTTTTGCAAAAGTTTCAGCCTTGGTTTTAGAGCGACTGGCCACAGCATAAAGCTCAGCTCCTTTCACATCTTTTAACCCGGTAGCGAATTTACCGGCTATTTTTCCGAGGCCAAGAATGCCCCATTTTATTTTTTTCATTTTATACGAGTTTTTTACTAAATGCCCACCCGTCTGAACGGAACAGACAGGTTATGGGCTCTTTTTAATTTTATGTTCAGGTGTTTTTATAAATAATTCCAGGATCAAAGCAATAGCCATCACCAGTAAACATCCTGCCAGGTTGAGCCATAAATAAGGCATTGCATCAAATTTAAAAAGAATTATAACAATAATTTGCGTAATTATAGCTGCGATGAACACCGAATTACTATTTACGATTTTTATAAAAAATGCCAATAAAAATATTCCCAAAACATTTCCGTAGAAAATGGAACCGATAATATTTACCAACTGAATAAGGTTATCGAACAAATTGGCTAGACTCGCAAAGGCAATGGCTATGGCGCCCCAAAGCAGCGTAAACCATTTTGAAGCTCTTACATAATGCTCATCAGATTTTTCGATTTTTCGACTTCTTTTATAAAGATCTATGGAAGTGGTGGATGATAATGCATTTAATTCTGAAGCGGTTGAAGACATTGCTGCGGAAAGGATTACAGCCAGCAGCAAACCAATTAAACCGCGTGGGAGGTTATTCAGAATAAAATGGATAAACACATAATCTTTATCATTGCTTTCAGCATCTTTATCTGAAGCGTCTATTAACTTCCTCGCTTTTTGGCGGGTTTCCATTTCCGAAGCATTTAAAGTAGCCAGATTTTCGCGATAAGTGGAATTATTTTCAGGCGTAAAATTGTTGTTTTCGGCAAATTGTAAATGTAGATTCTGTTTTTCCTGCTGAAGCGCATCGTGCTCCTGCATCAAATCTTCATACTGATTGCCATAGTCTGAACTCAAAACGGTTTCAGTCGCAGCTGGATTGAAATTTAAAGGTGCATTGTTAAATTGGTAAAACACAAAAACCATCACCCCAACAAGTAAAATAAAGAACTGTAATGGTACTTTAAGCATTCCGTTCATAATCATCCCCATTCTACTTTCGTTAACCGATCTTCCGCTTAAATAACGCTGCACCTGACTTTGGTCTGTTCCAAAATAAGAAAGGGCTAAAAAGCTGCCGCCGATAATCCCGCTCCAGAAAGTATAGCGATTCTCAAAATTGAAAGAGAAATCGAGAATTTCCATTTTACCGCTGGCACCGGCAATCTCAAGGGCCTTGCTAAAATTGATATTTTCGGGCAAATAGCTTAGAATAATAAAGAATGCGGCAAACATCCCGGTAAGGATCACTGCCATTTGCTGTTTATGCGTAACGCTCACGGCTTTAGTACCACCGGCAACGGTATAGATTATTACTAAAGAACCTATTAGGATTGTTAAACCCGAAAGGTTCCATCCCAAAACGGCCGACAGGATAATAGCCGGCGCAAAAATTGTTAATCCCGCCGCAAGCCCGCGTTGAATCAGAAATAGAATCGCAGTTAAAGTTCTGGTTTTTCTATCGAATCTTGATTCTAAATATTCATAAGCTGTGTAAACATTGAGTCTGCGATAAATTGGGATAAAAAACATACAAATAACCACCATAGCGATAGGCAGTCCAAAGTAAAATTGCACAAAGCCCATCCCATCGTGAAAAGCCTGTCCGGGTGTGGAAAGGAAGGTGATTGCACTGGCCTGCGTAGCCATTGTAGAAAGACCAATTGTCCACCAACGGGTTTCACTTCCGCCGCGAATATAATCCTGTGCACCCTGTTTGTGTCGGGTTTTATAAACCCCGTAGATTACAATAAATGCGAGCGTGCCAAGAAGAACAATCCAGTCTATTAATTGCATATTAGGAAAATAGGGACATTATAAAATAGAAAATGATAATGTAAGCAGCGTTGGCCAAAAGAACGAAGGTATATGATCTATTCCAGGTAAATTTTTCGGGTTTCTTCATTATTTTCCTATTGAAATCATATTCGCGAAAATCCTGTAAGCACCGGGAACGCCAACAGGGAATTGCCTAAAAAAGCTTAGACCGGTATAAATAAAATAACCCTCACCATATTTTGCAACTATTAGACTACCATCTTTTGGGGTTTCATTTTTGTCGTTCATAGAAAGAATTGGGGTAAATTCTTTACTCCAGGATTCAGGGAAATAGAGTCCGCGTTCCTGAACCCAATTTTCGAAATCGTTTTTAGTGATTTTGTTGGGTGAGTTTAAAATGGGATGATCTTCAGCCAAAAACCGAACTTCAGCCGTTTCATCTGTAACCCGGTCCCGGGATAATTCCAGCGGAAGAGGGGATATATTTTCAGTAATCAAACCGTGGTTGGTGTTATATTGTACGATAAGATTGCCACCGCTTTTTACATAATCGAAAAGCGTATTTTGTTTATATTTTAAGGCTTCAACCGTATTTAAAGCACGAATTCCCAGTACCACCGCATCATATTTTTGAAGTGAAGCCTGTGAAATTGAGGCAACATTTAATTTATTAACGCGATATCCAATTTGTTCCAAACTTTCCGGAACCACATCTCCGGCACCTTCAATATAACCAATCAATTCTCCTCTTTTTTCAATTTCTAAGCGCGCAACTTTTAATTTTGAAGGAACTACCAGATTTTGTTTCGGAATGTGCTTATAATCTATACTAACGAGCTTTTCTGAAAATTCTTTTCCGTTTATCGTTGCTGTTGGAATTATAAAAGTTTCATCCTGATCTTTTGGGGGAGTTACCTCAAAAGAAAGGCTTACCGAACTTCCTTTTTGTTGAAGTTGAAATTTGTGGGTTTCGGGAGAGATTTTCCAACCTTCTCCGGCTGAAAGTCTCAGACCTCCCTTTATATTCGCTTTACCTGAAGTGATTTTTATTGAAACTTTTTTTGTTTCATCGTTTTCAAAAATCATTACATCGTCTTGAAAATCAAGAGAGACTTCGGGGATAATCTCAAAGGGTTGGTAGGTTTCGCCAAAAACCGCGTCGTTATATTTATAAACAATGGGTTTTTCAAAACTCAGTGAAACATCATTAAAATTAAGATAAAAAACTGCTTTGGTAAGTGTTGGTGTTTCCGGCAGGCCAATAAGTTCCCGGTCTTTTACGATGTACATCCCGTTTTCCGATTCTTCCTCCAACCAATATGGAGTGGTATAAGGCGTATTTTGAGGAACTTTTAGAGCGATTTCTTCCTGCCAGTCTGCGTTGTTTTCCAATTTTATATTTGGCTGAATTTTAGAATTATTCGGACTTAATTCCACCGAATTTAAAGTTACCGGGAAATCACTTCGGTTAATGGCTTCCAGGTTTACAGAAACACTATCCCTGGCAGTGGCTGAAGCTTGCGTTGCGACTGCCTCCAAAAATAAGCCTGCGCTGGCATAAATAATATTTTTTATTTCTTTGGTTTTTAGTTCCCGCCAGTGATCGTTTGGCAATTCCTGTATTAGTTTATAGGCTTCTAGTAGATTTGGTAAACTTGCCGCAGGATCTTTAAAATTGTAGTTTTCTTCAACTTCAGTCAGGATTTCGCCAATCTCGGAACCATCCTTTAGCTTTTTCCAGGAAGTATCTATGCCTTCAAAAACATCTTGCGTACGAACTGTATCGCCTTTAATAGGTTCTAAATATTCCATTTGCCGACCGCGGGAACCGGTACTACCAAAACCTTGCGATTGGTGCTGACTGCGACTTAAAGATGAAATTTCAGGATTTGAAAGTCCGAGTAACGGAAAATAAACCCCGGTATCAAAACTAATAAACCGGTCTTTACTGGCATTTTCAAAAGCTTCATCTCCACCATAAAACCAGGGAGAAGTATTAAAATAAGCCCGTTTTGGTTGATGGGTTTCGGTAAATTTTAATTGGTCAGGAAATTTATCAGGGTTAGCGGCGGCATCAAAGGCTTCCGTGCTTAAGAGGGCAGAAGAGGTATGATGACCGTGTGTAGTACCTGGTGTACGGTGATCAAACCGATTTATAATTACGTCTGGTTTGAAGTTTCTGATAATCCACACAACATCGCTCAGGACTTTTTCTTTATCCCAAATTTGTAAAGTTTCATCGGGCGTTTTCGAAAAACCAAAATCGTTGGCACGGGTAAAAAATTGCTCGCCTCCATCTATACGCCTTGCAGCTAGCAACTCCTGAGTTCGAATGAGTCCCAGTTGTTCCCTTAATTCTGGACCAATTAGATTTTGGCCGCCATCGCCCCGGGTTAAAGAGAGATAAGCTGTTCGAGCGTTTTTTTCGTTTGAAAAATAAGAGATCAACCGGGTGTTCTCATCATCTGGATGAGCGCCAAGGTATAATACTGAGCCCAAGAAATTAAGCTTTTTTATTTCCTGAAATATTTCAGAAGCATTTAATTTTTCGGGTTTCTGTGCGTGTAAATTCAGCAGAAAAAAACAAAAAAGAAAACTAAGTAGTTTGCGCATAAGTTTTAAGGCAATTTTTATGATAACCAAATATAAAAACTTTAGTCGCCTGAAGATAGAAAATTAATTGCTTTTACTCGATAATCGAGATTTAAATACTCCAAGGCCTGTCTCGATAGAACTGTTATGCTATTAATGTCTCACGGGCTTGCCCGACGTAATCACAATTAAAGGCTGCTTTTATCTTCGTCAAGATAGACATCTTTTGCGACAAGGGAAACCGCTTTCTGCAGAATAAGATTGTTTGGGTACGTAACTAATTCTCCATCTAAAGTCCTGAGGTGTAAATGAAAAGCCTTTATATCTTCAATAATAGCTTCAATAGGCATCTCCTTATCGTGGATCTTTATTTTGTCTCCAATTTTATATGGAAATGAGAAAAATAGAATTACTCCGGAAGTAATATTGCTAAGAATAGACCATACCGCGAAAAGGGCAACCCCTATAACCGCAAAAACCGAGGAAAATATAAGGGAAAGTTCGGTTACTCCTATTCCCCACGCAATAGCTAAAAGGAAACAGCAATAAAAAGAATAAGAAGATTGATGTATTGAAACATCAGCCTGGTTCTGGTGAAGTTAATTTCACTGCGCTTCCCAACTCTGTGTGCTGCTTTCTTTAATAAAAACTGAACAATCAATAAAACGAAAACAGTTACTATTGTGTAAGTGATTTCAGTTCGATATTGAGCAAAAACTTCATACATAGCTGTTCTGTATTTTGTGTAAAGGTACTTTTAAAAAGCTATCTACAAATACAAAATTTATGATTATTTAATAGACTGTCTTGAAAAAAAATATTAATGTAAAGCTTTATATTTTTTATTTAAAATGCTTTTAATCAACATATTATGATCTAAATTTAAGCAAGGTTATTTAATTCCTGATAGACCAAATGAGTGGGAAGACCAACCACATTAAAATAACTTCCTTCAAGATTAGTGATCCCGATAAGACCAATCCATTCCTGAATGGCATAACCTCCGGCTTTATCAAATGGTTTGAAGTTATCTACGTAATAATCGATCTCTCCGGTAGTAAGTTCTTTGAAACTTACTTTCGTTTCACAATTTACCGTTGACTGGTTTTTGTGAGTTGTAAAACAAACCGATGTGTAAACGCTATGGGTTTTGCCCGAAAGTGATTTCAGCATTTCTTTTGCTTCAACGGCTGTTTCAGGTTTGCCCATTGCTTTTCCCTCATTATACACAATGGTATCGCTTGTAATTAAGATCTGCTCTTCTTTTAATTCTTTTTGAAAAGCTTCAGCCTTTAATTGGGCTAAAAAATCGGTTATTTCTTCTTTTTTTAGATAATCGGGACAGACCTCCTTAACTGGCCTTACATCTGTTTTAAAAGGGATATCCAGGTCTTTAAAGAATTGGTGGCGCCTTGGTGAGCCGGAAGCAAGAATGATTTCTTTGTTTTTTAAAAGGTCTTTCAGCATAACTATGATCTTAAACTTTGTTGAGCTATTAGTTGAAAATATAAATATATCGGAGCTTATTCTTTCAATTTAAGTGAGAAGAAACTGATGAAATCCGATAGAGATAAGTCCGAAAAATAAAATAATTTTCAGGATTAAGCTCAAGTGTGTATATTCTTTTTTCTTTTTGGCTTCCAGGATGCGAATTTCAAAATAAAGCAGTGGTCCCAAAATTAAAATAAGTGTGTAAAGTACTAAAAAAGTATCGTCAAAAATATAGTTGTATATATAATAAACCAGCGCGGCTACAGGTAAAATGCCAATTACGAAAATAATTTTATTAGTTCGGCTATGACCTAATAAAATGGGTAAGGTGCTTATGCCTACATTATAATCACCATTAATATCTTCCTGATCTTTTACCATTTCTCTAAGTAAATTGATTAAAAACGCAAAAATGGCGTAATCCAGTAAGGTGAAAAATAAAAAAGCTTGCTTTTCCTGGTTTAGAGGTGTGATGCCGGGAAGTAGATCAAAAATTCCCGGCAAAATTGCCACGCCGCCTACCATTAAACTCACCGAGATATTTCCCGCCAGCGGAACGAACTTTAAGTAAGTAGAATAAATATAAAGAAGGGCAGAGCACATAATGAAAAGGGCTGAAAAAGTCGGATACCCGATGATATTAGCGAGATAGAATCCAATTACGACTGCACTTATATTGAAAATCAAAAACCAAATAAAAGCTAATTTTTCTGAAATCCCCTGATCTATATAGCTTTTATGGGGCTTATTTATGTTATCGGCTTTTACATCGTTAAGGTCATTGATTATATAACCTGCGGCTGCCAGGGCTATGTTAACGAAAATCAGAAGTCCATATTCAATGTTATTCAACACTGTATCTGCACCCATATTTTCAAAAAAGACAAATTTTATAAGGAGCTGGGTGATGGCTATGAATAGCAAATTTTTCCATCGAATAAGGTTTAAAAATGATTTCATAAAATACCTATTCAGAAACAAATTTTAAACAAATTATTGAAATTATTAAGGTGCTTAGGAAAAAGATGCGCCAGAAAGTTGCGGGTTCTCTAAATATAAAAATTCCCAGTAAAACTGTTCCGATAGCTCCAATACCTGTCCAAACCGCGTAGGCGGTACCTATTGGTAGGCTTTGGGTTGCTTTGTAAAGTAAAAGCATACTTATGCTCAGGGAAACTAAAAACCCTATAAACCAAAACGTGGAAGTATTGCCGGTTGTCATTTTCATTTTTCCCAAACAAAAGGCGAATCCAACCTCAAAAAGTCCGGCGAGAATAAGTATAATCCAGTTCATTTAGTCTTTATCAATCCATTTTCCCTGTACTTTCATCACTTGCTCAATCACGTCGCGTACACAGCCTTTACCACCTTTTTTATGTGAAATATATTTTGAAATCTCTTTAACTTCGGCTACGGCATCTTGCGGACAGCAGGGCAAACCAACGAGTTTCATAGGGTAATAATCGGGGATATCGTCTCCCATATATAAAACGTCCTCGGCATTGATTTCATAGATATCGAAGAATTCATCCATTTGCTCCACTTTGTCGTGAATGCCAAGATAAATATCGTTAATTCCAAGGTCTCTTAGCCTTTTGCGTACGCCTTCATTTTTTCCTCCAGAAATAATACAAACCGTATAACCGGCATTTTTAGCCGCTTTAAGCGCATAGCCATCCTTGATGTTCATGGTACGCAAGAGAGCGCCTTCGGTGCTAATTTGTATACTGCCATCGGTTAAAACGCCGTCTACATCAAATACAAAAGTGTTGATTTGGTTTAGGTATTCTTTATAATTTTTTTCCATGGAAATCCTGAATAGATTGGGTTAATAGGCTGTAAATATCCATATGTTTTTTAGATAAAAGCGCTAAATGGGTTTCAATTGTTTTTTGGTCGTTTCTTAAAGCGGGACCGGTTTGAGCTTCTTTTGGCGGTAAACTTTCAATTTTTGATGCTGTTTCCTTTATAAGCGGTTTTAAAATACTGAAGTCTACCCGGTGATTTTCACAAATTTCAGCTCCAATATTATAAAGATGATTGCTAAAATTATTCACAAAAACCGCCGCCAGGTGCAAAGCTTTGCGTTGATCTGAATTAATCTCGCGTACGTCTCTGGTGATTTCTGAAGCCAGTTTTTTAATTTTTTCTAAATTTTTAGCTGAATTTGCTTCAACGCAAACAGGAATTTCAGTAAAATCTACCGTTTTATTCTTAGAAAATGTCTGTAGCGGATAAAGCACTCCGAAATTATTTAAACTATTCAGCGCATTTAAACCAACCGCACCTGCGGTATGCAAAACAATACCATTTTTGCCTTTAAGTTTTTTGCTAATTTCAGGGATTACATCGTCTTTTAAAGCGAGAACGTAGAAATCGGCAGGTTTTAAGTGGTTGATGTTGATTGTAGTATCCGTAAAACTTGAAAAATCTTTCATGCTTTCTTTTCTATGGTTGTAAACCTGAATTACCCTGGTGTTTTCCGCTTGTGAAAACGCCCTGAATAAATGGAAAGCCACATTCCCGGCACCTAAAATTACCACTTCTGTCATTCGGCTAAATTATTAAAAATAATCAGGCAATAAAATTAACATTCGTGTAGGAGAATGTCTTTGTTTTTACCACTGCAAACCGTTAAAAATCCCTAAATTTGCAGCCGTAAAAAGAGTTACTTCATGCAGAATAAAATAGCCTCTGTCATATTTTCTACACGTATAATGGCAGTCTTATTTGTGGTCTTTTCAGTGGCCATGGCGTTCGGAACATTTATTGAAAGTTGGTATAGTATTGAAACCGCGAGGGTGTTAATTTATAACGCCTGGTGGTTTGAAGCCATTATGGTGTTTTTTGTGATTAATTTCGCTGGAAATATTAAGCGTTATAAGCTTCATCAACGAGAAAAGTGGTCTTCACTATTAATCCATTTGTCATTTTTATTAATTTTAGTAGGGGCTTTTATAACCCGTTATATAAGTTACGAAGGGGTGATGCCTATTAAGGAAGGCGAAACCACGAATATTATGCTTTCAGAAAAAACCTATCTCACTACATTTATAGATGGGGAGATTGAAGGTGAACCCCGACGAAGGGTTCTGGAGGAGCCGGTACTTTTCGCTCCTGAAACCGAGAACGATTATGTACTGAATACCGATTATAATGGCCAGCCCGTAACCATTGAAGCTACAAATTTTATCTATGGCGCTAAAGAAGAGTTGGTACCTGCCGAAGACGGCATAAATCACCTTAAACTCGTTGAAGCCGGGGGTGGAAATCGTCACGACCATTATATAAAACAGGGGGAAGTTCAAAATATACATAATGTTTTATTTGCCTTAAATGAACCTACCGAGGGTGCCATCAATATTAATTATGACGAAGAGAGCGGAAAATACACTATAAATTCTCCTTTTGAAGGGGATTATATGCGAATGGCAGACCAGGAAAAAGGGGATTTGGTAAAAGATTCTACCCAAAACCTAATGCTGCGTTCTTTATATAATATCGGAAATATGCAATTTGTAATTCCGGAGCCGGTGGTAAAAGGAAAATACGATATCGTAAAAACCCCAGAAAAAACCGATGGACAAAGTGATGCCTTAAGCTTAAGAATTTCTTCTGAAGGCGAATCTGAAACAATAACCTTAATGGGAGGTCAGGGAATCCCCAGTGAACCTCAAAAAGTAGAGCTTGCAGGCCTCGAATTTTATCTGAATTACGGTAGTAAAGAGGTTGAATTACCTTTTGCTTTAAAACTCAACGATTTTATCGCCGATAAATATCCCGGAACTGAAAATAGCTACTCCGCTTTTAAGAGTAAAGTAGAAATTGTAGAAGAAGGGAAAGAAAATGTGCCTTATGAAATTTATATGAACCACGTTTTGGACCACAAAGGATTTAGGTTTTTCCAGGCCAGTTTTATGCCAGATGAAAGCGGAACAGTCTTATCTGTTAACCACGATTTCTGGGGAACCTGGGTTACTTATATTGGATATTTTCTACTCTATTTAGGCCTGATGCTTATTTTATTTGATAAAGGATCCCGTTTCGGAAACCTCAAGGAAATGCTGGAGAAAGTAAAGAATAAAAAGAAAAAATTAAGTACGGTACTTATTTTCTTTATGGCTACCGGGTCTATGTTTGCGCAAATCCCCGGAGACGAGCACGAACACGCGGAATCGGCTAAGAGGGAAGTAGATTCAATAATTAAAAGCAATGCGATAAGCGAAGAACATGCGGCTAAATTTGGCCGGTTGGTAATTCAGGATGTTGGCGGAAGAATGAAGCCTGCCAATACCTATTCTTCAGAATTACTTCGGAAATTAAGCAAATCTGATTCTTACGAAGGTTTAAGTTCAGACCAGGTTTTGGTCTCGCTAACCCAAAACCCAATGATTTGGTACAACGTACCAATTATTTATGTTGAAAAAAAGAACGATAGTTTACATAACATTCTTGGCGTAGCGCAGGGTGAAAAATATCTAACCCTAAGCAGTTTCTTTGATGATATGGGGAATTATAAACTATCCCCACTTTTGGAAGAGGCCTACCAGGCAGCGGTTCCCAATAAATTTCAGAAAGATTTTATTGAAACCGATAAGAAAGTAAATTTACTTTACCGGGCGCTTCAGGGTAAGATTTTAAGGATTTTCCCAATTCCGGAGCACGAAAATAATAAATGGGTTTCCTATCCTGAATTAGAGGATGAAGGAGTGGTATTTAAAGGAATGGATTCGGTGTATACCAAACAAATCCTTCCGCTTTATATGACCTCCCTTTCTGATGCGGTTGAAACCGGGGATTATTCTAAAGCAAATCAGTTTTTGGAAAGTATAAAAGGATTTCAGAAGAAATTCGGGTCAGAGGTATTGCCTTCAGAAGATAAAATCAATGCAGAGATCGCTTATAACAAATACGATATTTTCAGGAACCTTTTCTGGATGTATATGGTTGCCGGCCTCTTTATGCTAGCTATTGTTATTGCCAGAATCTTTAAAGAGAATAATGTCACCAAATGGCTGGTTAAAATCAGTTCCGGGGTTATAATATTTCTCTTTATATTGCATACATTAGGATTAATTGCAAGGTGGTATATTTCAGGCCATGCGCCCTGGAGTGATGCCTATGAGTCTATGATCTACGTAGCCTGGGCCACGATGTTCTTTGGTTTAGCCTTTGGAAGAAAAAGTACCTTAACCATTGCATCTACAGCCTTTGTAACCTCAATGATCTTAATGATCGCTCACTGGAACTGGATGGATCCTGCGATTGCAAACTTACAGCCAGTATTGGATTCTTACTGGTTAATGATTCACGTTTCGGTAATTGTAGGAAGTTATGGTCCATTTACCCTGGGAATGATCCTGGGTGCCGTAGCATTGTTCTTAATGATTTTTACTACGGAAAAAAATAAAAAGAAAATGGATCTCAATATAAAAGAGATTACCATTATTACTGAAATGGCTTTAACAGTAGGTTTGGTAATGCTAACTATTGGAAACTTCCTTGGAGGACAATGGGCCAATGAAAGTTGGGGGCGTTACTGGGGCTGGGACCCTAAAGAAACCTGGGCTTTAATTAGTATAATGGTCTACGCTTTTGTAATCCATATGCGTTTGGTTCCCGGGCTAAGAAGTAGATGGTTCTTTAATCTTATGGCCGTTATATCTTTTGCTAGTATTTTAATGACCTATTTTGGGGTGAACTTCTATTTAGCAGGTTTACACTCTTATGCAAGTGGTGGCAAGGTGATTACACCAACCTTTATCTATTATTCGATAGCAGCGGTAGCAGTGCTTGGAGCAGTCTCTTACTGGAGATTCCAGAAGTTTTATGCGAAGAAAAGCAAGAAGAAAATAGAGAAATAAGTTTTTGATATAAAAGAAAAAGGGCTGTTTGAAAGTTTTAAAGAACGTCATCCTGAATTTATTTCAGGATCTAAATTGTTGTTAATCGAAACATATTAGAAGCTGAACCAAGTTCAGCTTGACGAAACAAGACAATCAAACAGCCCTTTTTAATTCTTAGAAATACTAAAACTATTTAATATTCCCAACCATATCTTTAGGTTGTACCCACTCATCAAATTGTTCTTCGGTAAGGTGACCTAATTCAACGGCTGCTTCTTTAAGTGTTGTTCCGTCTTCGTGTGCTTTATTCGCTATTTCAGCAGCTTTATAATAACCTATTTTAGTGTTTAAAGCGGTAACTAGCATCAAAGAATTATTTAAATGCTCCTGGATCCTTGGGGTGTTGGGTTCAATTCCGCGGGCACAGTTTACATCAAAAGATACACAGGCGTCTCCAATTAGTTCTGCGCTTTGCAATAAGTTAGCCGCCATAACCGGTTTAAATACATTTAATTCAAACTGGCCCTGCATTCCGCCAACACCAATAGCAACATCGTTACCCATCACCTGAGCGCAAACCATAGTTAAAGCTTCACATTGCGTAGGATTCACTTTTCCGGGCATAATAGAGGATCCCGGCTCGTTTGCCGGAATATTGATTTCTCCAATTCCACTTCTTGGACCAGAAGAAAGCATTCTAATGTCATTCCCTATTTTATTCAGGGAAACAGCTAATTGTTTTAAGGCACCGTGAGTTTCTACAAAAGCATCGTGTGCAGCAAGCGCTTCAAATTTATTTCCTGCAGAAATAAATGGTAATTCAGTGAACTTTGCGATAAATTCAGAAACCCTTCTAGAATATCCTTTTGGGGTATTTAAACCGGTACCTACGGCAGTTCCACCAAGCGCCAATTCAGATAAATGTGGAAGTGTATTTTCAAGAGCCTTAATTCCGTAGTCTAATTGGGCAACATAACCACTAAATTCCTGACCCAGGGTTAGGGGAGTGGCATCCATAAAATGCGTACGTCCAATTTTTACAACTTCCTTAAATTCTTCTGATTTTTTCTTTAAAGTATCACGAAGTTGTCTCACCCCGGGAAGCGTAACTTTTATGATTTTTTGATAAGCCGCGATATGCATTCCGGTAGGGAAGGTATCGTTAGAAGATTGCGATTTGTTTACATCGTCGTTAGGCTGAAGTGTTTTATCGCCTTCTCCCAAAGTATTACCTGCTAATTGGTGCGCACGGTTAGCAATAACTTCATTTACGTTCATATTGCTTTGGGTGCCGCTTCCGGTTTGCCAAATTACCAACGGAAACTGATCGTCGTGTTTACCTTCCAATATTTCATCGCAAACCTGAGCGATATAATCTCTTTTGTCTACGTGCAAAACCCCTAATTCACAGTTAGTATAGGCCGCTGCTTTTTTAAGGTAAGCAAAACCGTAAACTATCTCCAGCGGCATGCTGCCGGCAGGTCCAATTTTAAAATTATTTCTGGAACGCTCGGTTTGAGCACCCCAGAGTTTATCGGCCGGTACCTTTACATCTCCAATTGTATCTTTTTCTATTCTATAATCCATAAAGTATATTATTAGTTGTGAGACAAATTTACAAGTTAGCGGCTTTTTAAAAGTATAAATACGAAGAATTTAGCTTATAATTTTTCTGATTTTAATCAGGGAGTTATGATTTTCTTATAATTTAATTGTGAAAAGCCGGCAAAGCTTAGTATATTTGACCAGATCAAAAAATTTTGATATTATGTTCGAATTCGATCAATACCTCGGTTTTCTGGCTTTCCTGGTTATTTTAACTATGGGATTCTGGCTTATGATTTTCCTAATGGCTATTTTGCCCTATTGGATAGGCGGTTCGGTTGTTGAATTGCTTAAAGAAAAGAAAGAAGCAAGAAAAAAAGCTAAAGAAGAAAAAGCATAAAAAATGGGACAATTAACGTCCCTTTTTTTATGCTCGATTTTTAAAAATTTAAACTAAAAAACCGGCTATCCAGATAGCCGGTTTTTTAGTTCAGACTTATCCTTCAAATCCCGGATCATCCATATCTCCATTTCTACCATTCCGTCTTTGTTCACGTTTCTGCTGATTAAATCTGTAAATCACAGAAAAGGTGATTTGACGTTGTCTCCATTGAAATTCACTTTCACGGTTAAAGAATTCGGTAGAAGTTAATGATCTCCGCTTTCTGGAATTCAATAAATCCCTAACATTTAAAGAAAGAGTAACAGTCTCATTCAGGATTTCTTTACTTAAGGCAAGATCCAATGAAAATATCCCTTTGTTTTTGGTTTGCGCATTTTCTTGCGGTCCACGATAAAAAGCGTTGGTTTGCCAGTCTACAGCTCCGGGAAGCTCTACTTTAGAACTGAACCTCGCAAACCAGCTGGTGTTTTTTGCTCCGTAATCTACTCCGTTAAATTCTCCTTCTGTTTCAAACTGGAAGAAGTTAAAACTACTGTTTAATCTTAACCAATCTGCCGGGTTATAAAGAATTCCAAGCTCGGCACCTGTTCTTTTGTTCGTAGCAAGGTTAATAGGAATGGTTCTAATAATATCAATACCATCTGTAGTTACCTGCCCGGTGTTCTCTTCAACTCGTTCAAAAGAATCGGTTTCGTGCTGATAATATACGGAAGAAGTCAAGGTAAGTTTATCCCAACGTTTTAAATAACCAAGATCAAATGCGCTGGCAAAGGCAGGCTGTAAATTAGGGTTTCCCTGGAATACATTAGTTCGACTTGAACGGGATGGAAAAGGATTAATATACCAACCCCGGGGACGGTTAATTCTTCTATTATATCCTAAGGTTATATTTTCTTCACGGCCACCATCACTTGCTAATTCGTAAATTAAATTAACCGTGGGAAAAAGACCCAGGTAATTATTATCAAATTCAGTTTGAATAGGGAATCCATAAGCTGCAACCAACTCTTCATCACTTAGTCTTGAATCTATATCACCTTTAAGTTGCGTATTTTCAAGACGAAGTCCCAAAAGAAAAGAGAACTTTCCGAATTTGGAGCCGTATTGGGAATAAAGGGCATTTACATTTTCAGAGTAATCAAATACGTTGGTAAGGGTATCGTTGGTAACAAGATTTCCTGTGGTAAGATTTTCTTGTTGTAAGCGATAATCTGTAATCTCATTTTCAAAATTACCGCGATAACCTGCTTCAAACCTTGCATCTTCACCTAGAGGTAACACATAATCAGCCTGGATTAAGTATTCATTTTTACTTTCTTCAGCATAAACTTCTTCTCTTTGAAAAGGCGTTGGGTTAGCTTCGTTTGATAAAACATAATCTTCGGTTATAATTGTATTTTGAACCTCTGCATCATTTTCATATTGAAAATCGGCCGTAATTTCGTGGCCTTCATCATTAAATCGGTTAATATAATTTAAAGCGATTTGGTAACTATTGTCTTGTTCGCTTTGTAGCTCACGTCTAAGTGTTGTTTCAACAAGATCGCCGCTTCTAAATCTATCACTATCATTAAGAGATGTATCTTCATCTTCCCCGTATCGGTAAAAAATGCTGGCGGTAATGGAAGATTGTTCATTAAGAAAATATTCCATACCCACATTCCCGTTATAATTTCGGTTTAGTCGCTCTACTTCCCGATCTTCCCGAATTCTATTGAATTCTGGTGGAACAAGCTCACCATCGTCATTAAAACGTCTTAAATATTCTGTATCGCTAAAACTATTTTGAGGTGCATCAAAATAGCGCCATCCAATGTTACTAAATAGGTTGTAATTATCGGTTCTGTAATTTAAGTTCGCTGAAATCCCTGCATTGTCCGGATGTCCAATATTCATATTAAGGGAACCATTAAAGCCTAAAGTTTCTTTTTGCCTTAAAATAATGTTCAAGATACCTGCGGTACCTTCTGCATCATAACGTGCAGATGGAGAAGTAATAACTTCTACACGTTCAATCGCTTCAGCGGGAAGGTTACTTAATACGTTCGTATCTCCGAACCCTGCCATTGCCGATGGTTTTCCGTTAATAAGAATTCTAACATTCTGGTTTCCCCTAAGGCTAATTCCGCCTTCCACATCTACAGAAACAGATGGTACGTTATTAAGAGCATCACTTACTGTACCTCCGGCGGTGGTAAGGTCTTTACCAATATTATATATTTTTTTATCCAGTTGAACACTAACCTGTGTAGTTTCAGCCTGAACTAAAACCTCGTCAAGGCTATCTGAATCCAGCCCCAATTGAATGGTTCCTAAATTAAGGTCTGAATCAATCTTGCGATTATTAAACCTTTTGGTTTCGTAAGAGATAAATTCAACTATAATATTATAGGTGCCTTCTGGCACTTCTATAGAGAAGTTCCCCCGGGAACCTGTTACGACTCCGGTAACATCTGCAGGGTCGCTGGAATTAACTACTGATACGGTTGCAAACTCAAGAGGAGCATCCATCTCGGTATCCATTACTTTTCCGTTAATTTTATATGGCCCCGATTGGGAGAAGCCAGTAAGGCTAAAAAAAAGAAATAACGCTACACAGAGCGTAGGTAAGATTTTGGTGGTCATAGAAAATTTTATTCTTTGACCGCAACTTTCAAAAATGGTTTAATAGGAAATCGGTTAAACTCGCGTTAAATGCGGGTTTTAAATGTTAAAATAGTTTTTTATTGTTGAACCATAGGACCTAAGACTTCCGACTAATTCTTTTATTTAATTCAATATATTTTTCAAACTGTTTGTCGGTCATCACTTTTTGAAGTTTTTTATGTTCTGCCTGCTGAATAGATTTTAGTTTTAAAATAATTTCATCTTCAGTTAAAGCCGTGGCACTAAGAATTTCATTTTTCTTAAGGGTATATTCAATGATAAGATCTTCTAACTTACCGGTTTGCTCAAAATCGAGTTCTAATTCTTTCTTCCAGGTATAAGCTAGTTCACGAGCAATCTCAATTAGTTCTTTCCTACTTTTCTTGTGAAGATAAAATTGAGAAAATATAAATCCGGACACCAAAAAACCGGCGGCACCAATTATAGCTATTTTATGTTGAGTTTTCATTTTTTGTTGGTTTGGTTTGCCAGAGCATTAATCTAATAAATCTTCAATTTTAGTTCCCGGACGACCTACTACCGCAGAATTTTTAGTTTCTACGATGGGGCGTTCAATCAATTTTGGATTTTTTGCCATAACAGTAATAAGCTCTTTATCGCTAAGATCTTTGTTTTTGTATTCTTCCTTCCAGATCTTTTCATTAGTTCTAATTAACTGCATGGGATAAAAACTTAATTTATCAAGAATTTGTTTTAATTCGGATTCAGAAAGTGGCTCTTTTAAATATTCTCTAACCTGATATTCTTTTCCAGAATTTTTAACTAAGTCTAATCCTTCCCTTGATTTTTTACATCTGGCATTGTGGTAAACAGTAATCATTATTTTTTGTTTTGGCTACTTTAAAATAAACAATAATTTCTAAATCTAAAATATATAGGCATAAACTTATCAATCTTCCTGCCGTTGTCCCATCATCATTAAAAAAGCTTTTAGGAAAATATCAATTTCCCCGTTCATTACAGCGTCTACATTTCCGGTTTCTTCTGCGGTTCTTACATCTTTTACGAGCTTATAGGGATGCATTACATAATTTCTAATTTGCGAGCCCCATTCAATCTTCATCTTAGAATCTTCAATTTCCCTGCGTTGTGCTTGTTGCTTCTGAAGTTCGATCTCATACAACTGACTTTTTAAAAGCTGCATGGCCTTGGTTTTGTTTTCCAGCTGAGACCGGGTTTCAGAATTTTCTACAACAATCCCGGTAGGGGCGTGGCGCAACCTAACCGCGGTTTCTACCTTATTTACATTTTGTCCTCCAGCCCCAGAGGAACGCATAGTTTCCCAGGAAATTTCAGAAGGGTTTATATCAATTTCTATAGAATCATCGGCTAACGGATAAACATAGACTGAAGCAAATGAGGTATGCCTTTTCGCATTACTGTCAAATGGGGAAATTCGTACCAACCTGTGGACACCATTTTCGCCTTTTAACCAGCCAAAAGCAAACTCTCCTTCAATCTCAAGAGTAACCGTTTTAATACCGGCAACATCACCGGCCTGGTAGTTGAGTTCTTTTATTTTGAACTTGCGTTTTTCTGCCCACATAAGGTACATACGCATAAGCATCTCTGCCCAATCACAACTTTCGGTTCCGCCAGCGCCTGCCGTTATTTGTAGTACCGCGCTTAATTTATCGCCTTCTTCAGAAAGCATGTTTCTAAACTCAAGATCTTCGATAAGATCTAAAGCCTGCCTGTTTTTTTCTAAAACATCTTCCTGGCTGGCATCGTCTTCCTTATAAAATTCATAAAGAACCTCTAAGTCTTCTACCTGGGTTTGAGCCTTTTCAAACTCTTCAACCCATTGTTTTTCAGAATTAATTTCACGCATAAGTTCCTCAGCTTTTTTGGGTTCATCCCAAAAGTCCGGAGCAAAGGTCTTTTCTTCCTGATTTGAAATTTCTATTTTTTTGGCATCAATGTCAAAGATACCTCCTTAACGCACCAAGGCGCTCTCTGAGATCTTTGATCTGCTCAATTGTTATCATATAGCTTAAATTTAAAGGTAAAAATAGAATTTAAGACTGCGCCGGGAAAGTATTTAACGATATTTTTATAGTTTTAGGGATTCCTATAAACACCAAAAATGAAGCGATTTTTACTTATTTTACTGTTAGTCAGTTTCTCAGTTCCGGGAACGGCCCAATTTCTTTCCGAAAAAGAAAATCTTCAGGAATATGAAGGCTTTTTTAATTTTCATTATAATGAAGATAAAGATGAAATTTACCTGGAGGTAGATAAACTGGACACCGAATTTTTATACGTACACGCCTTAACCAGCGGACTTGGTTCTAACGATATTGGTTTAGACCGTGGACAGCTGGGAAATGAAGCCGTGGTTAAATTTCAGAAAGCAGGAAATAAATTATTGCTGGTACAACCCAATCAAAAATACAGGGCTGAAACAGAAAATGAATTGGAGAGGCGAAGTGTAGAGCAAGCCTTTGCAAAATCGGTGGTTTATGGTTTTGAAATTAAAGAGGAAAAAGATTCGATTTACATTATAGATTTCACGCCCTTTTTAATGGAAGATGCGCACGATGTTGCTGGCCGACTTAAAAAAGGGGATTATGGAACTTACAAACTCGACAAATCTAAAAGTGCGCTGGCTTTAGAACGCACCAAAGCCTTTCCCGAGAATGTAGAATTTGAAGCTTTGCTTACTTTTGAAGGGGAACCCAAAGGTAGAACTGTTCAAAGTGTAGCTCCCAATGCTAAAAACCTTAGTGTAATACAGCATCATTCTTTTGTGGAATTACCCGACGATAATTATGAAAAACGAATTTTTGATCCGCGTAGTGGTGCAATTTCTATATCCTATTTAGATTATTCTACACCGGTTTATGAGCCTATAGAAAAGAAATTCGCAATTCGCCATCGCTTAAAAAAGAAAAATCCAGAAGCTGAACTTAGTGAGGCTGAAGAACCTATTATTTATTATCTGGATCCGGGAACTCCTGAACCGGTAAAATCGGCTTTGTTGGATGGTGCACGCTGGTGGAATGAAGCTTATGAAGAAATTGGTTATAAAGATGCTTTCCAGGTGAAAATGCTACCCGAAGATGCCGATCCACTAGATACACGATATAATATGATCCAATGGGTACACCGTTCAACCCGCGGTTGGAGCTATGGCGCCAGTGTTGTAGATCCCAGAACCGGTGAGATTATAAAAGGACATGTGAGTTTAGGAAGCTTACGAATACGTCAGGATTTTATGATTGCTCAGGCATTATTAAATAAACCTTTTGCTGAAAGTGATGAAAATCACGCAAAGATGATGGAATTGGCCATTGCCAGGATTCGGCAACTTTCTGCTCACGAAGTTGGCCACACCATTGGATTTGCTCATAATTTCTCGGCAAGCGTAAACGAAAACGCCTCTGTAATGGATTACCCGCATCCACAATTTAGTATGGAAAACAACGAAATAAGTATTGCAAATGCTTACGAAACCGGTATTGGTGACTGGGATAAAGTAACCGTAAAATATTCGTATGCCGATATTCCTGAAAACACATCTGAAAGGGAATTTCTAAATTCTGTTTTGGATGAAGCGCATGAGGCCGGGCATCAGTTTATTTCAGATGCTGATGCCAGGGCGCAGGGAGGCGCTCACATTAACGCACATCTTTGGGATAACGAAAAAAATGCAACTGAAGAACTGGAAGAAATCTTAAAAATCAGGAAAAAAGGGATTGAAAATTTTTCGGTAGATAATATAAGGTCCAACGAGCCTTATTCGGTTTTGGAAGATGTTTTCGTTCCCTTGTATTTTTTACATCGTTACCAGGTGGAAGCTGCAGTAAAAATTATTGGCGGACTTGATTATAATTACGCGGTAAAAGGAGGAAAGGATAAGCTATGGGAAAGTGCAAACTCAAAAATGCAGGAAAATGCGCTTAATTCAATTCTAAACACCTTAGATGCCGAAGTGATCGCCATCCCGAAAGAAAAACTCGAATTATTTCCACCACGCGCTTTTGGCTATAATCGTAGCAGGGAATCTTTCAAAAGCAATACCGGCGTAGCATTTGACGCACTGGGGGCACCGGTAACCTCTGCTAATTTATCACTTTCCTTATTATTGCATCCGGAACGAATGGCGAGGTTGGTTCAGCAAAAGGCATTGAATAAAAAACAAATGGGACCGGAGGAAGTATTGGAGGAATTAATCAAGAAAACAATAAAAAAATCGCATCGGGACGAATATTTAAATGAAGTCCAGCAAGCCGTAAATTACCAGGTATTGTTGCAGTTGATTAAATTAGCCGAAAGCGAATCGGCTACGGCTAAGGTTAAAGCTGTGGCCAATGCCCAAATTGATGAATTGAAGGATTGGCTAAGAGGAAAGGATGAGGCATTGCATCAGCAAATGTTTCGGGAAATTGAAAACTACCGGGAAAATCCGGAGGAATATAAAACCAAATTAAATGTTCCTGAAATACCTGATGGAAGTCCAATTGGGAGTTTTAAATGTGAAGGGATGAATTTTAATATTGAGGTTGAATAGATTATTTCCGCCGCAGTTTATCCCGTTTTTTTCGAGACGGAAATGACCAGAAAACAAATAAAAGATTTCCGCCTTCGCGGAAATGATAAATGATATTTATGAAAGAAATAGACTTAAGAAGTGATACGGTAACCCGCCCTACGAGCGGAATGTTGAAAGCAATAATGAGCGCTGAAGTTGGCGACGATGTTTATAAGGAAGATCCTACGGTAAATGCCCTGGAAGAAAAACTGGCAAAAATGTTCGGGAAAGATGAAGCTTTATTTTTTCCTACCGGAAGTATGGCCAACCAGGCAGCTATAAAGTTGCACACTCAACCGGCCGAACAGCTTATTTGCGATAAATGGGCGCACGTTTTTAATTATGAAGGTGGTGGTGCTTCTTTTAATAGCGGGGTTTCCTGCAAACTGGTAGACGGTGATCGCGGGATGATTACTGCTGCCCAGGTGGAAGAAAACATCAATCCGCCAGATTTTTATCACAGTCCTTTAACGAGTTTAGTTTGTTTGGAGAATACCACCAATAAAGGTGGCGGCGCTTGTTACGATTTGAAAGAAATCAAGAAAGTAAGGAAAGTTTGTAATACTCATAAACTTGGTTTGCATTTAGATGGCGCACGTTTATTTAATGCTTTGGTTGCTAAAAATGAAGACCCGAAAGATTACGGGAAATTGTTTGACACTATTTCGGTTTGCCTTTCTAAAGGACTGGGAATTCCTATGGGATCGGTACTTATTGGTGATAAAGAAATTATGAAAAACGCCATTAGGATTCGTAAAGTTTTAGGCGGCGGCATGCGTCAGGTAGGTTTTATGGCAGCTGCCGGAATTTACGCCCTGGATAACCACGTAGAGCGCTTAGCCGAAGATCATAAAAGAGCTTCAGACATTGCCGAAACTCTTAATGCTGCAAACTATGTAGGCGAAGTGGAGCCTGTAGAAACTAATATCGTTATTTTTTACCTAAAAAATGCTTCAGATGAAGTCGCTTTTATGAAAAAGCTTCAACGGGAAAATATCAGAATAAGCAATATGGGACAGGGAAAATTGAGGATTGTCACGCATTTGGATTATTCCGAAGAAATGCATCAGAAGTTTTTAAAAGTACTTTGGGAAACCAAATTATAGAAGAAATATCTTAATTGTTGCAATAAAAAGACCTCACAGGTTTTCAAAATCTGTGAGGTCCTAATCTTCAACAATAAAAATCCTATTTGAACTGGTCTAAACCAGGAATATCTGGCATTCCATCTTTTGCCACTGCAGCAAGTTCGGTTTCCTGGATTTCTGAAGCTCTGCTTATCGCTTTATTCAGAGTCAAAACCAGGTAATCTTCCAGCTGCTCTTTATCTTGCATCAATTCGTCTGCAACGCTAATATTTTTGATTTCACGTGTAGCGCTAATAGTAACTTTTAAAAGTTCATCGCTGGATTTTTCCTCTATAGTTACCGTTTTTAGTCTTTCTTTAGTTTCTTCAACCTTTTCCTGGGTTTCTTTGATTTTATTCATCATACCCATCATATCTCCAAACATAGTCTCTTTTTTTTAAATTTCAGTAAATACAAAAATACTAAATTACAGGATTAATCCTGTTAATATGAAGAGACTATTATGTATTTTATTGGGAAGCATTACCTTTGCAAGCGCTCAAAACAATGCAGATTTGAAAAAAGAAATTTTACCGCCAAAAGCGAAGAAAATATCCAAAACCCTGGAATTTCACGGAGACGTGAGAATTGATAACTACTATTGGATGAACAACCGTGATAATCCGGAAGTGATTGATTATTTAAACCAGGAGAATGAGTATAACGAAAAAATGACTGCTCACACCAAAGATTTTCAGCAGCGGTTATTTGAGGAAATGAAAGGCCGAATTAAGGAAGACGACCAGTCGGTTCCCTATAAACTTAATGGTTACTGGTATTTAACCCGGTTTGAAACAGGAAAGGATTATCCAGTCTATTCCAGAAAAAAACGGGAACTTGAAGCTCCCGAAGAATTGCTTTTTGATGTAAATGACATGGCGAAAGGTTTCGAATATTATAGCCTTGGCGGATTAAATGTAAGCCCCGATAATAAAATGGTGGCTTTCGGAGTTGATACTTTAAGCCGGAGAAAATATACTATCCAGATAAAAGACCTGAAAACCGGTGAAATCTATCCTGATAAAATTGAAAATGCTACCGGTGGTTCTACTTGGGCTGCAGATAACAAAACACTTTTCTACACTAAAAAAGACGATCAGACACTACGTTCTTATAGAATCTACAAACACATTTTAGGGACGGATTCTGCTGAAGATGAATTGGTATTTGAAGAAGAAGATGAAACTTTTAATACCTACGTTTATAAATCGAAGTCCAAGGAATATATCATTATTGGAAGTCACAGTACCTTAACTACAGAATATCGGATTTTAAAAGCCGATAATCCTTCGGGTGAATTTAAGGTTTTCCAACCCAGAGAACGGGGTTTGGAGTACAGCATCGCACATTATGAAAGTGATTTTTATGTAATGACTAATAAAGATAAAGCGACCAACTTTAAACTGATGAAAACCCCGGTTGATAAAACAACCAAGGAAAACTGGGTAGACGTGATTCCACACCGGGAAGATTATTTGCTGGAAGATGTAGATATCTTTAAAAAGTACCTGGTTGTAAGCGAGCGCCACAATGGATTGAATAAAATAAAAGTGATGCGTTGGGATGATGCAGAAGAATATTACATCCCTTTTGATAATGAAACCTACACCGCATTTACTTCAATAAATCCTTCCTTTGATACCGATATTCTAAGGTTTACCTATAATTCCATGACCACGCCAACTTCGGTGGTAGATTTTAATATGGAAACCCGGGAAAAGACGGTTTTAAAAGAACAGGAGATTTTGGATAAAAATTTCAATAAAAGCAACTACCTGTCAGAAAGAATTTGGGCCACTGCAAAAGACGGGACTAAAATTCCGGTAAGTTTGGTTTATAAGAAGGGAACTATATTAGACGGGAATAGTCCGCTTTTACAATATGCCTACGGTTCTTATGGTTCAACAATAGACCCTTATTTTTCTACTGTAAGACTGAGTTTATTAGATCGCGGATTTATCTATGCCATAGCACACATTCGGGGCGGGGAATATCTGGGTCGTAACTGGTATGAAGACGGTAAGCTGTTCAATAAAATGAATACTTTTACTGATTATATAAATGTTTCAGAATATTTAATTGAAGAAAAATATACTTCCGCAGCTCATCTTTACGCGATGGGTGGCTCGGCTGGTGGATTGCTGATGGGAGCAGTTGTTAATATGGCTCCGCAACTTTATAATGGCGTTATTGCTGCAGTTCCTTTTGTAGATGTGGTGACCACAATGTTAGATGATAGCATCCCGTTAACTACGGGAGAATATGATGAATGGGGAAATCCGAATGAAAAGGATTATTACGAATATATGAAGCAGTATTCGCCCTATGATAATGTTGTGGAGCAAGATTATCCTAATATTTTGATAACCACCGGTTTACATGATTCTCAGGTTCAATACTGGGAACCGGCAAAATGGGTGGCCAAATTAAGGGAACTAAAATCAGATAATAATTTATTATTATTCCATACTAATATGGATGCAGGGCACGGTGGGGCTTCTGGACGTTTTGAAGCTTTAAAGGAAGTCGCTGAAGAATATGCGTTTTTATTGGATTTAGAGGGAATTGACCACTAATTAAAAAATTTGCCTTAAATTTGAATGGTTTTGCTGTTACGTTTTTTGACAGTAAAATGGCCGGGACAGGTTTTTGAGCTATTAATAGAAATATTTCGGCAATGTCAAAATATTTTTGGCTCAATAGATGAGCAAAATCTTTTAACTCAAATTTTGTAAAGAACTTCGATTTATGAAAGAAGATTTGCAAGTATATGATAACGTATTGCAACTTATAGGCAATACGCCTTTGATACAACTTAACAAAATAACCCAGGAATTTAAAGGGGAATTCTTCGCTAAAGTAGAAGCCTTTAATCCGGGACACTCCGCTAAAGACCGTATTGCACTTTATATTATTGAAGAAGCTGAAAGGAAAGGAATTCTGAAACCGGGAAGCACTATTATTGAAACTACGTCTGGTAATACCGGTTTTAGTATTGCAATGGTGAGTGTTATAAAAGGTTATGAGTGTATCCTTGCCGTTAGTTCTAAAGCTTCCAACGATAAGATTGATATGTTAAAAACAATGGGGGCTAAGGTATATGTTTGTCCGGCCCACGTTGCAGCAGATGATTCAAGATCTTATTACCAGGTAGCTAAAAGGCTGCATTCAGAGATTAAAGGTTCGGTTTATATTAATCAATATTTTAATGAGTTGAACATTGATGCTCATTTTAGCTCTACAGGTCCTGAAATCTGGAAGCAAACCGAAGGAAAAATAACTCACCTAATCGCTTGTAGTGGTACCGGTGGAACAATTTCTGGAACAGCAAGATATTTGAAGCAACAAAATCCTGATTTAAAAGTTATTGGTATAGATGCTTACGGTTCTGTTTTAAAGAAATATCATGAGACTAAAGAATTTGATTCCGGGGAGATTTATCCCTATAGAATAGAAGGATTGGGAAAAAATCTTATTCCATCGGCCACAGATTTTGAAATTATAGACCGTTTTATTAAAGTTAGTGACGAAGATAGTGCTCACACTGCAAGAGAACTTTCAAAAACCGAAGGTTTGTTTGTAGGTTACACCAGTGGTGCTGCTACTCAGGGTCTAAAACAACTTGCGGAAGAAGGGGAGTTTGATGAAGATAGTAAAGTGGTAGTGATTTTTCCAGACCACGGCTCTCGGTATATGGGAAAAGTCTTTAGTGATGCCTGGATGGAAGAACAGGGCTTTTTTGATACTAAAAATGAAATTGAGGCACAGCCTATAGAATTTATAAAATAATAAGTATTTTGAAATTTATTCAAACATAAAATTTACAAAAGCATCCCCGCAGGATGCTTTTCTTTTATTTGGATTTGTAGAAAAAATAACATTGTTAAATTGAGCCAATTTTAAGTATTTTTGCGCTCGACTAAAAAATGATCGATGAGGGATTTATTTGATAAAATATATAAAGATAAAGGACCACTAGGAAAATGGGCAGAGCAAGCAGAAGGATATTTTGTATTTCCGAAGCTTGAAGGGCCAATTTCCAACCGAATGAAGTTTAGAGGCAAGGAAGTGATCACCTGGAGTATCAACGACTACCTGGGTCTTGCCAATCATCCAGAAGTAAGAAAAGTAGATGCTGAAGCCGCTGCAGAATACGGTTCGGCATACCCAATGGGTGCCAGGATGATGAGCGGGCACACCCAGCTTCATGAAAAACTTCAGGACGAACTGGCTTCTTTTGTTCATAAACAATCGGCCTACCTACTTAATTTTGGTTACCAGGGAATGGTTTCTACCATTGATGCTTTGGTTTCTAAAGCAGATGTTATTGTATATGATGCAGATGCACACGCCTGTATAATTGACGGAGTGAGATTGCATTTAGGTCAGCGTTTTACATATAAACACAATGATCTTGAAAGTATAGAAAAAAACCTGCAACGCGCTACTAAGATTGCAGAGCAAACCGGAGGAGGAATTTTATTGATATCTGAAGGTGTTTTTGGAATGCGTGGCGAACAGGGAAGATTAAAAGAGATTGTTGAACTGAAGCAAAAATATAATTTCAGACTTTTTGTAGATGATGCCCACGGATTTGGAACGCTTGGTAAAACAGGAGCCGGAGCAGGTGAGGAGCAGGGTATCCAGGATGAAATTGATGTTTATTTCGCCACTTTCGCCAAATCTCTGGCAAGTACCGGTGCATTTATTGCAGCCGACAAAGAAATTATAGATTACCTGAAATATAATTTACGCTCACAAATGTTCGCAAAATCATTACAGATGCAATTGGTGGTTGGTGCATTAAAACGTTTGGAAATGTTAAGAACTATGCCAGAGCTTAAAGAAAAGTTATGGGAGAATGTTAACGCGCTTCAAAATGGGCTTAAAGAAAACGGATTTGACATTGGGACTACTCAAAGTTGTGTGACCCCTGTTTACTTAAAAGGAAGTATTCCGGAAGCTATGGCTTTGGTGAAGGATCTTAGGGAAAACCACGGAGTTTTCTGTTCCATAGTAGTTTATCCGGTAATTCCAAAAGGACTTATTTTATTGAGAATGATTCCTACTGCATCGCATACCATTCAGGATATCGAAGAAACCCTAGTTGCTTTTTCAGCAATTAGAGAGCGTTTAGAAAACGGAACTTATAAAAGATTATCTGCTTCAGTTTCTGCTGCAATGGCGAGTAAAGAGTAGAATCTGTTTATAGAATTAAAAATTACAAAAGCCGTTTAGAAGTTGATCTTCAATACGCGTCAAACTGAATTTATTTCAGCTTCTAAGTTTAATTGAAACTAGATTCTGAAACAAGTTCAGAATGACGTCGGTTAGAAAGAAGAACTTCTAAACGGCTTTTCTATTTCTTGATTTTAGAATATTAGGTCAAAAATTATTCACCTGATCCATTTCCTTCTTCATTTTCTTTATAAAACCCGGTTTCTTCTATTTTTTCGCTACGTTTATTGCGATCTCCTTCGTAAGTGTCTTCAATATATTCATCATCATCGTGAAAATCGAAACGATAAGAAACTCCTGCGGCTACCTGCCAGCGAGAAGGAGTGTCTTTAAAATTAACCAGGCCGGAAATATCCAACTGAAAATCTTTAGATAACAAATAAGCCGCCCCACCACGCAAAAGCTCATCGGCATAAAGATCACTTATGTAAGTTTGGAACTCCCCGAATACAGCAAATTTAGGACTTATGGCGTGAGTAAGAGTAAATATACCCGCGTATGAAGGAAATTCTTCTGTAAACTTATCGGCTATAAAATTCATTACTAAAACCCAGCGTCCCCAATTATGTTGGGTGATAAACGCAGCCTTCGGACTTATTATCGATTCGTCTTCAAACATATAAGGATTTTCCCACCAGCTAAAATTAGCACCGGCATAAACAGAAACTGCAGGAATCAAACTACGGAAATCTGGTCTCTGGTTAGCTTTCCAACTGTAAAGATTTACCTTTCTTTCTTTAACACTTACACCGGGATCAAAAAGCAAAAATTTTGCACCTATTGTGTTCGTCTTAAAGTTAGTGGCTCTAAACTCATCGGCGCCGTTACCCACGGGAACAGATGTCACCTGGTCTTGAAAAGAGCCAAAGAAATTAAGTTCCAGGATTTCGGTTAAAAATCCATAACGTAAACCATAACTTGCTCCGAGGATATCGGTGTTGCTGTTAAATAATACATGATTATCGTTACCCATATAACCTCCTGCTTCCAGTTGCAATACGTTTTTACCCACTGCATAAGCACCTTGAGATTCTCCCGGTCTATTGGAGTTAATGGTCTCAGTATATTGTGCGTTTACGCTAAAAATTCCGAAGAAAATAAAAGCGAAGCCTACTTTTAAATAGTGCATATTAGATTGGTTTGTTACTTTCAAAGATAGCAGATTTATTATTTTTTTAGGAGCTGAAAGCTGCTATTCTCAAGGCTTATTTTTATTTTTGCAGAAAGTCCTTAAAATGTTAGAAGCTTCTTTTTCCGATGTATTACAAACGATTCTAATCATTCTATTAGTATATTTTGCATTTAAATTACTAATTAAATGGTTTGGGCCGCTTATTCTTAAATATTTCCTGCGGAAAATGGGAAAACGTTTTGAACAGCAATTCAGGCAACAACAAGGTCCTGCATCTCAGAAAAAAGAAGGAAAAGTAAGTATTGACAAAAAGCCGAAAGGTGGCAGGAAATCTAATAAAAACGTTGGAGAATATATAGATTACGAGGAAATTGATTAATTTCGGGATCAATTTTTTATATTGAAAAGGGAAGAAGCTGCCCATTCAATTTAACAGAAAGTGATCTAAAAAATTTCAGATGGCCAATCTTAAAAAGTTTCTACCGCATCTTCTCGTTTTGGTAGGCTTCGTAATAGTTTCTTTATTTTATTTTAGTCCTGTTCTTGAAGGGAAAAAGATTTTCCAAAGCGATATTGTTCAGTATATCGGGATGGCCAAAGAGCAGAATGATTATCGTGACCAAACCGGGGAAGAACCTTATTGGACCGATTCAGCATTTGGAGGAATGCCCACTTTTCAATTAGGCGCTTATTATCCGCATAACTACGTCAAAAAGCTTGATTCTGTTCTTCGGTTTTTACCAAGACCTGCAGATTATTTATTTCTATATTTTATAGGTTTTTATATTTTATTACTCTGTTTAAAGCTCGACTTTAGATTAGCGTTCTTAGGCGCGCTGGCTTTCGGGTTTTCTACTTATCTTATCATTATCCTTGGGGTCGGGCATAATGCCAAGGCGCACGCTATAGCTTATATGCCTATGGTTTTAGGCGGAATAATTCTCACTTTCAGGCAAAAATATCTTTGGGGATTTTTGCTTTTATCTTTGGGCATGGCACTACAAATAGGTGCAAACCACTTCCAAATGACTTACTATTTGCTTCTGCTGGTAATTGTTCTGGGAATTGCTTATTTAGTTGATGCCTACCGTAAACAAATACTTCCAAAATTTTTCAAAGCTTTAGGAGTAATGGTGGTGGCCGTTGTATTGGCTATTGGAGCCAATGCTACCAATTTACTCGCCACCCAGGAATATACCGCTCACAGTACCCGTGGCGACACCGGCTTAACCATTTCGCCGGATGGATCTGATAAACCTGCGGCTGGTTTAACTTTTGATTATATCACCGAATACAGCTACGGAATAATGGAATCTTTGAACCTTTTCGCTCCCAGGTTTATGGGTGGTTCTAATGCTGAAGATATTGGGGAAGATTCAGAAATATATGATACGCTTATAAAACTAGGCGCTTCCCCGGTTCAGGCGGCTAATTTCACTGAAAATGCACCCACTTATTGGGGAGATCAGCCTTATGTGGGAGCTCCGGCTTATATTGGCGCTACGGTTCTATTTCTCTTTATTTTTGCGCTTTACCTGGTTCGTGGAAGATTAAAATGGTGGATCGTTGGTGGAAGTATTTTAGCTTTAGTACTTTCCTGGGGTAAGAACTTCGGATTTTTCACTGAATTTTTTATCGATTATGTTCCGCTATACAGTAAGTTCAGGGCGGTTTCTTCAATACAGGTAATTATAGAATTATGCGTTCCGGTTTTAGCGGTTTTCGGACTTTATAAATTATTTGATCCTAAGATGCAGAAAGAAGCAAAAGTGCATGCTTTAAAATGGTCTGGGATTATCGTAGGAGGAATTGGAATTGCTTTACTACTTTTTCGTTCCGTTATTTTTGATTTCAGTGGGGCGGGAGATTCGGTATTAATTCAGCAAATGGGAGCCGATTTTGTAAGAGCCCTTAAAGAGGATAGAAAAGCTCTTTATACCGAAGACCTTATTCGTTCGCTTATTTTTTCAGCTTTAACTGCAGCCGCACTTTGGTTGTATATAGAAAAGAAAATCACGCAAAACTGGTTAGTACCCGCTTTAGCGCTTCTAATTTTATTTGACCTTATTCCGGTAGATAAACGCTACGTAAATAACGATGATTTTGTAAATGCCCGCCAGATGGATCGCCCGTTTCAGCCTAATGAAGCCGATCAACAGATTTTACAGGACGATGCACATTATCGCGTTTTTGATGTTTCCGGCAGCCCTTTTAATACCGGGAGAACTTCCTATTTTCACAATGCTATAGGCGGTTATCATGCTGCTAAGCCCGGGCGTATGCAGGATCTTTACGATTTCTATATTTCTCAAAACAATATGGAAATTCTAAATATGCTGAATGCAAAATATTTTATAGTTCCTTCTGAAAGTGGCCAGCCGCAAGCCCAGCAAAACCCGAATGCTTTTGGAAATGCCTGGTTTGTTAATAATATTACGTGGGTTGAATCTGCCAACGAGGAGATTTTAAATTTAGACGAAGTTGACCTTCAAAATACAGCGATAATTAATTCGGAATTTAAGAATGAAGTGTCTGAAGATTTTAATGCTACCGGAAATGCAGAAATCCTATTGTACAGCTATCAGCCTAACGAGTTGGTTTATAAAACCAATGCCTCGGCACCACAATTTGCAGTGTTTTCTGAAATGTATTATCAACCGGGCTGGCAAGCCTATGTAGACGGGGAAAAAGCAGATCACGTTCGCGCAAATTACGTGTTGCGTGCTATGAATATTCCTAGTGGCGAACATACCGTAACTTTTAAATTTGAACCCGAAGTGGTTAATACCGGGAGCAGTATTGCCCTGGCGAGCTCCATAATTCTGGTTTTGATTATTTTAGGTGGATTTTATTACAAATCCCGTAAGAAGGAATAGACTCTTAAATGGAGAAGGTACTCATCATAACTTATTACTGGCCTCCGGCTGGAGGTCCCGGCGTGCAGCGCTGGCTTAAGTTTGTAAAGTACCTGCGCGATTTTGGGATTGAACCTGTAGTTTATATTCCCGAAAATCCTAATTATCCTATGCTGGATAAATCTTTTGTGAATGAAATTCCGCAGGGAATTACTATTCTGAAGAAACCTATTTTTGAGCCTTATCAACTAGCCGGGATATTTGCTAAAAATCAAACCAAAACCATTAGTAAAGGAATTATTGCTGCTGAAAAAAATCAGTCGCTCTTACAGAAAAGCCTGCTTTTTATTCGCGGTAATTTATTTATTCCTGATGCGAGAAAATTCTGGATTAAACCTTCTGTGAAATTCCTGAAAAATTACCTGGAAGAAGAAGGTATCAAGAAAATAATCACCACCGGCCCGCCACATAGTTTGCATCTCATTGGTTTAAAATTGAAGCAGGAACTCGATTTAAAGTGGATAGCCGATTTTAGGGATCCCTGGACGCAAATTGGATACCATAGAAAATTAAAACTTACAGAGGCCAGTAAACAGAAGCACGAAAACCTGGAGCGGGAAGTTTTAAATTCAGCCGATCAAATTATCACGACCAGTTTTACCACGAAAGCTGAATTTTCAGAAAAAACCAGTAAATCCATAAACGTAATCACTAATGGATTTGATGGGATTGAAAATTTAGAGGAAAATATTGAATTAGATAATAAATTCAGCATTTCTCATATTGGATCTTTACTTTCAGAAAGAAATCCGGAAAACTTATGGTTGGCCATAGCGGAACTTGTACAAGATAATTCAGACTTCGCTGGAGATCTAGAATTAAAATTAGCAGGAACCATAAGCGAAGAAGTAATTGCATCAATCAAATCGGTTGGGTTAGGGGAGAAGCTTCAATTACTTGGGTATATAGATCATAAGCAAGCAATTGCCCTTCAGCAAAAAAGCAGGTTATTATTATTGATTGAAATTGACAGCGAAGAAACCCGCGGAATTATTCCGGGAAAATTATTTGAGTATTTAATGGCCAAAAGACCAATTTTAGCCATTGGACCCGAAAAGTGGGATGTTGAGCAAATTTTGAAAGAAACCGGTGCAGGAGAATATTTTCAGTATTTAGAGAAAAAACAGCTTAAGAGCATAATTTTAGCCAACTATGGTTATTATAAAAACAGGGAGAGTAATTTTGTAAAGGGAGATATTCAGCAATATCACCGAAAAAACCTGACTAAAAAACTAGCAAATTTGCTAAAGACCGTATAAAATATGGGAGTGATAATCAAGCAATCTTTAAAAAACCTAATTACTACCTATTTTGGTTTTGCGATTGGCGCGATTAACACCTTATTTCTTTTCACTTATTTTCTCGAACAGAAATATTATGGGCTGGTTACATTTTTACTTTCTGCGGCGAGTTTGCTTTGGCCGTTTATGGCTTTTGGAGTCCATAATACACTTATAAAATTCTTTACTTTTTATAAAAGCAAACAGGAAAAAGACAGGCTTTTAAATTTAGTTCTGTTTCTACCGCTAATAGTTTCAATGGTTTTAGGAATAGTCGTGACTTTCGGTTATTCATTCCTTGTAAATTATTTTACGGAAGGAAACGGGCTCGTACGACCCTATATATGGTTGATCTTTTTAATAGCTTTTGCCACTTCTTATTTTGAGATATTTTTCGCCTGGTCTAAACTCTTTTATAAAAGTGTTTTTGGGAATTTTATGAAAGAGGTTTTTCATAGATTCTGCATTAGTTTATTGTTGCTGGCGGTTTATTTTAACTGGATTACAGTTCATCAATTTATTTACTGTATAGCCGGTGTTTTTTTACTTCGACTTGTCGCGATGAAGATCTACGCGTTTTCGCTTTATTTACCCCGTTTGGATTTTAAGTTTCCAGATAATTTATCACCCGTTTTAAAGTATACCTCGCTCATTCTTATTGCAGGTTCGGTAGCGACTGCTTTACTGGATTTAGATAAAGTGATGATAGAATATTTTATGCCCATAGAAAACGTAGCTATCTACGGAATTGCAATCTATATCGCTACGGTTATTTCGGTGCCGCAAAAGGCAATGCACCAAATTACTAACCCAATGACGGCTGAATTTCTAAATACCAAAAACAAAAACAGCCTGGAGGAGCTATATAAAAAGAGTTCTTTAAACTTATTGATTGTAAGTCTGCTGATTTTTATTCTGATTCTTACCAACGTAAAACAGCTCTATGAACTTATCCCTGATGAATATGAATTAAGCATTCTGGTAGTTTTATTGATCTCGCTGGTGAAGCTTTATGATAATCTTCTGGGGAACAATAACAGTATTCTTTTTAATTCAGATTATTACCGTATTGTTTTGCTTATTGGCGTTTTACTTGTTGTAGTAGCATTTATTTTAAATCTGATATTTATTCCCCGCTTCGGAATAGAGGGAGCAGCCATTGCCAGTTTTATCGCTTTTTTTATCTATAATTCGGCTAAAATCTGGTTGGTGCATAAGAAGTTTAATTTTCTTCCATTTACTTCAAAAACCTGGCTGGTTCTTTTTATAGGACTTATTTTTTCCTTTGGTTTTTATTTTTGGGACTTTAGTTTTCATCCAATATTGAATATTGCTCTTAAATCTATTTTAATAGGAATAAGCTATGTTGGCTTAGCTTATTTCCTGAAATTCTCTTCGGAAGTAAATAAAATAATCAATAAAGTTTTAGGGATAAGAACCTCCTAAAAACGGGAAACCCCCGAAACACTTTCGTGTCTCAAGGGGTTTCCAACTAACCAACCAAAAAATTAAATTATGAATTCTTTATTATCTGTTATTCACATTTCGTGCCGAACTTCTTCCTCGTGAAGAAGAATTTGATGTTCTGCCCGAAGATCTTGTATTAGTACTACTTTTTACCGCTCTGGTATTATTACTTCTACTACTTCTACCTGTGGCCTGAGTTCTCCTTTGGGTAGGAGCGGTTCTGGCTTTACTGGTTTGTCTCGCAGGAGTACTTTTTACAGTTCTGCTATTTCTTGCAGTTGAATTCACTTTTGTGTTAGAAGATCTACTGCTGCTTCTCACTGCAGTGTTTCTGGTGTTACCTGTTGTTCTGGCCTCAGTTCTAGTTCGGCTAGTTCTGGCTTTTACAGCATCATTATTATTTACACCTCTTGATGATCTAACCGCTTTTCCTCGAGAATTAGTTCTGCTATTTCTTTCTGAAATAACGGTTCTGCTTCTATCTGCAGTAGCTTTAGATCTTTGAGAATTAGCATTGCTTCTCACATTATTCGTGTTGGAAGCCACCCGACCTTCGTCTCCTCTAATATCTTTTATATCGCGTCTTTCAGAAGTTCTTCTTCCTTTATTATAAGACACCGCTGTTTGATTTGGCCTGTAAAAATTTTGATTTACGTTATTAGAATAATGATTATTATAATAATTTACGTGTTGTACATAAGTAATCCTGTTTGGCTGATAATAAGCCCTGTAAGGCTGACCAAAAACAATGCTTACACCGCTTCGGGGTCTCACGTAATAATCGTGCCACGGCCTGTATACATACCTGTTGTTATAATGGTTTATAAATCCGTTATAATTGGTGATTCGGTTAAAACGATTGTACTGAATATATAAACCTCCAACCCGTGCAATACGTCCGCGACGGTTATAATCTATAAATACATCACCGGCTCTAATAATTCTTCCGTAGTAGTCATAGAAAACCGGAACACTTTCAATTTGAATTACTGCTCCATAATCATCATATTGTACATAGGCATCGTAATTCCTCCCAGCGTTATAACTAATATTCATGTTTGGAGTAGAAATATTCACAGCACTGTTTCCTCTAAATTCGGGATTATAATAAAAGTCAAACTCTCCGTTAGGATAAACGGCAAACTCAACACCGTTTTCAACGAAAATAAAGGCATCGTTGTAGGCATTACGGGAAAAAGCTTCAGAAGTTGCCGTAGCCGATATACCAATAAATAAAAAGCTGAATAAAATGGCGATATTTTTCATGGTTTGCGTTTTAGTAATGTTAGGGATTCTAAATTGGAATCAATACATGAAATGCAAACCGTGTGCCAAAATAGAAAACCTCTAAAAAAAGCTCGATTTTAGAGGTTTTATTTTTATAAATAGAGGTTTTATTAAATAATATGCAATAAAAATGAATTATTACTTAGATTAATTCATTGAAAATGAATTGCTATAATTTATCTTTCAAATATTTTGCGGTAAAAGATTTTTTGGATTTAACGAGCTCTTCGGGGGTACCGTGGGCTACGATATTTCCACCCTTCTCACCACCGCCCGGACCAATGTCAATAATATAATCGGCGCATTTTACTAAATCCATATTGTGTTCTATCACTACTACGCTATGTCCTTTTTCAATAAGCGCATTAAAGGATTTTAGTAATTTTTTGATATCGTGAAAATGGAGTCCGGTGGTAGGTTCATCAAAAATAAATAATGCTTTTTCTTTGGTAGCACCTTTTACAAGGAACGAAGCCAGTTTTATTCGCTGTGCTTCTCCACCAGATAGGGTAGAGGAGCTTTGCCCTAATTGCACATAACCTAACCCAACATCCTGTAAAGGTTTTAATTTTCTAACGATCTTGTCAAGCTTATTTTCTGAGAAAAAGCTGGTCGCGTCGTCTATGGTCATGTTTAACACATCATCTATGTTCTTGCCGTCAAACTGAACTTCCAGTACATCTTTTTGAAAACGCTTTCCGTTACAGGCTTCACATTCAAGATGGACATCAGCCATAAACTGCATCTCGATAGTTACTTCGCCTTCACCTTTACAAGTTTCGCAGCGCCCACCTTCAACATTAAAAGAAAAATGTTTTGGTTTAAAACCGCGAATATTCGATAATTTTTGATCAGAAAACAGGTTTCTAATATCGTCGTAGGCCTTGATATAAGTTACAGGATTGGATCGGGAAGACCGGCCAATAGGATTTTGATCTATATATTCTACACTTCCTAAATTTTTAAAATCGCCTTCGATATCTGTATATTGTCCGGCTTTTTCGCCATAACCTCCAATTTTCTTCTGAACAGCGGGATAGAGTATTTTCTTCACTAAAGTACTTTTCCCACTACCTGAAACCCCGGTTATGGCGGTAAAGGTTTTAAGCGGAATAATAACATCTATATTCTGAAGATTATTTTCCCGCGCTCCCAGAATCCTTATTTCTCCTGAAGCTTTTCTGCGCTCTTTAGGAACCGGAATTTCCTCCTTTCCATTTAAATATTGCGCGGTGAGGGAATTGGATTTTAATATTTCCTTTAGTGTTCCCGTGGCTACAACTTCACCACCGTGAGTTCCCGCCTCGGGGCCAATATCAATAATTTCATCGGCGGCATTCATAATATCTTCATCGTGTTCTACCACAATCACGGTATTCCCAATATCCCGAAGATTTTTAAGTACGCCAATTAAACGCTCTGTATCACGCGGATGCAATCCAATGGATGGTTCATCTAAAATATACATTGAACCCACCAGACTGCTCCCTAACGAAGTAGCCAGGTTAATTCGCTGCGACTCTCCACCGGAGAGGGTGTTGGACTTTCGGTTTAAAGTGAGATAATCTAAACCTACTTCTGATAAAAATTTGAGTCGGTTATTGATTTCAATAAGGAGACGTTTTGCAATTTGTTGATCGTATTCGTTTAATTTTAAGTCGGCGAAAAATTCCCTCACTTTATCCAAAGGTTTTCCAACCAGGTCAGTAATGCTATGGCCGTCAATTTTCACATATTCTGCTTCAGGGCGTAATCTCTTGCCTTTACAGGTGGTGCAGCGTGTTTTACCGCGGTAACGGGAAAGCATCACCCTATTCTGAATTTTATAAGCTTTACTTTCTAAAAACTGGAAAAAATCATTTAATCCTTCAAAATACTCGTTTCCATTCCAAACCAAATCTTTTTGTTCGTCTGTAAGCTTGAACCAGGGTTTATGAATAGGGAAATCGAATTTATGTGAATTATTCACCAATTGATTTCGATACCAGCTCATACTGTCTCCACGCCAGGGAAAAACCGCGTTTTCATAAATAGAAAGTCCGGTATTTGGGATTACGAGATCTTCGTCAATTCCAATTACATCACCGTATCCTTCACATTTAGGGCAGGCACCATATGGATTATTAAAGCTAAAGAGATGCACATTTGGTTCCAGGAAGCTTATGCCGTCTAAGTCAAATTTATTGCTGAAATGCCTCTTTTTGCCCGATTTTAAATTTTCAATATAAAGTTCTCCTTTTCCTTCAAAAAAAGCTGCATCGGTTGCATCAGCCAGTCTGTTATAAAAGTCTTCTTCATCTTTAGTGATAATTCTATCTACCACCAATAAAGTATCTTTCGTTTTAATCTTTTCAAGATCGGCTTCGTCTATCCTAAGTACTTCATCTTTTACCTTGATTCGGCTATAACCTTGTTGGGCCAGCACTTTTATTTTTTCTGAAAGCGTTCTGCCTTCTTCAATATGAATTGGCGCCAGCAATAATAATTTTTCTCTTTCGTCAAAAGATTTCACGTGATCTATCACATCGGCCACGCGATCGCGTTTTACTTCGTTACCTGAAACAGGGGAGTAAGTTCTTCCAATTCGGGCAAAAAGCAATTTGAAGTAATCGTAAATCTCGGTAGAAGTTCCCACGGTGGAGCGCGGATTGGTAGAATTTACTTTTTGCTCAATGGCTATGGCGGGAGCAATTCCCTTTATATAGTCCACTTTCGGCTTATTTAATCGGCCTAAAAACTGGCGGGCGTAAGAAGAAAGGCTTTCTACATAACGGCGCTGGCCTTCAGCATACAGTGTATCAAATGCTAAACTGGATTTTCCGGAACCCGAAAGGCCGGTAATTACCACCAACTTATTCCTGGGGATAACTACATTTATATTTTTAAGATTGTGCAGTTTTGCACCTTTTATAATTATATTCTCCTTGGGATTTACCTCGGCAACGTCAATATTCATGCTCATTTTTCTAGTTCAAGAATGCAAAGGTACTCAATAAGCAGCAGTGTAAAAAGCCCTGAAAATCCTATTGTAATGTTAAAAAATTAAAATTTTGTTTGCAATTGTCAAATTTATCTTGCTATATTTGAGCATTCATATTTATTAAAAACACTAGCCTATAGCATAAAGTTACTTTTAGAAACTAAATAACCTAATCTCGGGAACCCCAACCCTCCTGAACAAAAGTAACTGATATGAATAACGTTGAAATCACTGACGCCGTTCTTGTGCATGAATACATGCAAGGAAATGAAATTGCATTAAGCAAGCTAATTAACAGGCACCAACACCGAATTTACAGTTTTATTTTCTCTAAAGTTTTTGATCGCGATGTCGCTGAAGATATTTTTCAGGACACCTTTATTAAAGTGATCAATACCCTTAAACGTGGTAAATATAACGAAGAAGGTAAATTTCTCCCCTGGGTGATGCGTATTGCACATAACCTGGTAATAGATCATTTTAGAAGAAATAAACGTATGCCTAAATTTGACAACAGTGGCGACTTTAATATTTTTTCGGTTTTGAGTGATTCTGATTTAAACATAGAAACTCAAATCATTAAAGATCAGATTGAAAATGATGTAAAGGAACTTATTAAAGAGTTACCTGAAGATCAGTTAGAAGTTCTTACCATGAGAATCTATAAAGATATGAGCTTCAAAGAAATTTCTGAACGCACCGGCGTAAGTATAAACACTGCTTTAGGCAGAATGCGTTATGCGTTAATAAATCTTCGTAAAATTATCGAAAAGCATAATCTGGTTTTAACAAATTAATCTATAATATTCCTCAAAAGATTGCGTTAGTATAAGAAACCAACGCAAAATATTATCTGATGAGGAAACTTTACACTAAAAAACTATCTAAAAAAGATCAGTTGAAAGATTTAGGGCCCAGAAAAGAGACGGTACAGTTTCTTTTAAATTATTCCAAAGCCTTAAGAGTGGTGGAAACCCGGGGAATTAAATTCGGTACCATTCTTAACTAGTATTTATCAAAGAGGCTGTCTGAGAATTTATTAAGAACATCATCCTGAATTTATTTCAGGATCTAATATATTAATATTCAAAACATGTTATAAGCTGAAACAAGTTCAGCTTGACGAAAACAGATCTTTTCAGACAGCCCTTTTGTTTTAATGAGTGATTATTATTTTTTCTTCTTATAATAATCGCTTATTACTGTTTTTCTTCCAATTTCTTTGGTAATTATATCCTTTTCAAGGTCCCAGCCTCTGGCGGGGGAATATTGCCGCCCATACCAAATAATCTGTAAATGAAGTTTGTTCCAGAGATCTTTTGGGAATAAACGCTTTGCATCTTTTTCGGTTTGCGTTACATTTTTTCCGTTGCTTAAATTCCAGCGATACATTAAACGATGAATATGGGTGTCTACCGGAAAAGCAGGTACATTAAATGCCTGAGCCATTACTACACTTGCAGTTTTATGGCCAACCGCCGGTAATGCTTCCAGAGCTTCAAAACTGGCAGGAACTGCTCCTTTATATTTTTCCAGTAAAATTTCAGATAAACCGTGGATTCCTTTAGATTTCATGGGAGATAGACCAACCGGTTTAATGATTTCCCTGATTTCTTCTATTGAAAGTTTTACCATGTCCTTTGGGTTATCGGCTATTTCAAAAAGATTGGGGGTGATCTGGTTTACCTTTACATCGGTACTTTGAGCTGAAAGTAAAACGGCTATCAATAAAGTATAAGGATCTTTATGATCTAAAGGAATGGGAATTTCAGGATAAATATCGTTTAAGGTATCAATTACGAACTGTACCTTTTCTTGTTTGGTCATATTGTTTAAATTTACTCAATAAGTGAGATTAAGAATTTCGACCGTAATGTCGAAAAATTAAAAATTAAATTTTTTATGCCTCCGGTTAAAGCCTGAAGGTTAATTATTGCAAAAATAAGAATTATGACAACATTAGAAGCGGGTGACAAAGCCCCGGAATTTTCAGTAAAAGATCAGGATGGAAATACAGTAAAATTATCAGATTTTAAAGGCAAAAAACTGGTATTGTTTTTTTATCCGAAAGCCAGCACACCGGGTTGCACAGCCGAAGCCTGTAACCTTAGGGATAACTGGGAGCGTTTTCAGGAAAAAGGTTATGCTATTTTAGGGGTTAGTGCCGATACACAAAAAAAGCAAAGCAATTTTAAAAATAAATACGAATTCCCTTTTCCGCTATTAGCCGATGAAGATAAAGAGGTAATCCAGGCTTATGGAGTGTGGGGTCCTAAGAAATTTATGGGAAAAGAATATGACGGGATTCACAGAACCACTTTTATTATCGACGAAGATGGTAAAATTGAAGAAGTGATCAAAAAGGTGAAAACCAAGGAACATACTGCTCAAATCCTTTCTGAATAGAACAGGATTTTAATGTAAAAAGAGTTTGTCTATCGGCTAAAAACCCAGGCAAGCTCTTTTTATTTTTATCAATTTAATCCTTTAAAATTGCTTTTTGAATAGTGGCTGTACTATCGCAATTTTCAATTTGAAGCTCAAGGACAGCTGAGTTAACTTTGTTGGTAACCAGGTAAATATTACAGGGTTCTTTATCGGTACTGCTTCGGCTAAAATCTACATCCCCATTTTCCAAACTTTTAGAAACCAGGGCGGTGTCTAATTTATTATTTTCAAAATAGCTAAAAGCTTCCGGGGAAAATATGCGCTCTTTTATCCTGATATTCTTTAAAACCCTTGCATCGGGCGAGTAATCACAGGAAGTTTTTTTTCCTCCTAGAAAGAAAAGTAAAAGTACAATTCCGAAGAACAGCCCCACCGAGAAATATCCAATTCTATGAATTAGTTTCATTTATATAATATTGAGGAAGCAAATCTGGTTAAAATTGACCTAGAAAATGAGCAAATTAATGTCCCGATAAGAAAGATCAAACCAATCGGCTATAGATTTGTTGGTTAAAATTCCGTGGTAAAAGTACAAACCATTTCGCAAACCTTTATCAAATCTTAGCGTGTTTTCGAGTCCGCCTTCTTCTGCAATATGCAAAAGATAAGGTGTGAAAATGTTACTGATTGAAAGTGAGGAAGAACGAGCGTAACGGGATGGAATATTTGGAACACAATAATGTAAAACATTGTGTTTAGTAAATATAGGTTTATCGTGTGTAGTAATCTCGCTGGTTTCTATGCAACCGCCCATATCTATACTGACATCTATAATAACCGCACCGCGTTTCATACTAGTCACCATATCTTCAGTAATAAGGACCGGGGAGCGATTTTTACCGCGAACCGCACCAATTAAAACATCGCAACGTTTAATTGCTTTGGTAAGGTTTTTAGGCTGAATAGTAGATGTATAAAATGTCTGATTAAGATTTGTTTGAATATTTCTAAGCCGGGTAAGCGAACTGTCAAAAACCTTAATACTTGCACCCAGGCCTAATGAAGCCCTTGCGGCAAATTCACCAACAGTTCCTGCGCCAAGAATCACCACTTCTACAGGTGGAACGCCACTAATATTTCCAAACATTAAACCATTACCGTTTACGTTATTGCTCATAATTTCTGAAGCAATTAAAACGGAAGCAGTCCCGGCAATTTCACTCAGGGCTCTTACAATAGGATAACTACCATCATCGTCTCTCATAAATTCAAAACCGAGAGCTGTTATTCTTTTTGACGCTAATTTCTGAAAATATTCCTTGCACTGTGTTTTAAGCTGAAGCGCCGAAATTAAAATTGTTTGTGGGTTTATCAAATCCAGCTCTTCTAAAGAAGGCGGTTCCATTTTTAGAATAGTAGGACAGGAGAAGACCTTTTTTGTGTCTTTGGTTATTTCGGCACCGGCATTGGAATAATCCTTATCGTTAAACCGGGCCCATTTCCCGGCTCCAGATTCTATCATTACCCGATGGCCGTGTGCGGTAATCGCTGCAACAGCATCGGGACTTAAACAAATTCGTTTTTCCTGGTAAGATGTTTCTTTAGGAATACCAATAAATAATTGTCCCTTGTTTTTGAAGATTTCCAGGGTTTCTTCCTGCGGAATTAATTGCTCTTTGGTAAAAGGCGAAACCTGTTTGCCCATATTTAATTGCTAAAACTTTAGAAAAGGTAAAATACAACTATTTTTAAAAATAGCGATATGTTTATTAAAGTCGGGTGTAGTATTCTTCCTGGGCTGGTTCCCAGTATTCGTCTTCCTCCTGGAAAGATCTTACTTCCCGGCGATCGCTTTCAGATATAGGGGAAAAGACAGAAACATCGGTTTCATCAATTTCACTCAGGTCTATACCGTAAATCCTGTCGAAAATTTTTATTCTTATCAGATAAACCAAAGAAAGTATTACAATGAAAAAGGGAGCTAAATAAATTAATTGGTTCGTATCTAAAACATTTGACTCGATATACACATCATCATAGAATGTGGCAAGAATCTGAAAGACATACATCGTTATCGGAACCAAAATAACGTGATACCACCAATGTTTGCAGGTGAAGAACCAGATAAAGAGTAAAAAAAGAGGTGTTAATTTACCAAGATATGTCCAGGCAGCGGTCATTACATTTTCATAATACCTACTCTCGTAAGTAAAAAAAGAAGTTTCCCAAACGGGACCGCTTGGGAAAATTTCATATAAATAAAATAAATATGGTGAAAATGCTATCGATATTCCTATAAGACTACCCGTGAGTAGGAATTTTGATCGTAGATTTTTCGACAGCTTGCTCTTTGATTGGCTCATTATTTGTATCGTTATCTGTAGTTGAAGTTACAAAAAAACTTGCTCCAAAAATTGCTGCTGAGAAAAGTATTGCTTTAAGTTTCATAATAATATAGTTTAGATGGTTGTTTCGTTTTGTTTACTGAAGCAAACCTATAAAATTATAAAACACTATAAATTAATACATTAATCGTACTTTTGCGCCTTTTTTTAAGCAAAAAAATAGTTTTTTTTTAACAGTTATTACTTTACACTGCTAAAAATTTATTGGTTAAAAATATAAAATTATTCTTTATTTCTAGGTCTATCTTTAATACTGTTTACTAAAACCTGCAAAATCACTAACACGGCATTCTAATACGAAAAAGCAAAGCTTTTAGATTTCATTAACATAACTTTAACATCCTCGTGTTTTCGTTTTCCGTAGAAATTTCAATTTTCTGAAAATTTTCCTCCAGGAAATCCTGTATTTTTTGTGGCCATTCTATTAAAATCCATCCGGGAGAATTAAAATATTCTTCAATTCCTATATCCAGGGCTTCATTTGGGTCTTCCAGTCTGTAAAAATCAAAATGATATATTGGTTCCCGGGGAGTGTGATATTCATTAACCAATGAAAATGTTGGGCTGGAAACTTTATCTTCACTTCCTAAAGCTTTAACCAAAGCTTTTATTAGGGTAGTTTTACCAGCACCCATCTCGCCGTAAAATAATAGGACATTACTTTTAGCGTGTTCAATAACATATTGTACAGCCTCATCAATTTGGGCTAAATTGTAGGTAACGGGCATATAGGTAATAGATTTTTGGCACAACAAAGATAGGGAATAATTTAATATTCCCTATAAGCACCTATAAATCAACTTATAAATACTTTATTTTGGCTTCATGATCACAAATGGAATAACCATTTCTTCCAAGGAAACACCACCGTGTTGGTAGGTATTTCGATAGTAACTTACGTAATGGTTATAGTTATTAGGGTAAGCGAAGAAAAGATCTCCTTTTGCAAAAATAAAGGAGCTGCTCATATTAATACTTGGAAGATGAATGCTTTTGGGATTTGTAGCTTCCAGCACATCTTTCTTTTCATAAGTAAGACTTTTCCCTGTTTTATACCTAAGATTTAAGCTGGTGTTTTTATCTCCAATAACTTTAGAAGGATTTTTAGCATTGATAGTTCCGTGGTCTGTAGTGAGGATCAATTTAAATCCAAGTTGACGGGCCTGCTGAATAATATCCAGTAAGGGTGAATTCTTAAACCAGCTATAGGTTAATGATCGATAAGACTTATCGTTAGAAGCCAGTTCTTTAATCACTTCCATCTCTGTCTTGGAGTGGGAGAGCATATCTACAAAATTGTAAACTACCACGGTAAGGTCGTTATCTTTTTGTGTTTTAAAGTTTTCGGCCAGTTTTCGGCCGGCTTTCAAGCTGGTAATTTTATGATATTCGTGCTTAAAGTTTTTTCCCAGTCTCTTTAATTGTTCGTTTAAAAACTCAGCTTCATGATTGTTTTTTCCACCTTCCTCGGTGTCGTTTTTCCAGTATTGTGGAAATAACTTTTCCATCTCACTAGGCATCAATCCGGAGAACATAGCATTACGTGCATATTGTGTTGCAGTAGGTAAAATACTGTAATAAGGTTCTTCTTTTTCCTTCTTATAATAGGTAGAAATTACCGGTTCTAAAGCTTTCCACTGGTCGTATCTTAAATTGTCTACTACCACAAGTAGGCTAGGTTGTTCCTTGTTTATTTCGGGAACAATTTTTTCTTTAAAGATAGTATGAGACATAATAGGCGCATCCGCACCTTTTTCAAACCATGACGGATAATTCTTATCTATAAACTTACAAAACTGCGTATTGGCTTCGTTCTTTTGAGATTCGAGGATCTCGAACATCCCGCTGTCTTCCAGGCCTTCGAGTTGAAGTTCCCAATAAATTAATTTTTGGTAAAGTTCGGCCCATTCTTCAAAAGTATTTACCTGGCTAAGATCCATTGCAATCTTCCTAAATTCCTGCTGGTAATTTGAAGTTGTTTTTTCAGAAATAAGTCGGGAATGGTCTAAATTCTTTTTAATACTTAGGAGAATCTGGTTTGGATTAACAGGTTTTATAAGGTAGTCGGCTATTTTAGAACCAATAGCTTCTTCCATAATATATTCTTCCTCACTTTTAGTGATCATCACAATAGGAAGGTTTTCTCTTTTTTCTTTTATTTCAGCAAGGGTCTCCAAACCGGTAAGTCCCGGCATATTTTCATCAAGAAAAACAATATCAAAACTTTCTTCTTCTATCTGCTCTAATGCTTCAGTTCCACTTTGGCTGGTAGTCACTTCGTAATCTTTAGATTCCAGAAACAAAATATGCGGTTTCAGCAAATCTATTTCGTCATCTACCCAAAGTATTTTTATCTTATTCATATCTTATATTTTTACTCATTAAATGAGATTCGATTCCTCTATGTTTGTTTCGACTTTAATAATCGTTTTTTATTTAATCCCTTATTGAGGGTTTAACCCGCCTGAATGAAATTTATTTCGGGCAGGTTCCCCGCGGCTTGCCTCGAAATTATAAAAAAAGTTTTCCCAATTCCTACCTTGTGGACTTGCCCCGAGGTTCTTGATTAATTAATGTTTTCTTCCTAAGTTATTGGGAAATTCCGGTTTTTTATAACTTAATTATTGCTTTTTCAACTTCCAAAGCCTATATATGTATCTTTGTTCTAAATTAATACGTTACAAAGCTTGACTTCTACTAATAAACTCAAAATATTAAACGATCCAATTTACGGATTTATTACCATCCCAAGTGAGCGAATCTTCAGTATTATTGAGCATCCTTACTTTCAACGCCTGCGCCGAATTTCGCAAATGGGAATGTCTTATATGGTTTACCCTGGCGCACATCATACCCGGTTTCATCATGCCATAGGTTGTGTACATTTAATGCAGAAGGCAGTGCAGATACTTCGGCATAAAGGAGTTATAATTTCTGCAACCGAAGAAGAGGCGCTGCAAATTGCCATTTTATTGCACGATGTTGGCCACGGACCTTTTTCTCATGCGATGGAGCATAGTATTGTTGAAGGCGTTGATCACGAAAGTATTTCTTTGCTTTTTATGGAAGAAATGAACCGTGACTTTAACCAAAGTTTAACGCTGGCTCTCCAGATTTTCCGGGGAACTTATAAGCGAAGATTTTTAAATCAGTTAATCTCTAGTCAGCTGGATATGGACCGCTTAGACTATTTAAAACGCGATAGTTTTTATACCGGTGCTGCTGAAGGAAATATAAATAGTGAACGTCTAATCACAATGCTTAATGTGGTTAATGACGATTTGGTAATTGAAGAGAAGGGAATTTATTCAGTAGAAAAATTTTTAGTTGCCAGAAGGCTGATGTACTGGCAGGTTTACTTACATAAAACCAGCCTTGTAGCCGAGCAACTTTTAATAAGGGTTTTAAAACGCGCTAAAGAACTTGTTGAAAAAGGTGAAACATTAAGTGCCAGTAAAGCGCTTTCTTATTTTCTCTATAATAAAATAGGACCGGAGAATTTTTCTTCGGAAACCTTATCTGTTTTTGCCCGCTTAGACGATTATGATATTATTTCAGCAATGAAGGAGTGGCAGGATCACGATGATTTTGTGTTGAGTAATTTGTGTAATATGATTATAAACAGGGAGCTATTAAAAGTTAAGATCAAGAAGAAAAAACCATCTTTGGAAAAACTCGAAAAACGCAGAATGGCCCTTCAGGAGAAAGAAAATATTTCAGCAGAAGAAGCCGGTTATTTTGTTTTTAGCGGTGAAGTAACCAACACTGCTTATAAAAGTGAAAATAATAATATTAATATTTTACATAAAAACGGAAAGATTAGCGATGTGGCTAAAGCATCAGATCAATTGAATTTAAAAGCGCTTTCAAAAACCGTGGTTAAGTATTATATGTGCTATCCAAAGGCCAAACATTAACGCTTTTTTTTTACTTTTGCCAGAATGAAATTTACAGCAGCACAAATAGCAGAGATTCTCGACGGAAAAATTGAGGGTAATCCCGAGGTCGAAGTATCTAAATTAGCTAAAATTGAAGAAGGCGGGGAAGGTTCCCTTACCTTTCTAAGTAATCCCAAATATACTTCTTACATATATACCACCCAGGCTTCCATCACTATTGTAAACGGTGATTTTGAAGCTGAAGAACCTATAACTACCACTTTAATAAAGGTAAAGGATGCTTATAAGGCATTCTCTAAATTGCTCGAATATTACAACCAAATAAAGTTAAACAAGCAGGGGATTGAACAACCCAGTTTTGTTTCAGATTCAGCAGAATTTGGAGAGAACCTTTATTTAGGCGCTTTTGCATATATAGGCGAAAACGTGAAAATTGGCGAAAACGTGAAAATTTATCCTAATGTCTATATTGGTGATAATGTGAATATAGCGAATGATGTTATAATTTTCCCGGGGGTAAAAATTTATTCAGAAACAATTATCGGAAATAATTGCGTTTTACATAGTGGGGCAATAATTGGTGCCGATGGTTTTGGATTTAGTCCAGATGAAACCGGCAAATACTCTAAAGTTCCACAAATTGGAAATGTAATTATAGAAGATAATGTAGATATTGGGGCCGGTACCACAATAGATCGCGCAACTCTGGGTTCTACTATAATAAGGGAAGGTGTAAAACTTGACAACCAGATCCAGATTGCCCATAATGTTGAAATTGGATCTAACACAGCCATCGCCGCTCAAACCGGCATTGCCGGTTCTACCAAGATTGGTAAGAATTGCATGATTGGTGGACAGGCCGGATTTGCCGGGCACTTACAAATAGGAGATCGGGTGAAAATTCAGGCTCAATCAGGAATAGGCCGAAATGTGAAAGATGATGAAATATTGCAAGGTTCTCCCGCATTTGGTTATGGAGATTTCGCCAAATCTTATGTTCATTTCAAAAACTTACCTAAAACCATAGATACACTTAACCAATTAGAAAAAACGATTAAGAATGGCTTATAAAAAAGCAAAACAACATACCATAGATCGGGAGATTTCTCTTGAAGGGGTTGGGCTGCATACCGGTCAAAAAGTTAAAATGACTTTTAAACCTGCGGCAGAAAATTCCGGTTATGTTTTTAAAAGAAAAGATTTAGAAGGAGAACCCGAAATTGAAGCAGACATAAGTTATGTGGTGAACACCCAGCGTGGAACCAATCTTGAAAAAAACGGGGTGAAAATTCAAACTTCAGAACACGTGCTTGCCGCTTGTGTTGGTCTGGATATAGATAATATTTTAATTGAACTAAACGCATCTGAACCACCAATTATGGACGGTTCTTCAAAATTCTTCGTAGAGGCTCTTGAAAAAGCCGGAGTGGTTGCGCAGGAAGCCGAACGAGAAGAATTTATTGTGGAGGAAGTGATAACTTATCACGACGATGAAAGCGGAAGCGAAATAATTGTAATGCCAGCGGATGAATACCAGGTGACCACAATGGTAGATTTTGGTACTAAGGTTTTAGGAACACAAAATGCCACAATTTCACGTTTATCTCAATTTAGGGATGAAATCGCGAATGCAAGGACTTTCAGTTTTTTACATGAACTTGAAGCTTTATTAGATAACGGTTTAATAAAAGGAGGAGATTTAAATAACGCCATTGTTTACGTAGATAAAGAAATTAACGAAGAGACTTTAAAGAAACTTCGGGCAGCTTTTAAGCGTGATAATATTTCGGTAAAACAAAACGGAATCCTGGATAATCTAACTTTACATTACCCCAATGAAGCTGCACGGCATAAACTTTTGGATGTAGTAGGAGACCTTGCCTTAGTGGGAACCCGAATTCGCGGAAAAGTTATCGCTAACAAACCTGGACATTATGTAAATACCCAGTTTGCTAAAAAACTATCAAAAATAATTAAGACAGAAAAGAGGAATAATGTTCCAAAAATAGATTTGGATCAAAAACCTTTGATGGATGTGACTGATATTATGGATATCCTGCCGCATCGCTCACCTTTTCTGTTGGTAGACAAGATCTATAGTTGCACAGATACTTGTGTAATAGGGATGAAAAATGTCACGATGAATGAGCCTTTCTTTGTTGGCCATTTTCCCGGAAAACCGGTAATGCCCGGTGTACTTCAGGTGGAAGCCATGGCTCAAACTGGGGGTATTCTTGCTTTAAAATCAGTTCCCGATCCAGAAAATTATCTTACTTATTTTATGAAAATAGATAATGTAAGATTTAAACAACAGGTAGTACCTGGAGATACATTAATATTTAAATTAGAATTACTAGCGCCTATTCGGCGTGGAATTTGCCAAATGCAGGGTTATGCCTATGTAAATGGAAAACTGGCTACCGAAGCTGTACTTATGGCGCAAATTGTAAAATCAAAATAAAAAATATGAACCAGCCTTTAGCTTACGTACATCCGGGAGCCAAAATTGCTAAAAATGTAGTGATAGAACCTTTTACCACTATACATAATAATGTAGTAATTGGCGAAGGAACCTGGATTGGATCTAACGTAACTATAATGGAAGGTGCCCGCATTGGAAAGAATTGTAGTATTTTTCCGGGAGCCGTTATTTCTGCCATTCCGCAGGATAAAAAGTTTGATGATGAAGATACCATTACGGTTATTGGAGATAATACGACGATTAGAGAGTGTGTAACCATAAATCGTGGTACTACAGATCGAATGAAAACCGTAATCGGGAAAAATTGCTGGATTATGGCGTATTGCCATATTGCGCACGATTGTATTGTAGGAGATAATTGTATCTTCTCCAATAATAGTACTCTTGCCGGGCATATCAATGTGGGAGACTACGTGGTTCTTGCCGGGATGGCCGCTATTCAGCAGTTCTGTAGTATTGGAAGACACGCCTTTGTAACCGGGGGATCCCTGGTTAGAAAAGACGTTCCACCTTTTGTGAAGGCTGGAAGAGAACCGCTTTCTTATGTAGGTATTAATTCTATTGGTTTACGCCGAAGAGGTTTTACTACCGATAAAATTCGGGAAATACAGGATATTTATAGAATTTTATATCAGAAAAACTATAACAATTCCCAGGCTGTTGCTATTATTGAAGCTGAAATGCAGGCAACCGCAGAAAGGGACGAAATTTTAGAATTCATTAAAAACTCACAGCGAGGTATCATGAAAGGATACTTTAGCTCTAATTAAAACGAAATAATGGCTAGTACAAGTGATATTAGAAACGGATTATGCATTCGTTACAACCACGACATTTTTAAGATAACAGAATTTTTACACGTAAAACCGGGAAAAGGTCCTGCTTTTGTTCGAACCAAACTTAAAAGTGTAACTACAGGAAAAGTGATTGAAAATACTTTTTCTGCTGGGCATAAGATTGAAGATGTTCGTGTGGAAACACATAAGTTTCAATATTTATACAATGATGGCGAATTCTATCATTTTATGAATGTTGAAGATTACACGCAAATTCGTTTGGTTGAAGGTGTTTTAGATCAGCCAAAACTTTTAAAGGAAGGTGAAGTGGTTACCGTAATTATCAATACTGAAGATAACGCGCCGTTATCAGTAGAAATGCCTGCAAGTGTTATTTTAGAAGTTACACATACCGAACCCGGACTTAAAGGTAATACGGCTACAAATGCTACTAAACCGGCAACCGTAGAAACCGGAGCAGAAGTAAATGTTCCCTTGTTCATCAACGAAGGTGACAAAATTAAGATTGAAACTGAAAAAGGTACTTATAAAGAAAGAATTAAAGAATAATTTTTTCAAGAATAGAGGATTGAAAGGTTTTAAGATCGTCATCCTGAATTTATTTCAGGATCTAGCTCTATGAAAATAATATTCTTGTTAGAAGCTGAAACAAGTTCAGCTTGACGAAAATAAGATCGGTCAGTAACTTCTTACTAATTTAAATCTATGAAATTTCCACAAGAACATACGCTACAGCAAATTGCTACTATTATTGATGCCGAATATATTGGTGATGCCAATTTCCCGGTGTTGGGAATGAATGAAATTCATGTGGTAACGCCCGGCGATATTGTTTTTGTTGATCACCCTAAGTATTATGACAAGGCCTTGAATTCAGCTGCAACCGTAATTTTGATCAATAAAAAAGTCGATTGCCCTGAAGGAAAAGCATTGCTTATTTCAGAAGATCCTTTTTCAGATTTTAATAAACTTACTCAATATTTTAAACCCTTTGCCAAAGCCGAAAAAACTATTTCAGAATCTGCTCAAATAGGGAAGGGGACACATATTCAGCCTAATGCTTTTATCGGGAATGATGTGAGAATTGGTAGCGATTGTCTTATTCATTCTAACGTAAGCATTTACGATAACGCGGTGATTGGAAATAATGTAATAATTCATTCCGGAACCGTTTTAGGAAGTGATGCTTTTTATTTTAAAACCAGGCCGGAAGGTTTTGATAAATTAAGATCTGGCGGACGTGTTGTAATAGAAGACAATGTAGAAATTGGAGCAAATTGCACTATAGATAAAGGCGTTACCGGAGATACCACCATTAAAGAAGGGACTAAGCTGGATAACTTAATCCAGGTTGGTCACGATACAGTAATTGGAAGAAAATGCCTCATCGCCAGCCAGGTCGGAATTGCCGGTTGTGTAATTATTGAAGATGAAGTAACAGTTTGGGGGCAAGTTGGAATGCGCAGCGGAATTACCGTAGAAAAAGGCGGAATCCTTATGGGACAAGCCGGAATCACTAAATCAACTAAAGCCAATAAAATCTACACAGGTAATCCAGCAATGGAATCCCGGGCTAAATTAAAAGAATTGGCACTCTTAAGGCAATTACCTAAATTGCTGGAAAAATTAAAATAAAATACTATGGGCGGAAAAAGTAAAGATATTGTTGAGAAATTTTATACTTCCTTATTTAATGGAGAAGAAGATATATTAGACAAATACTTACATCCCAATGTAGCTCTTACCTGGTATGGCACCACCGGACTAAAAAAGTTGGATTTTAATGAAATTCTTGCCATTAGAAATGATATGGCTAAAAACTATGAATCTCTTAAAGCTGAAATTGAAAAGACCGTAGAAGAAGGTCATCAAATCGCTATTCAGTTTACTTATCATGTAAAGACCATAGAAAATCCGGATGAAGAAATGCCACTTGCGCATTTTATGGCTATTTGGGAATTAAAGGACGACAAGCTCTATAAGGGCGTGCAAATCTCACAACTTGGTGAGGAGATAGACGAAAGTCCCTGGTCTTAAGGGATTTTTAATTTCATTCTAAAATTAAAAAGTTAAATATTTGATTCTATTTTTGTAGAACGAATATTTATTCTACATTTGTAGTTGTAATTCTATAGATGTAGAAATGAATTTATCAAAATCAAAAGAACAGTTAATGCAAATTTTGTGGAAGCAGGAAAAAGCTTTCATGAAAGATCTTGTAGATGCCTATTCAGAGCCAAAACCAGCAAACACTACCATTGCTACTTTATTAAAAAGAATGCAGGATAAAGGGTTTGTTGGCTTTAAGCAATTTGGAAGGTCCAGGAAATATTATGCTTTAGTAAAGAGAAGAGATTATTTTTCTAAGCAAATGAATGGTTTTATTAAAAACTTCTTTAATAATTCAACTTCCCAATTCGCCTCTTTTTTTACAGAGCAGTCTAATATGAGCGAAGATGAGTTAAAGGAGCTTAGAAAATTAATAGACGATAAAAGATAAGAAATAATGGAAACTTATATCCTAAAATCTATCGGCTGTCTATTAATACTATATACTTTTTATAGGCTGTTCCTGGAAAATGAAAAGGCACATAGTTTTAAGCGTTTTTTCTTGATTGCCATTTTGATTATTTCATTCACTCTACCATTTATTACTATTACTTACGAGGCAGAGGTGGCTCCAGGTTATAGTCTTCAGCAGTATTTGTATCAACCAGATAATACAGTAGAAGCTTCAGAAGCTAATTCCAATTTCAATTTTTCTAAAATTTTATGGATTGTATATATAATAGGAGTTTTATGCTTTTTGGTGCGCTTCTTAAAAAATATTCTTCAATTAAATTATACAATAAAAAACAACCCGAAAGAAGTAAATAAATATAGCACCAGGGTGTTGCTGCCTTTTAGAACAATCCCCTATTCCTACTTTCAATATATATTCCTGGAGAAAGAGCGCTACTTAAAAGGAGAAATTCCAACAGAAGTTATTCAGCACGAAGAAGCTCACGTTAAGCAGGGGCATACTATAGACCTTTTTGTTTTAGAAATCCTCCAAATTTTATTCTGGTTTAATCCTTTAATCTATTTCTTAAAACGATCAATGCGATTAAATCACGAATTTCTTGCGGATGATGCTGTATTAAAAAATCAAGCCGACCCGGTTTCTTACTCAAATTTAATTATTAATAGCTCAAGGGAGCTACATCAACTCTCCTTAACGAGCCCATTCAAACATTCATTAATCAAAAAACGAATTATTATGATTTCAAATCAATTTTCAGGAAAGTTATTTTTTAGTAAAATCGGACTTTTAATTCCGGTCTTATGTTTATGTATTTATTTTTTCAATAATGATATTGTTGCAAAGACAATTCCACATGAAAATGTATCAAAATCGGAAGTGTTTCAGCAGGATTATTTATTTTTTATCGAAGTGGTGGGTGAATCCATCAAATTAAATGGAAAAGAGGTGAGGCTTCAAAATTTTGCTGAAAAGCTTGATAATATTACACAGAAGTATTCTGAAGACGATATAAGAAGTAAAAATTTTCGACTTCATTTATCGAACATTCCCGATGATTTTGCCGAAAAACTAAATAAGGAATACAAAAAATCGAGGTATTTTAACCTGAACCCTAGCGAGGATGGATTGTTTCCATCAACGCCACCTGTACCGTCAAAACCGGAAGGTCAAGTGCCCCAACCACCCAAAGCACCTAAACCCGGTGAAGTAGAAGCCCCTGAAGTACCTGATGTACCAGAAGCACCTAAAGAACCTGTTAGGATCGAAGTACGAGAAGTTCCCGAGACTCCCGAAGCTCCCGACGCACCGGTTGTTATTGAAGTAAGGGAAAATCAAAATTTACACGAAGAAAGAATGAAGATTAGGGAAGAGCATTTAAAGAAAAGGGAAAAGCACATAGAGTTAAGGGAAGAAAAGCTCGAAAAAAGAAGACTGGAATTTGAAGAAAGAAGGCGGAAAATTCTTGAAAAAAGGAGAAATAATAAGGATCAGAACTCGTAATTTTTTGTCCTTAAATTATTTTTCTGAAACAATAACCGATCTAAACTTTAACGAAACATTTGAATTTTAAAGACTGTTTTGAGTAAAAACGGCTTAATAAACTTCACAAAACGCTTTATCTTTTATATTTAAAAACCTACTTTTGTAATCGCAAAAATCAAAAAATTTATGAGCGTTTTAGTCAATAAAAATTCAAAAATAATAGTTCAGGGATTTACCGGTAGCGAAGGTACTTTTCACGCTGAACAAATGATAGAATACGGAACCAACGTTGTTGGAGGTGTAACTCCTGGTAAAGGAGGTCAAAAACACCTTGACAAACCGGTTTTTAATACAGTTTCTGATGCTGTTGAAAAAACTGGAGCAGATGTTTCTATAATCTTTGTGCCGCCAGCTTTTGCTGCTGATGCAATTATGGAAGCTGCAGATGCCGGTATTAAAGTGATCATTACAATTACTGAAGGTATTCCTGTTGCCGATATGGTAAAAGCATACGATTATATTCAGGGCAAAAACTGCCGTTTGGTAGGACCTAACTGTCCGGGTGTAATTACTCCTGGAGAAGCTAAAGTTGGTATTATGCCAGGTTTTGTTTTCAAAAAAGGAAAAGTAGGTATTGTATCTAAATCCGGTACTTTAACTTACGAAGCTGCAGACCAGGTTGTGAAGCAAGGTCTTGGTATTACTACTGCCATTGGTATTGGTGGAGATCCAATTATTGGGACCACAACTAAAGAAGCTGTAGAATTACTTATGAACGATGATGAAACCGAATGTATCGTAATGATCGGTGAAATCGGTGGTCAGTTGGAAGCAGATGCTGCTACCTGGATTAAAGAAAGTGGAAATAAAAAGCCGGTTGTAGGTTTTATCGCCGGAGAAACTGCACCAGCAGGCCGTACTATGGGTCACGCAGGAGCAATTGTAGGTGGAAGCGAAGATACCGCTCAGGCCAAGAAAGCTATTCTTAAAGAAAATGGAATTCACGTAGTTGACTCTCCAGCAGAAATTGGCAAAAAAGTAGCCGAGGTTATGAAAGGCTAATTTCAAAAATATTAAATAAAAATGTAACTTTTTAAGTTCGCTGATGTCTAACATTAGCGAACTTTTTGTTTTAAACCAATTTTTATTTAATATGAAGAAAATTTATTACCCACTATTTGCCTTTTTATTTATTTTGGCCACGGCTTGCAATAACGATAAAAAGGAAGAAAAAACTTCCGAAAATCACACAGATGAGGCAGGCTTTAATTATGTAACCTATGCTAACGACCCAACAGGTTTACGTCTTTACACCTTAGACAACGGACTCAAGGTTTACCTTAGTAAAAATGAGGAGGAACCAAAAATTCAAACCCTTATTGCGGTTAGGGCTGGGTCTACTTACGATCCTGCAGATAATACCGGTCTTGCTCACTATTTAGAGCATATGGTATTTAAAGGTACCGGCGAAATCGGAACCCAGGATTGGAAAAAAGAGAAGGTTCTTTTAGATGAGATCTCAAATCTTTATGAAGAACACAAAAGCACCTCTAACCCGGAGGAGAAGAAAAAGATCTATCGAAAAATAGATTCAGTTTCCCAGGAAGCTTCCAAATTATCTATTGCTAATGAATATGATAAAATGGTAAGTTCTCTTGGTTCTGAAGGTACAAACGCTTTTACCTCTAGTGAAGAAACTGTATATGTAAACAAAATTCCTTCAAATGAGCTTGATCGCTGGTTAGAGGTGGAAAGTGAACGTTTTAGCGAGTTAGTTTTGAGATTATTCCATACAGAACTTGAAGCTGTTTACGAAGAATTTAACCGTGGGCAGGATAGCGATGGGCGCAAGCAATACCAGGCGGTTTTAGAAGGCCTTTTTCCTAATCATCCCTATGGTACTCAAACCACTATTGGAGAATCAGAGCATTTAAAGAATCCATCTATGGAGGCGATCCATAATTACTTTAATACCTATTATGTGCCTAATAATATGGCGGTAATTTTATCTGGGGACCTGGATTTTGATTCTACCATTCAAAAAGTAAACGATGCTTTTGGAAGTTATGAGGAAAAAGAAGTAAACCACCCTTCTTTCCCTGAAGCTGAACCAATTGCAGCACCTATTGAAAAAGAGGTGTTCGGGCCTACTTCAGAATCTGTTTATTTGGCCTATAGAACCAATGGTGTTGGTAGTGAAGATCAGAAAAAAGTGGTTTTAATAGACTATATTCTTGCAAATTCACAAGCTGGTTTAATAGATTTAAACCTGAATCAGCAGCAAAAAGTTCAACGAGCATCATCTTTCACCAATTTTGATAAGGATTATGGATTTCACCTGCTTTATGGAATGCCAAAGGCAGATCAATCTTTAGAAGAAGTAAAAGATTTATTGATTGGAGAAGTAGAAAAAATAAAAAGCGGAGATTTTGAAGACTGGCTTATAGAGGCGGTTATAAACGACCTTAAATTATCTCAAATTCGTCAGTACGAAAATGCTTCGGCAGTAGCTTATGCACATTTAGATGCGTTTATCAATTTTCAAAATTGGGAAGAAAATTTAGAATTTCTGGATGAACTGGCTACTATTTCAAAGCAAGAACTGGTAGATTTTGCCAATGCTCATTACAAGGATAACTACGTGGCTGTATACAAGCGCCAGGGAGAAGATCCTAATATTGCCAAAGTAGAGAATCCTGAAATCACCCCTATTCAGTTAAACAGAGATAAAGAATCTGATTTTGTTGCTGAATTTAATAAAATCGAATCTCCGGACCTGCAACCACAATTTGTAGATTATAAAGAAGCAATTAAAAAATCTGAAACTGAAAGTGGACTTCCGGTTTCTTATATTTTAAATGAAAACAACGATCTATTCAATCTTTACTTCATTTTTGATATGGGGCAGGATAATGATAAGGAGTTAGCACTGGCAGCCGGTTATCTTGACTATTTAGGAACCGACAAATATACTCCGGAGGAGGTTAAACAGGAATTCTATAAACTAGGGATTAACTACTTTGTGAATTCTGGAACCGATAGAACTTATGTTGGCTTAAGCGGATTAAAAGAAAACCTACCTGAAGGGATGAAACTTTTAAATCATCTTTGGGAGAATGCAACGGTAAACGAAGAGGCTTATGATAAATATGTAGACCAGATTCTTAAAGGACGCCAGGATGGTAAAACCCAAAAAGGCAATATTCTTTTTAATGGTTTGATGAATTACGGTAAATATGGCGAGGATTCGCGCTTAAGAAATATTTATACCGCTTCAGAACTTCAGGAGAAGAATCCAGCAGACTTGGTTCAGAAGCTAAAGGATATGCGCAATTATAAGCAGCGTATTTTTTACTACGGAAAAGATGTAGAAAACGCTGTTGCAGCTTTAGATGAAAATTACAAAGTTCAGAATGATCTAAAGGATTACCCTGAAGCTAAGACATATACCGAAAAGGAAACCGGTGGCAATGTTTACTTTGTAGATTATGATATGGTGCAAAGTGAGATGTTGTTTTTAGCCAAAGGAGAGGATTTTGATGCCGAAAAAATGGCAGCAACTTCCTTGTTCAACACTTATTTTGGGAGCGGACTTTCTTCTATAGTTTTTCAGGAAATTAGAGAATCTAAATCCCTGGCATATTCTGCTTATTCCAGTTATCAGACGGCATCAGAGGTTAATAAACCAAATTATGTGATGGCTTATATCGGTACCCAGGCTAATAAAATGCCACAGGCTGTTGAAGCAATGATGGAGTTAATGACTAATATGCCGGAAGCCGAAGAACAATTCCAGTCGGCCAAAGAAGCCGCGCTTAAAAAGATTGCAGCCGAGCGTATTACTAAAACCTCAATCTTCTGGAGCTATGAGTCCTTGAAGAAAAGAGGCCTGGATAAGGATATGCGTAAGGAAATGTATGAAACCATTCAGGATATGAGCCTGGCAGATCTAAAAACTTTCTTTAATGAGAACATCAAAGGCCAGAACTATAATGTATTGGTGATTGGTGACAGAGAAGAAGTAGATATGAATGCATTATCCAAACTTGGTGAAGTTCAGGAAATGGATATAGATTTCTTATTTAATTATGAGAAAGAAGTGCCTGTTGAAGTGGAAATGTAATCGAAACTCTATAAAAAATCCCCTTTATCCTTTTGGATTCAGGGGATTTTTGTTTTTAAGAGCTTTATCCGATTTCAATAAATTATTGTAATTTTGAATGGATTAAGTAGAATCTCTATGCAAAACCTGGAAGAAATAAAAGTCAAATTAAGAGCGCATAAAAATGCTCTTTCAAAGAAATATCATATATCTAAACTTTCGGTATTTGGATCTTATGCTCGTGGCGAACAACAAGAAAACAGCGACCTGGATATTTTAGTAGATTTTAAAGAAAATATAGGAATAAAAATAATCGATCTGGCCGAGGAGCTTGAGCAGATTATTGGTTTAAAAGTAGACCTAATCTCTAGAAATGCTTTAAAAACCTGCTATTTTATGGCTATCGAAAAAGAATTGGTTAATGTCTAAACGGGATGCTAATTTACTACTTGAGGATATTTTAGAACCCATAGATAAAATTCAAAAATACACAGTCAATTTAGATTTTAGTGCTTTTCAAAATGACGATAAAACCGTAGATGCTGTAATTAGGAATTTCGAAATAATAGGTGAAGCTGCCAATAGACTCCCCGAGGAATTTAGGAAAAATAATGAAGAGATAAATGGGAATCGTATTCGCGGATTTCGAAATAGGATTGTCCACGAATATTTTGGCGTAGATTTAAGCATAGTTTGGTCTATCATCGAAAATAATATAAAACGATCTTAGTATTCAAATACAAGAATTACGATCTGATAATCACTAACCAAAAAATAAATAATGAAATTATTAGAAGGAAAGAATGCCATAATAACCGGCGGTAGCCGTGGAATAGGAAAAGGAATAGCTCAGGTTTTTGCTGAACACGGTGCCAATGTAGCTTTTACCTATAACTCTTCGGCCGAATCTGCAAATGCATTAGCCGATGAATTAAGCAAACTGGGAGTAAAAGCAAAAGCCTACCAGTCAAACGCAGCCAGTTTTAAAGAAGCAGAACAATTAATAAAAGACGTAGCGGCCGATTTTGGAGATATAGACATTGTAATTAACAATGCGGGTATCACCAAAGACAACCTTTTGATGCGTATGAGTGAGGAAGATTTTGATAAGGTGATTGAAGTAAACCTAAAATCTATCTTTAATATGACCAAAGCAGTGCAGCGTACTATGCTGAAACAGCGAAAGGGCAGCATTATCAATATGAGTTCGGTAGTTGGTGTGACAGGAAACGCCGGACAGGCGAATTATGCAGCTTCAAAAGCCGGGATTATTGGATTTTCTAAATCTATGGCTCAGGAGCTTGGTTCCAGAAATATTAGAACCAACGTGATCGCTCCAGGATTTATAGAAACCGAAATGACCGAAAAGCTGGACGAAAAAGTTGTAGATGGTTGGAGACAGGCTATACCGTTAAAACGAGGCGGAGCTCCCGAAGATATCGCAAATGCGTGCGTTTTCCTTGGTAGCGACCTTAGTTCCTACATTACCGGACAAGTACTTCACGTAGACGGCGGAATGCATACATAAGTTGGAAGTACGAAGTTAAAGGTACGAGGTTGGAAGTATAGAAAAAAAGATTGGTTTTGCAGGACTTAAAAAAGAGAACAAAATTATTTGCGGTGAATTGCTGGGGTTTCTGCAAGAAAATTCCGTATTCTCGTGAATACAACGCTTATGTAAACCAACTTATAAGATGTTCCAGTTCTGTTGGAGCAAATTATAGAGCTTCTCAAAGAGCAAAGTCTACAGCAGATTTTATAAATAAACTTAAAATCGTTGAAGAGGAAGTGGATGAAAGCGCCTACTTTTTAGAGATATTTATTCTAATCTTAGATAAAAACATATCAGAAGCCCAGGAATTAAAGAAAGAGGCAGACGAACTTTTAGCTATTATGGTAGCCTCGATTAAAAGTGCAAAACGTAAACTATAATGAATTAGTTCGTACCTCGTACCTCAAACCTCGTATTTTTCTGCTTTATGGACATATCAACAATTTTTTATATAGCCCTGGCCATAATTATTGCGCTGGGGTTTGCTTTTTTTCAATACCTCTATAAAAGTAAGAACAAGAGGAGGGAGACTTATGTTTTCTTTACTTTACGCTTTCTCTCTGTTTTTATACTTCTTTTATTACTCATCAACCCTAAAATCATTTCTACAACTTACGAACTCGAAAAACCAAATTTAATCCTGGCAGTAGACGATTCTGAATCTATTGCGCATTTGGAGCAGGAAGATACCGTAAGGGAAATTCTGGAATACTTGAAATCAAGTGAAGCTCTTAAGGAGCGTTTCGAACTGGTTCAATATAACTTCGGAAATGAATTATTAAATTCAATTGCTGCACAATTCAATGCTCCCCAAACCAATATTTACGCTGCGCTGGAATCGTTAAAAGATTTATCCAGAAAGAAATCAGCCGCCATTGTTCTTATTTCTGACGGGAACCAAAGTACAGGAAGGGATTTTCGATATTTCAAAACGGGAAATAATCAGGAAATTTATCCTTTGGTAGTTGGGGATACCACGCAATATTTAGATTTGGAACTATCCCGATTGAATGTAAATACCTATGCATTTCTAAATAACCGTTTTCCGGTGGAAGTTTTTATCTCATATTCAGGGGAAGAAGAAATAAGCTCAGAATTTATAATAAGGTCGGGAGAAAATGTAATTTTTTCTAAAGAAATCACTCTAAATTCGGAAAATAACTCTACAGTGATTCAGGCTGAACTTCCGGCTTCAAGACTTGGAGTTTTATCTTATGAAGCTGAAATTATTCCGTTAGAGATTGAAAAAAATACGGCAAATAACACAAAAAAGTTTGCGGTAGAAGTAATCGATGAGCGCAGTAAAATTCTGCTGATAAGCGCCATTCCACATCCGGATATTGGAACTTTTAAAAAGTCAATTGAAACCAATAAACAGCGACAACTTGATATAAAATATCTTCAGGATGATTTATCAAATTTAAAAGAGTATCAATTGGTGATTTTGTATCAGCCTTCTTCAGGCTTTGCTTCTGTTTTTGAAGATTTAGAAGAGAATGATCAAAGTTATCTGGTGGTTTCAGGAACTCAAACCGATTGGAATTTCCTGAATAGAATTCAGGATTTCATAAAGAAAGATTTTGCTAATCAATCTCAGGAAATCTTCTCGGTAAAAAATTTAAACTTTAATCAGTTTCAGTTTGAAGAAGTTGGTTTTTCAGAATTTCCTCCGCTGGAAGATAAATTTGGAAGCATTAGAGTACAAAGCAATTCTTTTGAAAGTATTTATTTCCAGAAAATAGAAAACGTAGAAACCTCACAACCTTTAATTGCGATCGAGGGGAAGGGTCAAAATAAAAAAGCTTTTATTTTCGGGGAAAATATCTGGAGATGGCGCTCTGCATCTTATTTGGAAGATAAATCCTTTGAAAAATTTGATAATTTTATAGGGAAGCTTGTTCAAAATATCGCTTCAACAAAGCAGCGGGAGCGATTGACCATAGATTATAAGTCATTTTATTACGAAAATGAACCGGTAAAAATTATAGCAAATTTCTTTGATCAAAATTATCAATTTGATCCAAATGCCAATTTGGGGATTTCTGTAGAAAGTTCAGGAGAAAACCTTGAATCCCGGTTAATTTTAAGAAATAACGGCTATGAAGTCGATTTTGGAAATTTAACACCTGGAACTTATGATTTTAAGATTACTGAAGCCGGTTCACAAATTTCCCGATCAGGAAGCTTTGAAGTAATTGCTTACAATATTGAGCAACAGTTTATTTCGGCCAATAGAAATGCTATGGAAGCTTTAGCTGCAAGTTCAGGTACTAAAGTTTACCACCAGGATCAGGTTCAGGATATGATTAATACACTTCTTAGTGAGGATAAATACAAACCTGTTCAAAAAAGCCGTCAAAAAATCGTACCTTTGATAGACTGGTTTTACCTTCTATTTATGCTTGTTTTTATACTCGCCGCAGAATGGTTTTTCAGAAAATACAAAGGATTAATTTAAATACAATTACATAGATGGAAAGATTACCCAAACTCGGAATTCCTATTATCATAGGAATCGTACTTTTAATAATTTTTGTTGCAAAATCTACTGTTACCATTGGTTCTGGTGAAGCTGGTGTGCTTTATAAAACTTTTGGCGGTGGTGTGGTTACAGATGAGCCACCTTTAAATGAAGGTTTTCATATTGTAGCCCCCTGGAACAGGGTTTTTGTTTATGAGGTTAGACAACAATCTCTTGAAGAAAAAATGCAGGTTTTAAGTTCTAACGGACTTCAAATTGATATTGATGCTTCTACCTGGTTTCAACCTTCTTATGCCAACCTGGGGAGCTTACACCGTGAAAAAGGTGAAGAATATATTAGGCGTTTACTGCAACCCGCAGTTAGGTCAGCTGCAAGATCGGTTGTAGGAAGATATAACCCCGAGCAATTATATGCCAGTAAAAGAGAGGCTATCCAAAAAGAAATTTTAGAAGAAACCCAAATTTTGCTTAAAGACCAATACGTTCAGGTAAACGAAGTTTTGGTAAGAGATGTATCCCTTCCGCCCAATATTAAAGATGCCATTGAGCGTAAATTACGCCAGGAGCAGGAATCTTTGGAGTATGAATTTAGGTTAACTAAAGCCACTCAGGAAGCAGAACGCCAGCGTATTGATGCTGAAGGTAAAGCCCGTGCAAACGAAATCCTGAACGCTTCTCTAACTCCTAATATCTTAAAGGAAAAAGGAATTCAGGCTACACTAGAGCTTTCAAAATCTAGCAACGCCAAAACAGTGGTTATAGGCTCAGGTGAAGGTGGACTGCCCTTAATTTTAGGAGGAGCAAATTAAACTAAAATGAGATCTGTTTTTTTAAACATACTAAGGCTTTCTATTTTTATAGGAAGCCTTGCTTTTTCAGCACAAACCAGTTCTGTAAACAATTCAGGAACACTTGAAAAGGCTGTGCCTGAAGAAGTTGGAATGTCTTCGGAAAGGATTCTGAAGATTGAGACAATGCTGAAATCTGCTATCGAAGAAAACCAAATTCCTGGCGCCGTAGCTTTAATAGCGCGTGATGGTAAAATTGTTTTTTACGAAGCTTATGGAGAAGCGAAGGCTTCTGGTGAAGAGCTTAAAAAAGATGCTATATTTAGATTGGCTTCACAAACAAAGGCGATTGCCGCCACAGCGGTGATGATGCTTTGGGAAGAAGGGGAATTTCGTTTAGACGATCCTATTTCAAAGTATATCCCCGAGTTTAAAGATCCTCAAATTTTAGTGACTTTTAGGGAGAAAGACAGTACCTACGATGCCATTCCTGCAAAAAATGAAATTACCATAAGGCAGCTGCTAACACATACCTCGGGCCTTGGTTATGGAATGATAGATAGCGATGAGCGCATCAAAAAGATTTACGCCAAAGCCGGCATCACCGAATTATTTACTACGGAAGAAGTAACTATTGAAGAAAACGTAAAGAAATTAGCTGTTTTACCTTTACACCACGAACCCGGTGAAAAATTCACCTATAGTTTAGGTTTGGATGTTCTGGGTTATTTTGTTGAAATAATCTCAGGGCAGGATTTTGATGAATTTCTTGAAGAAAGAATCTTCGATCCCCTGCAAATGGATGATACAAGATTTTATCAACCTTCCACAAATAAAGATCGCTTAGTAGCGGTACAGCATAAAAAAGATGGACAATGGGAAAATTACCCAAATACATTTTATAATACTAATTATCCGTTAGCTGAAAACGGTACTTTCTTTTCAGGTGGCGCCGGGCTTTCAGGTACTGCAGAAGATTATGCTAAATTCCTGCTAATGTATTTGAACCAGGGCGAGTATAATGGAGAACGTTTATTAAGCCGAAATACGGTAAATATTATTCTTGGAAACCATACCGGTGAAAAATTCAATTTCCCCAATAAATACCACGGACTTGCTTTTGGCGTTGTTAGCGAAACCGGAGAAATATCCGGAGGCCAGGGTAGTGCAGGTACTTTCGATTGGGGTGGTTATTTTAATACACAGTATTTTGTCGACCCCGAAGAACAAATAATTGGTATCCTGTTGAAACAAACCCAGGGTAATACGGGCGATGAAACCGGCTGGAAATTCAGGCAAATGCTTTTTAGCGCGATTGATGATTAGATTAAAGATAGCTTTTTTGAGCTGAAAAATCATAGAAGTACTGGATTTTCAGTAAAAGAATTCATAAAAAAACAGAAAGCTGTTTTGCAGTTTAAAATTTATATTTAGATTTGTAATCACAATGAAGAACTTTCAATTACATCACCATCATATTTATTACTACGCTCAGGCGAGGTAAATTTGGTGTGTTGTGATTTCAGCATATTTAAAACCCGTTTGAGCTATTCAAACGGGTTTTTTATTTTATAATAAAAATCAAAACCTCATAGTATTAATCCCGCACAGCTATCGGGACCTGTGAGGTTTATAAAGAAAAAATTAAAAATGAGTCAGGAAAAATTAAGAATTGCTATTCAAAAATCGGGTCGGTTAAACGAAGATTCGCTTAAAATATTAAAAGACGCAGGAATTTCTATAGATAATGGAAAAGAACAGCTTAAAGCTTCTTCCCGTAACTTTCCATTGGAAGTAATGTATTTGCGAAATGGAGATATTCCTCAGTATTTAAGAGACGGCGTGGTAGATGTTGCTATTTTAGGAGAGAACGTTTTAATTGAAAAAGGAAAGGATATTATTCAGGGTGAAAAACTCGGATTTTCAAAATGCCGTGTTTCTCTTGCCGTTCCAAAATCGATGAAATATAACGGTATTAACGACCTGAACGGAAAAAAGATCGCGACTTCCTATCCAAATACAGTAAATGATTTTCTTGAAAAAAAAGGTATTACTGCTGAATTACATATTATTAATGGTTCTGTTGAAATTGCGCCTAATATTGGGCTTGCCGATGGTATTTGCGACATAGTTTCCAGCGGAAGCACGCTCTTTAAAAATGGATTAAAAGAAGTAGAAGTAATGCTGAAAAGTGAAGCAGTACTAGCTATTTCTCCTAAAATTTCTGAAGAGAGAAAAACCATTTTGGAGAAATTGCAGTTTAGGCTTAAATCAGTTTTAAATGCTCGCACTTCAAAGTATATTCTTCTAAACGCACCAAATGAAAACCTGAATAACATCATTAAATTGTTACCCGGAATGCGCAGCCCAACGGTTTTACCGCTGGCTGAAGAAGGTTGGAGTTCAATCCATACCGTAATTAATGAAGAGCGTTTTTGGGAAGTGATAGATGAATTGAAAGAAAATGGAGCCGAAGGTATTTTAGTTGCTCCAATTGAAAAAATGGTACTTTAAGATGAATAAATTCTATAATCCATCCCAGAAAGAATGGCCAGAGATACTAAAGAGGCCAACGCAAACTGTAGAAGATATTGAAGAAACGGTAAACCAGGTTTTTGCGGAAGTAAAAGCCAAAGGAAACGCCGCAGTTTCAAAGTATACTGAACTTTTTGATGGTATTAATTTAAAGGAAACCAGGGTTTCTAAAGAAGAAGTGAATTCGGCTGAAGCACAAATTTCCGATGAATTAAAGCGGGCTATCCAACTTGCCAAAGCCAATATTGAAAAGTTTCACGCTGCCCAAAAAACTGAAAAAATTGAAGTGGAAACCACAAATGGTGTAAAATGCTGGCAGGAAAAAAGACCGATTCAAAAAGTCGGTTTGTATATTCCGGGTGGAAGCGCCCCTTTATTCTCTACTATTTTAATGTTGGCTTCTCCTGCAAATATTGCCGGCTGCAAAGAAATTGTCCTTTGTACACCGCCCGATAAAGAGGGGAATGTACATCCAGCTATTCTCTATACGGCTGCGTTATGCGGAGTTACCAAGATCTTTAAAATTGGTGGAATCCAGGCTATAGCTGCAATGACCTTTGGAACCGAAAAAGTGCCTAAAGTTTATAAGATTTTTGGCCCCGGAAACCAGTTTGTAACCGTTGCCAAACAATTGGCTACTCGTCATAATGTGGCTATAGATATGCCGGCAGGACCCTCAGAATTATTGGTTTTTGCAGATAATACAGCAAACGCCGCATTTGTGGCTTCCGATTTATTAAGCCAGGCCGAACACGGCGCTGATAGCCAGGTAATTCTGGTATCGAACTCCAAAGAGCTTATAGAAAGCGTGGAATTAGAAGTGGAGAATCAATTGAAAGATTTACCTCGAAAAGGTATTGCTGAAAAGGCTATCGCTCATTCCAGGTTAATTTATGTGGAAAAGAAAGAAGATGCGCTGGAATTAATCAATGAATACGGCCCTGAGCACTTTATTATTTGTGCTGAAGACGAAACTTTTTATACGGAAGGAATTCAAAATGCAGGTTCAGTGTTTATTGGAAACTACACTCCTGAAAGCGCCGGAGATTATGCTTCGGGAACCAATCATACTTTGCCTACAAACGGCTATGCAAAACAATACAGCGGGGTAAACCTGGATAGTTTTATGAAGAGTATGACTTTTCAGAAAATATCAGAAAATGGAATTCGTGAAATAGGCCCGGCCATAGAATTAATGGCAGAAGCCGAAGGTTTACAGGCCCATAAGAATGCGGTTAGTTTAAGGTTAAAGGAAATAAAATAATTAATAAAATTTTCGTCACCCTGAACTTGTTTCAGGGTCTAACTTAATTAAACTCTTAGATTCTGAAATAAATTCAGAATGACGATATAAGACCATTCGAAAAGAATGAAAGATTTCAATATAAATAATTTAGTTAGACCCAACGTTGCCGGCTTAAAACCTTATTCTTCCGCCCGGGACGAATACCAGGCAACCGGTTCTGAAATGGTTTTTCTTGATGCGAACGAGAACCCTTTCCAAACCGATGTTAATCGGTATCCAGATCCTCAGCAGCGTAGTCTTAAAACTGAATTAGCAAAGTTAAAAAGTGTTCCTACCGAAAATATTTTACTCGGTAACGGCAGCGACGAAGTTCTGGATTTATTGTTCAGAGCCTTTTGCGAACCTGGGAAGGACAATATTATCACTTTGCCGCCAACTTACGGTATGTACAAAGTGCTGGCCAACATTAATAATATTGAAAACAAAGAAATTTTATTGAATTCAGATTTCGAACCTAATGTTGATGAAATCCTGAATTCGGTAGATCAAAATACAAAAATGGTCTTTCTTTGTTCCCCGAATAACCCAACCGGGAATTCTTTCTCTGAAGAAAAAATCCTGAAAATTCTTAAAAATTTCAATGGTCTGGTAGTTATTGATGAAGCCTATATTGATTTTTCAGCCAAGGAAAGTTGGTTAAACAAATTGGAGGAATACCCAAATCTGGTAGTAACGCAAACCCTTTCCAAAGCCTACGGAATGGCAGGAATACGCCTGGGAATTTGTTATGGTTCCGTAGAAATAATCGGTATTTTAAACAAAATTAAACCCCCATATAATGTTAACGAACTAACGCAATTAAGAGCTTTAGATCGTGTGCTTAATATAGAAAAAGTAAATTCGGAAGTATCTGATTTGCTAAGGGAAAGAGAGCTTTTAAGTAAAGCTTTAGTTCAAGTGAATTTTATTGAAGAAACATATCCGTCAGATGCTAATTTTATCCTGGTAAAAGTTGATAATGCCAATAAACGGTACGAACAATTAATTCAAAAAGGGATCGTAATTAGAAACCGAACCACGCAACCGCTTTGTGAAAATACACTAAGGTTTACTGTGGGAACGGAAGAGGAGAATGAGAAATTACTAAAGGCTTTAAAAAATATAGAATAAAAGCTGAAAGTTTTTAAGCCGTCATCCTGAATTTATTTCAGGATCTAAGTGGTTAACTATAAAAAACATGTTAGAAGCTGAAACAAGTTCAGCTTGACGCAAATAAGGGTTTTAAGCAGGCCCTCCTGATGGGAGGGATGGTTATAATCGCTCTAAGAAATTGGCTTAAAAAATTAAAGAATATTAGATTTCCGCCTTCGCGGAAATGATTAAGGAACAGTTATGAAAAAAGTATTATTTATAGATCGTGATGGGACCTTAATTCACGAGCCTGAAGATTATCAGGTAGACAGTATTGAAAAACTGGAGTTTTATCCGGAGGCTTTGTATTATTTGAAGAAAATAGCAGCAGAATTGGATTTCGAACTGGTAATGGTTACTAATCAGGATGGATTGGGAACTGAAGCTTATCCGGAAGAGAAGTTTTGGCCTATTCAAAATTTTATCCTGCAAACCTTTAAAAATGAAGGCGTGGAATTTAGCGAAATCTTAATAGACCGTACTTTCGCTAAAGATAATTCTCCAAATCGAAAGCCTAATACCGGACTGTTAGAAGAAAAGTACCTAAACAAGGAAAAGGAATACGATCTTAAAAGTTCTTTTATGATCGGGGACCGACTTACAGATATTGAATTTGCATATAATTTTGGCGGAAATGGAATTTTCATCGATACCCACGAAGATCTGGCGACCGATGAAGTCCAGAACGATCGGAATAAGATTAAAAAAACCATCGCCTTAAAAACGGATAGCTGGAAGAAGATTTATGAATTCCTGAAGTTAAATGACAGGACTGCGGAGATCTCCAGGAAAACCAATGAAACGGATATTTTCATCCGGTTAAACCTGGACGGCACCGGGAAATCAGAAATTAGTACTGGGATTGCATTTTTTGATCATATGCTGGATCAAATTGCGCGTCATGGCCAGATGGACCTCACAGTGAATGTTAGGGGCGATTTAGAAGTAGATGAACATCATACCATAGAGGATACAGCAATTGCCCTGGGAGAAGTGTTCAGTAAAGCCTTAGGGAATAAATTGGGAATAGAACGCTACGGGTTTTGTTTGCCTATGGACGATTGCCTGTCGCAGGTAGCAATAGATTTTGGCGGAAGGAACTGGATTGTTTGGGAAACTGAATTTAAACGGGAAATGGTCGGTAAAATGCCTACAGAGATGTTCTATCATTTCTTTAAGTCCTTTACCGATGGCGCTAAAGCAAACCTAAACGTAAAAGCCGAAGGCCAGAACGAGCATCATAAGATCGAGGCAATTTTTAAAGCTTTTGCCAAAGCCATTAAAATGGCAGTAAAACGCGATGCAGAAAAAATGATTCTTCCTTCAACGAAGGGAATGTTATAAATCAAAAGTTAGAAGAATTTTCTGACTTACAATACCCATAAAAATTGAAGATAGTAATAATTGATTACGGTGCCGGAAATATCCAAAGCATAAAGTTCGCGATTAAACGTCTTGGTTACGAGGCGATTTTAAGCAGCGATGCTGAAGAGATCAAAGCGGCAGATCAAGTGATTTTCCCCGGAGTGGGAGAGGCGAGTAGTGCGATGAAAATGCTGAAATCAACCGGATTGGATAAAGTGATTCCCACTTTAAAGCAGCCGGTTTTGGGAATTTGCCTTGGAATGCAATTAATGTGTACCTATTGCGAAGAAGGTAATACTGACGGACTCGGGATTTTTCACGCGAGTGTTGTGAAATTTGATAATAAATTAAAAGTACCGCAAATTGGCTGGAACCGGATTTATGATTTAAAATCGGAATTATTTACGGGAATTTCAGAGAGGGAATTTGTCTATTTGGTGCATAGTTTTTATGTAAAAGAATGCGAAGAAACCATTGCATCGACAGAATATGGGGTGGAATATACTTCGGCTATTCAGAAAGATAATTTTTATGGTGTTCAGTTTCATCCCGAAAAGAGCAGTGATGCGGGGGAAAAAATCCTTGAGAATTTTTTAAAATTCACTTAGGTACAAAGGAAAGATTGAAATTGAATGCGTCATTGCGATGGAGGTACGACTGAAGCAATCTTTTAAAGCTGAAAATTTCGGTCAAGAGATTACCACGCTCCTTTGTCGCTCGTAATGACGTAGAGAAGCAAGAATAAATATTAGTGAATTTGTGGTTAAATAATAAATTCTAATTAGATAATTAAAAATGAGAATTATCCCCGCTATAGATATTATTGAAGGTAAATGCGTTCGTCTTTCCAAAGGCGATTATAATACCAAAAAAATTTACAATGAGCATCCGCTGGAGGTGGCTAAGAATTTTGAGGCGCACGGTATTCAGTATTTACATTTAGTAGATTTGGATGGTGCAAAATCAAAGCATATTGTAAATCACAAGATACTGGAAGAAATTGCTTCAAAAACCAATTTAAAAATTGATTTTGGCGGCGGACTTAAAACGGATAAGGATTTGCAAATCGCTTTTGAATGTGGCGCTCATCAAATTACGGGGGGGAGTATCGCGGTAAAAGACCCTGAAACCTTTAAGTCCTGGATTCAAAAATTTGGTTCAGAAAAAATAATTCTGGGTGCTGATGCGAATAATGAGAAAATAGCGGTTAGCGGCTGGCAGGAAGAATCCACCAAAGAGCTAATCCCTTTTATCCAGGAATATCAGCAAGAAGGTGTAAAATATGTAATTTGCACCGATATTTCGAAAGACGGAATGCTAGAAGGCCCTTCCTTTGAACTTTACCGGAGGATCCTGGAAGAAACTAATGTTAATTCGAACGGAGTCGAGAAGGACCAGCAACCGATTAACCTAATCGCTTCCGGAGGAATTTCAGAATTTAGTGAGTTGCCAAAACTGGCTGAACTGGGCTGCGAAGGAACTATAATCGGCAAAGCGATTTATGAAGGCCGTATTGATCTGAAAGAATTGGAAAAATTTATAATTGAAAGAAGTTAGCATTCGTAATTCTAACTTTTTGCTTCTAAATTTAAAAAAAATGCTAACAAAACGAATTATACCCTGCCTGGATATCAAAGACGGAAGAACCGTAAAGGGCGTGAATTTTATAGATTTACGCGATGCCGGTGATCCTGTGGAATTGGCGGAGATTTATGCGAAATCTGGTGCAGATGAACTGGTTTTCCTTGATATTTCAGCAACGGAAGAAAAGCGAAAAACTCTGGCAAATTTGGTAAGGAGAGTGGCTGAAAAAGTAAATATTCCGTTTACTGTTGGTGGCGGAATTTCATCGGTTGAAGATGTTGATATTTTACTAAAAAGTGGAGCCGATAAGGTTTCGATAAATTCTTCAGCAGTAAAAAACCCTGATTTGATTAATGAGCTCGCTGCTAAATTTGGTAGCCAGTGTATTACCGTAGCAATCGATGCCAAGCAGATAAACGGCGAATGGATGGTACATTTGGTTGGCGGGAAAATTCCAACCGATCTGAACTTATTCCAATGGGCAAAAGAAGTGGAAGAACGTGGTGCGGGGGAAATCCTGTTTACTTCCATGAATAACGATGGCACCAAGGCCGGTTTTGCGAACGAAGCCTTGGCGGTATTATCTTCAGAATTAAACATTCCTATAATCGCTTCAGGAGGTGCCGGTAATATGCAGCATTTTTGCGATACCTTTATTGAAGGAAAAGCAGATGCCGCCCTTGCAGCCAGTGTATTTCATTTTAAGGAAATTGAAATTAAAGATTTAAAAGAAGAACTTCGCAGAAATGGGGTGGAAGTTAGACTTTAGAAAGAAATAAGAACAAAGATAAAAGAGAAGAGATTGAAAAATGAAACTCTTCAGGGAAATATATTCGTCAAGCTGAACTTGTTTCAGCTTCTATCTCATTTGAAATAATAATTATTAGATCCTAAACCAAGTTCAGGATGACGGTTTCCAAAGCCTATAAAAATATTAGATCCTGAAATAAATTCAGGATGACGTATAAAAAACTAAATATGAACATAGATTTTAATAAAAATGAAGACGGTTTAGTACCCGCAATAATTCAGGATGCTTCAACAAAAAATGTGTTGATGCTAGGGTATATGAACGAGGAGGCTTTTTTGAAAACCAATGAAACCAAAAAAGTAACTTTCTTTAGCAGAACCAAAAAACGCTTATGGACCAAAGGTGAAGAAAGCGGTAGTTTTCTTCATTTGGTTAACATTAAAAATGATTGTGATAATGATACTTTATTGATTTCGGTGAATCCCGAGGGACCAACCTGCCATAAAGGTACTGATACCTGCTGGGCTGAAGAAAACGAACCTACTTTCGGTTTTCTTTCAAAACTGGAAGGTATTATTGCTAAGCGAAAAAGAATGAGCGAGGTGGAGCCTGAACTGCGGGAAGATAAAAACTCTTATGTGGTTTCGCTTTTTGATGCAGGAATGAATAAAATCGCCCAAAAAGTAGGCGAGGAGGCCGTAGAAACGGTAATTGAAGCTAAGGATGACAATGAAGAACTTTTCTTAAATGAAAGCGCCGATTTACTTTTTCATTATCTGATTTTACTGAAAGCCAAAGGATATTCTTTAAAAGATATTAGCGAAGTTCTGGAAAAAAGACATTAAAAAGCCTTTTTTCCTTATTGCTGTGCATCGTTAATTTCTAACCAGTATCCATCGGGATCGGTAATATAAATTTGCTTAACGCCGTCCACACGGTTTGTAATGGCTTGTTTTTCTCCTAGCCAATTTTCATAGCCTATTTTATTTTTTTTCAAGACCGTAATAAAACTAGAAACAGAAGAAACAGAGAAGGAGAGATGGCTATTTTTATCTGGTTCTTTAAGAGCAGATGCTCCCTCTATTAAATGTAGTTGAACATTTGATCCGAGAGCAAACCAAGTATGCTTACCATCATTAAATGGCTCTGATATTTTTTTCAGCCCTAAAATGTTCTCATAAAAGTTAGTGCTTTTATCAAGATCAACCACATAAATTGCAATATGATCGATAGTCGGTCTAAGATTAAGTTCTTGAGCCTTTGAAGAAAACGTAAATAAAAAGAGAAATGAGACTATCAAAGTGAAAGTAAATGACTTTTTCATGAAATACTTGTTTTATATATTGAAGTTAATTTTTAGGTTCTAATTTATTACTGCTTCCGTACCATCTTTTTGTCGCACCGGTTTTGTCAAAGTATTTTAACTCTTATCTCAAATACCAGTATCTTATTTTCTTTTTAATCTCTCTATTCACAGTTTAAAAAACTAGAGCCTATTTATTTAAACCCTCACTGAGGGTTTAAATCCCAGAGGCCTGCCCGAATCATTGGCACCAGAAATTTCTCCATTCTTGTTTTTTATAGGAATACCTCCGCTAAAAGAGTATTACAACTAAAATTTAATCTTTATTTCTAACGTAAATTAATTTGAATTTACTGTTTTGGTTGGTGCGAGATTCAATTTCAAATTTATCTATAGAATGAATCATTGGGGTGAGTTTTTGAAATCCATAGTTACGGGAATCAAAATTGGGCTGTTTTTTCTGAAGTAAACTTCCAACATCACCAAGGAATGCCCAGCCATCTTCATCGGCAACATCTGAAATGGTTTGAGAAATAAGCCGTATCACTTTTGGAGTGATTTTATCTAAATTTTTCTTTTTGTTGTTCTTTCCGCCTTTTTCGGTTCCTTGCTCGCTATCTTTATCTGTATTCTTTAAAATTTCAATATAAATAAATCGGTCGCAGGCTACAATAAAAGGTTCAGGAGTTTTCTTTTCGCCAATACCAATTACATTCTTTCCGGCTTCCCTTAATCTGGTGGCTAATCTCGTGAAATCACTATCACTTGAAACCAGGCAAAAACCATCTACTTTATCTGAATATAAAATATCCATCGCATCGATAATCATTGCAGAATCGGTTGCATTTTTTCCTTGTGTGTAGCCATATTGCTGAATGGGATTAATGGCATTTTCCAACAACACATTTTTCCATTTTACCAAATGGGGTTTTGTCCAGTCGCCGTATATCCTCTTAATAGTCGGATTGCCGTATTTAGCAATTTCTTCCATCATTTCTTTTATATAGGCCGATGGGATATTATCGCCATCAATTAATACCGCAAGGTTTGTATCCATAAATTTTTTAATTATCTAACAAATATACTTTTTTTGCATAAAAAAGACAGCTCAGGGCTGCCTTTTCCTATTTCTTCTTATTAATACCTTAACTAAAAACGATATAATGCATTCATTTCAGAATTAGTATCTGGCATTTGAGCCTGGGAGATTAGGAAAACATTTCCTCCCTGCCTTAGTACTTCTTTTGCAGCCCAATTCATTAACGAATAATTTCCGTCATGCTGATTATCATGAATAGTAACATTCATATTATCTTCATTGTAGGTTCCCCATATCTCACTTCGGTTTTCGAGGAATAGAGTATCTACTTTTCCCTGTTGCACAGCCGGTAAAATATCGGTAACTGAAGTTCCGGTATTATCGGTATTATTCAATTCATCGAATTTTTTCATTTTCTCCCTTTTTGTTTTTTCCAACTCGGGTTCAAAAATTTCCACTGCTTTTTCGTGCAAGCCAAACATATCAGTATCTGAAGGGTTTCCTGGCACTAATTTATCATAAAAATTTTGATAGGTATTTGCTTCCTGGTAGATAGGAAATAAATAGTCCTGACAGGCTACTATTAAAGGTAGTTTCTCTTTCTGTAAATATTCATTTAATCCTTTGTCTACTGCATTAAAAAATCTTAAAATTTCATTTTTTCTTTCGCGATCAGCACCGGCGTGGCCGTGCATATTCTGCTGTCCCATAGAGCTAGCACCACTTTTTTGCTGTAAAGTTTTTTCTTCATAATCATATCCTACCCGGTCTTCTAACTGGGAGGGTACCAAATCATCAATTTCTACAGCAGCGACGCTATACTTTGTAGCCTCATATAATTTTACTTCTTCAACCTGAAGACTTAACAAATTAAACCTACCATCACCAGACAAAATGGGAACCAAAGGCTTTATATAAAATTCTTTTGAAATATAAGTATGGGCTTCAAAATTCACCGGTAAGGTATATTTTTCAAAAAATCCTTCAGAAGCAAAAATTGCCAGTCCGTCACTCTGGTGACGCCAGAAAGACTTATCGTTTATAAGATTTTCAATAGGCTTTCCTATTTCCTTAATTTTTTCTTCAGAAACCTTCTTTTCCTGAAGTTTATTTTCAACCTGTTGCCAAAGGGATTTTAAATGAGTTTTATTCTTTTCCTCTAGTACGTCTTTTCCCGCACGTTCTGTAGGAATAAAAATGGAAACACAGGTTTTATCTTTTATACTCGTTAATTTTTCGAATTTTTTCTCGTTAATTAAGCTCATTATTTTAAATTTTGGTTAATTCCTATTCCAAGATAAGATGATTTAGCCTTAATTCAATGAGCTTTAGCAGGCCTTTAACGCTAATCTTAAGAAGATGTCAAGAAAAGAAATGATTAGATTTTATTGGGTGAACGGCTGAAATATTTAAGGCCGAAATGACAACATTTTACCACCAAACTACAAAAAGCCTTTCATAATTATTTTTCGATTTTTTCATCCAAATTAAAGGCGTTTTTTTATTTTGAAATTGAGTTTCAATTTGTGTGATTATTTCTGAATGATCAACCCAGGTTTCACCATGTTTAGGGAGGATAGGCCAGTCCTGCTTTGTTGGCACGTAAAATTGAAATTTGCGATATTGAGCTGAAATAAAATCTTTAAAATGAAGCCAGGTTCCAGTTATACATTTATTATTTATGTAGGAAAAATGTTTATCCTGAAGTTGCTTCGGAACAAATAAATTGGCTTTAAAACAGGTTTGCTGAAGCATTTCTTCAGAATTTAAGCTTAAAGAGGTGAGAAGGTCTTTCGTTTCAGGTTTAAAAAGTAGCGGAAATTGCTTTTCCTTTAATTTTTTGGTTTTTTGTAGTAAAGTATCCCTTCGATTTGGACCAATCCAGCCTTGCATTTCCGAATCAAAAGAAGGATCGTATATATAGAATTTATAGACCATTTCAACATGAATCACCTTTTGGGTTAGTAGGTCTTTCAGTAAAAAATCGAGTTCCCCCTGGGTTATTTTATTACGGCTAATTTGTATATTTTCAGACAGTAAATCATAGTCTGGATTTTGCCGAATTATCCATTCAAAAAAGCGTTCTACACGCTTTCCCATTACAAAATTTGAAGAAAGTGAAGGTAAATCTTCGGTTACAGATTGTTGTAAAGGAGTATTGATTTCGGGTAGTTTAAACTGAACCAGTTGCTGAAAGGAGTTTTTCCAGAGTGGTGGTGTTTTTATAAAACCCTCAAATTGTTTTTCTATGCGGTTTTGCATTATTCCAATTTAAAACCTTGAGATTCACTACTGAAAATCAAACAATAGCATCAATTAATTAAGATTGATTTATTCTAGTTTCTAGTCTTCATCTCCATCTTCGTCTGTACTTAAAAGATACCCAAAAGGCTTTAGAGCCGGGGCGTGATTAAAGACTACATTTAAAATTCCTAATACAGGAATTGCTAAAATCATTCCCATAATACCCCATACCATATTCCCCAAAATAATGGCAAGAATCACGAAAAATGGGTGAATATCTACCTTATCTCCCACAATAAAAGGTTCTAAAACATAACTTTCAACAAATTGTACAAGGGTAAAGGTTAGTATAACGCCAATTAAAATACTGGTTTCGCCCTGGGTGAGATAGCCAAAAATAAGTGCAAGCCCCATCCCGATAATATTTCCTACAAATGGAATTAAAGTAAGAAAGGATGCAATTACTGCGATTAATATAAAATTATTCACGCCGGAAATTCCAAGACCTATACTGTATAGAATAGAGAGTATAATAATTAAAATTAATTTCCCTCGTAAATAGAACTGAGCAACCTGTGCTGTTTGATTAATCGTCCGCTTTACTTCCTGTTTTCGCTCTTTTGAAAAAAGTTTGAGGATAAAAATTTTAAAGCGCTTTCTGTAGTTTAGCAGAAAGAATATATAGATAAAAGTGAGTAAATAGTTGCTTATAAAACTGGTAACGGAATTAATAAAATTGAAGGCTTTTTCTCCCGAATTTCCGCTGGAGGTTAAAATACTCTGTACATCATTTTCTTCCTTATATTTTTCAAGGTCCTCACTGCTTAGCGCGGTATGTTCGTAGGCATAATTTTGTAATTGTTCTATTTTCGGCTTCATGGTTTCCTTGATTTTACCCCAGTCATCCACAAAATTTTTAACCTGAAAGGAAAGCAATGCAAAAATCCCCAGGGAAAATAAAAGTAGTAAAATGGTACTAAGCAAGGATGCAAACAGGCGATTGAGTTTTCTTTCCATTAAATTCCCTAAGGGAATAAGTAATAATGCTAAAATTATTGCAGTAACAAGGGGAGCCAGAAAGCCTCTGGCGTCCACCAATCCTGTAAAAAGAAAGTATGCCCCCACCACTAGTGCTACCAGGGGGTAAAGTAAAGTTTTTTGCACCTTATCCATTTAATGCCTGATTTAGAACTATGAAGGTAGAAAAAGATTTCTACTTAGTTACTAAGTAAGATTTAAATTACTTTGAGGCTAATCTTAAAATTTTTAATTAAAACCTTAACTAATTCTGGCTAATTCAATAAAATTACAATTTATTTATAAACCGGTACTTCGTTATTTTCCATTAGATTTTTTAATGATTTTAAGGATTCGTTCCAACCCTTCTCACATTCTGCATAGAAACTATCTGCATTTGACTCACCTGGAAAACCGGAGTGTTCTAATCTAAGGATGCAATAATTTGTTTCACACTCTATTCTAAACTTTACTTTAAATTTTGCTTTGAAGGGCAAATATTCATTTTCGACTAAATAATGATAATCGCTTAGAGTGAGTTTAATATGCGGTTTAAATTCTGAAATTTGGGCGTCTATGGTATAATCTGGTTTATCTATATTCTCTCCCCAACTCAATGCAAAAACACCGTTTTCATCGGGAACCACAATGGCTTGAGATGCTCCCCACCATTCTTTAAGAAGACCAGGGGTGATCAGTGCATTAAAAACTTTACTTCCATTCGAGTCAATTCGAATTTCTTTATTGATCTTGCGCGACATAGAATTAAATTTATCAATTAAACAATCTGAAGTTGGAAAATTTCTAAATCCCTGGATAATCAGAATATGAATATTTTAATTTAGCAACTTCTTTTTTATTTATTTAATTTAAATTTAAGAAAAATTAACAACATATTTTATGTAAATAGAAAGTATTTATACCGAAAAATGAAAAATAAGAGGTAATTGCTATGAAAGATGTATCAATGCTATGACCGCAGGTACTATTGATGCCAAAATGCCTATTATAATTACAATGCCAATAAAACATAACCAGTTTCTAATGCTTTTTAATAATTGAATTTGATTTGTATTATCTTCCATATTTAAAATTTTAAAGTATTCTTCCCTATATGAAAAAGCAATTCAGAAAAAAAAATATAAATTTTCTGGTAATATTATATTTAAAATTGTTACAAAAGTTCTAACCGCTCTTTAATACAAATTTTTTTAAAAGATTATCAAGAACCTGATCTTCCTCATACCTATTAAAAGTAAGCTGGTATAAGTTTGTAGGAAACTATAGCTTATATGTCAGAAAATCTAATTAACAAATATAATGTACCGGGACCCCGATATACCAGTTATCCAACCGTACCATATTGGGAACAAGAAAGCTTTTCTTTAGCCGCCTGGAAGAGTAGTCTAAAGCGTAGTTTTAAGGAAAACAAAGAAATTAGTCTTTATATACATTTACCGTTTTGTGAGAGTCTTTGCACATTTTGTGGATGCAATAAGCGAATTACTAAAAAGCATGAGGTCGAAACTCCTTATATAGAGAGCTTATTGCGGGAATGGGAGCTGTATCTTGAAGTTCTTGAAGAAAAACCCTTTATTCGGGAAATACATCTTGGCGGGGGGACACCAACTTTTTTTGCTCCGGAAAATCTTAAATTTTTACTGAATATGCTTTTTCGAAAAGGAGATCGGGATTGTGCAACAGAACTAAGTTTTGAGGGACATCCAAATAATACTACAAAAGAACATTTAAAAATCCTGGCTGAACTTAATTTTAAACGTGTTAGTTATGGCGTTCAGGATTATAGCGAGAAAGTGCAAAAAGCTATACATCGCATACAGCCGTTTAAAAATGTAAAGAATGCTACAGAGCAGGCGAGGGAAGCCGGTTTTAAATCTGTAGGGCATGATATCATTTTTGGTTTACCATTTCAAACCAAAAACGATATTATTGAGACTATTGAAAAGACCAAATTATTAATGCCAGATCGCATAGCGTTCTATAGCTATGCTCACGTGCCGTGGATTAAAGGAAACGGGCAGCGTGGTTTTAAGGATTCAGATCTTCCGGAAGCTGATGAAAAGCGTGAAATGTATGAAGTTGGAAAGCAAATGCTGGAAGCTGCCGGTTATGTAGAAATTGGCATGGATCATTTTGCCTTAAAAACGGATTCTTTATATAAAGCTGTTGAAGAAAAGAAATTACATAGGAATTTTATGGGATACACCACCTCTTCGGGAGCTTCTATGATTGGTTTGGGGGTTTCGGCAATTAGCGATAGTTGGTATGGTTTTGCTCAAAATGAAAAATCGGTAGAGTCTTATCAACATCTTATTTCCCAAGGAATTATTCCCGTTTTTCGTGGGCATATTCTAAATGAAGAGGATCTTATTATTAGAAAACATATTCTCAATTTAATGTGTCGTTTGGAAACCAGCTGGGAAGATCCAGAAAATTACTTTGAAGAACTACCCGAAGTGCTTATTAAATTGCGTGAAATGGAAGCCGACGGACTCGTTATCTTTTCTGAAACAGGATTAACAATACCCGAAAAAGGAAGGTCTTTTGTGCGTAACATTTGTATGGCCTTTGATCTAAGAATGCAAGCACAGAAACCAAATACACAATTATTTTCTATGACGGTTTAAGTTGAATCATAAATGAAAAAAGTCCGTTAAGAATCTTCCTAATAGACTTTTTTATTTTCGAATTTTTCATTCTACCTTTTAAATTCAGCTTTTAATCTTTATCATTTCCGCTATTTATCATATTTAAAACAATAAGGACCAGGCCGACGCAAACCACAGCAAAAATAGCGATAAGGAAAGTTCCCATTCCCCAATTTACCAATGCAATAGTGTCAAATAATTTCATAGCAAGTTATTTAAAAGTTAGTGGCAGCTTTGTACTGCTGTAATTTCCTTAGTTATTTCCATAGGGGAGAGGTATGGAATTCCGAGTCCCATGCCTCTTAGTATAAACAGCAATCCCATTAGCACTACAAAAACTGGAACCGCTTTTCTAATTTTAGATCTAAGGTTCAGGTTTATAAAATTTCCCAGGTAAATAGCGGTAGTCATTAGAGGAACTGTTCCCAGGCCGAAAAGTGCCATATATAAACTTCCCTCTAAAGCTGTTCCAGAAGCTATAGCTCCAAAAACCGCCATATAAACGAGTCCGCAGGGGAGAAAACCGTTTAAAAAACCGATTGTATAAAAAGTATCGGGGGATTTTTGTTTCAGCTGTTTCCCCAGGCTGCTTTTTATTTTTGAAACAATTTTGAAAACAAATTTTGACCCGTTGTATTTACTAAATTTTTTATACGGAATAATGATTATCAAAATCATTAAAATCCCGACTAAAATTGAAAGCTGCTGCTGAAGTCCAAACAGTTTGAAACTTTTGCCTAGCAAACCAAATAAAAGCCCAATAATGGCGTAAGAGCTTAGTCGGCCAAAATGGTAAAGCGAGATCTGGCCAAGTTTTCTAAGATTATTTTTTTGATCTACCGGCAATAAAAACGCAATAGGGCCGCACATTCCCACGCAGTGAAAACTTCCCAGAAGCCCAAATATTAATGCCGAAATCCACATCTAATAAACTATTTCGTTCTTATATAAATAAGGTGTTTCTTCATATTCCCAGTGAATATTGATATTCCATCGGCCCTTTTTCAACTGTTCATCTTTTATAAAAATTTGATATGATGTTAGCTTCAGCGGAATATTAAAATCCAGGTTCTCGTCAGATGGGCGATAGAAATTAAGATTTCCTGAAATTTTAGAAAGCTCAAGGTATTCTGGAAATTCAATAATCCATCCGTTTTCTACCCGGCGATCACTAATATTCTCTTCCAGGGCGAAAGCATTGGTTTCCGCATCAATCTCCTCCTGATAATATAATTCCTTTTGGTAATATTCTTCAGTTACCAAATCGTGGTTAAATTTTTTATCGGTCAACATATTTATTACTAAATAAAGAATGAAACTGATAAAAAGTGCCATCCCAATTACAATTCCTGTTCCCCAGTTTATTTTCATTTTTATCTATTTTGATCCCAGAATTGGGAAATTACAGTTTTCTAAGCCTACTCCTGAATTTAACCAATTATTGTTTCCAGCATCATGCTGGTTTAATTAAAACTACGTGGCCCCATAAACATGGTTCTGGTGGTTTCTATTAAGCGCTCGCCACTATAAACACCAATTTTAAGTTTCTCTTTCTCATTCTCCAGTGCTGCTGTATGTATTTCTATAAACAGCGTGCCTTCGGTTAATTCCTGACCCGGCACCATAATATTCGATTGTTTTACTGGCTTAATTTCTCCCTGGTGAGACAACAACCTGAATTCAATATCTTCAAAATCGGCCGTGGTTTTATTTACCAGTTTATAGGTAAATACATTACTGATCACGTTATCGGCTTTTCGTTCATATAACTGGCCGGGCAACCTTAAAATCCTGGCTTCAACCTCGCTCCTTATAAATAACATTCCAACCAAAACCGCAGTTAAAATTCCTAAAACAATACTGTAACCCATTAACCTGGGCGTAAACCTGAATTTTACTTTCTTTTCTATATTCTCTTCGCTGGCATATCTAATTAAGCCTTTGGGAAGATCTACAGCCTCCATCATGTTATCGCATGCATCTATACAAGCGGTGCAGTTTATACATTCCAGCTGTGTACCGTTTCTAATATCAATTCCGGTTGGGCAAACCTGCACGCATTGAAAACAATCTATACAATCGCCTTTTCCCGTTTCTGAACGGTTCTCATTCTTCTTAAACTTCGACCTTCCTTTTTCTTTTTCCCCACGTTTGTGATCGTAGGCCACAACTATTGATTTATTATCCAGGAGCACACTCTGCAGCCTACCATAAGGGCAGGCAATTACACAAACCTGTTCCCTGAACCAGGCAAATACAAAATAGAATACCGCCGTAAATATCAGTAAGGATATAAAGGTGCTCAAGTGGTTTAGTGGGCCGTCGGTAACATATTGAATAAGACGGTCACTGCCCATTAAATAAGCAAGAAAAACATTGGCGATTAAAAAAGAGATGACAAAGAACAGAAACCACTTTAGGGAACGCTTTCTAATTTTTTCGGTATCCCATTTTTGCTTTTCGAGTCGCATTTGTTTACCACGATCGCCTTCTATCCAGTATTCTATTCTTCGGAAAACCATTTCCATAAAAATGGTTTGTGGGCAAAGCCACCCGCAAAAAATCCTTCCGAAGGCTACGGTAAAGAGGATAATAAATACCACCCCAATCACCATCATAATTACGAAAATGTGAAAATCCTGTGGCCAGAAAGGAAACCCGAAAATATTGAAACGCCTTTCCAGGATATTGAACATCAAAAACTGATTGCCGTTTATTTTTACAAATGGTGCGGCAAAAAGTAAAACGAGTAATACATAACTTACATATTTCCTATACTCGTAAAACCTTCCTGAAGGTTTCTTCGGAAAAACCCATAGTCTCTTACCTTCGTCGTCTGCCGTGGCAATCGTATCCCTGAATTTTTCCTTATTTTCCAAAGCTTTCTTTCTTAAAATTTAGATTATTCTGTTTCAGCCTCCCAAACTTCACCTTCGGCTGCTTTTGCATCTGGCGGGTTGGTTCCCTGTAGGCTCAATACATAGCTGGATACCTGCGCAATTTCCTGTGCATTTAATTCAGATTTCCAGGCAACCATACCTTTACCGTCACGGCCTCCTTCAGAGACAGTTTGAAAAACATTGCTGATTCCACCTCCCAAAATCCAGTGCTCATCGGTAAGGTTTGGCCCAATAGCCCCGCCGCCATCGGCACGGTGACAGGCCATACAGCTTGCCATATAAATACTTTCCCCGGCCTCTAAATCGGAAGCATCGGTTAATAACTCTACAGAAGAAGCATCAATAAGGTCTGGGTTTGCAGCTTTATAGGCTTCAACTTCTTCTTCTGCCTGGGCAACTTCAGCCAAATATTCTTCTCTTTGGGTTTCCCCATCAAAAATGTGGTAGTAAGCCATATAAACAAAGGCAAATACAATACTGATGTAAAAACCATAAAGCCACCAGGCGGGAAGATCGTTATCCAGTTCTTTAATACCATCGTAATTGTGATCTAAAAGAATTTCTTCTTCCTTCTCTACAGGTTTTTGAGTCAGCATCTTCTTATAGAACTTTCTTAAGCCTGAAAACTGTTTTTCAGCATTTTCAACTTTAATTCTTGTATAGCGTTCCTGTGCATCGGGTTTTAGGCTTCTAAAAACCATATTCTCCAAAGAAGCAATAGAAACTTCTATAGCCACGGCAATAATAAGTACCACGGACAGTATCCCCCAAATAACCGGATATTGCTGAATGGCCCAGCCGCTTTCAGTCTCTACGGTTAGTTCTATTAAAACCAGGGCAAGAATTATAAATCCTGCGATTCTTAAATAGGCTGTAGTTTTCATAATTCCTGATTTTTCGGATTATTATCTAAGGGTAATTTACTTACCTCATCTATATCTTTCTTTTTTGCGGTTACAACCCACAGAAAAAGCACTACAAAGAAGATGAAGAAAATGAGCAGGGAAATTAGGGGGTAAATCATTACCCCGTCTATGCTTTCCATATGGCCTTTTACGAATTTAAACATGCTTAGTTGGTTTTACTGGTTGAAACTTCTACATCCTTGGCCTTAATATCGGTTCCCAGTCGCTGTAAGTATGCGATAAGGGCTACAATTTCACGGTTTCTCATTTCTACGAATTCGGTATCGTTTTCTGCTGCGAATTCCTTTTCCGCTTCATAGGTTTTAACGAAATCGGGATCTGCATACAGGTTTTTCTCAATTTGAGTTCCCTGTTCTGCCATCCATTGCTGGGCATTTTCTATTTCCTCTAAAGTGTAAGGAACGCCAAGTTTACTAAGGGCCCTCATCTTAGCTTCAGTATCTGTTTTATCAAGTTCGTCTGTAATAATCCATTTGTAAGACGGCATGATAGAACCCGAAGAAGTACTCTGCGGATCGTACATATGGTTTAGATGCCAGTTATCGGAATATTTACCACCTACCCGCATTAAATCTGGTCCGGTACGTTTACTTCCCCAGAGGAAAGGATAATCATATACATATTCCCCTGCTTTGGAGTATTCACCATAGCGTTCTACTTCACTTCTAAAAGGCCTGATCATTTGCGAGTGGCAACCAACACAGCCTTCCCGTATGTAAATATCCCGACCTTCAAGTTCTAAAGGTGTGTATGGTTTTACACTGGATATTACTGGCACATACTCATCTACCATCAAGGAAGGAACAATTTGTACCACACCACCAATTAAAATAGCGATTGTAGCGAAAATTGTAAGTTTTACCGGTCTTCTTTCTAACCAGGAGTGGTAGGCTTCACCTGCAGTTCTTTTTCGTGTTACTTTTTGTAATGGTGCAGCTTCAGCTAATTCGTCTTCAACTTCACTTCCCTGTCTAACGGTTTTTACAATGTTATACAGCAAAATAAATGCACCTACAATATATAAACTACCTCCAATAGCCCGCATCCAGTACATTGGCATAATAGAAGTAACCGTTTCTAAGAAGTTTCCGTAGGTAAGGGTTCCGTCAGGATTAAATTGTTTCCACATAGAAGCCTGCACGAATCCTGCAACATACATTGGTAAGGTGTAAATAATAATACCCAAAGTTCCTATCCAGAAATGCGCATTGGCTAATTTTACTGAATACAGGCTGGTTTTGAATAATCTTGGTACTAGCCAGTAAACCATCCCAAAGGTTAAGAAGCCGTTCCAGGCTAAAGCACCAACGTGTACGTGAGCGATAATCCAGTCACTAAAATGGGCGATGGCATTTACGTTTTTAAGCGAAAGCATAGGGCCTTCAAAAGTTGCCATCCCATAACCGGTAATGGCCACCACGAAAAATTTAAGAACAGGATCTGTCCGCACTTTATCCCAGGCACCACGCAGGGTTAAAAGTCCGTTGATCATCCCTCCCCAGGAAGGGAACAATAACATTACCGAAAAGGCTACCCCAAGGTTTTGGGCCCAATCAGGCAAAGTTGAATATAATAAGTGGTGAGGTCCGGCCCAGATGTAAATAAAGATCAGCGACCAAAAGTGAATTATGGAAAGCCGGTAAGAATATACAGGCCTGTTTGCAGCCTTAGGAACAAAATAATACATTAAACCTAAGAAAGGCGTAGTAAGAAAAAAAGCAACAGCATTATGCCCGTACCACCACTGCACCAAAGCATCCTGAACTCCGGAATAAACGGAGTAACTTTTAAAGGCAGTAACAGGAATTTCAATATTGTTTACAATATGTAAAACGGCTACGGTTACAAAAGTGGCGAGGTAAAACCAAATAGCCACATATAAGTGACGTTGCCTTCTTTTTATCATTGTACCAATAAGGTTGGCCCCAAAGGCAACCCATACCAAAGCAATGGCAATATCTATTGGCCATTCCAGTTCGGCATATTCTTTAGAACTGGTAAAGCCCATTGGAAGCGTGATCGCTGCGGCCACAATAATAACCTGCCAGCCCCAAAAATTGAAATTACTTAAAAAATCACTCCACATCCTGGCTTTAAGCAAGCGCTGGGTAGAGTAGTAAACCCCGGCAAAAATCGCGTTTCCAACAAAAGCAAAGATCACTGCATTTGTATGCAAAGGTCTTAAACGGCCAAAACTCAACCAGGGAATTCCATCAGTTATGTTAGGGAACAAAAACATAAAGGCGAGCAGCAGCCCTACACTCATACCTACTATACCCCAGAAAAGGGTAGCCATAGTAAAATTTTTTACGATCTTGTTATCGTAATGAAACTGTTCTACTTCCATAGTGAATTAGATTTCTTGTTTTTGGTGGAATTGGATTTATCTGATTTTGACTTAACTAATTCATCATCAAAAAGCATCCTTACCGATGGTGTATAGACATCATCATATTGTCCTTTTTTAACCGAAAATATAAAGGCGATAAAGAAGATGAGGGCTACCAGAACACTTAAAGCAAGTAAGAGGTAAATGATGTTCATTGTAATTGAATTATTTTCAGCAAACTTAAAGCGGTGTTAAAATTTAAAATATGATCGAGATCAGGTTTTGCCTAATACAGGTTTTAATTTCTTGCCGGCAAGATTTGTTGCCAGTGTAGTAAATGCTACGATACTAATGGAACTCAGAGGCATTAGAATAGCGGCTATTACCGGCATTAAATTCCCTGTCACGGCAAAAGCGAGTCCTACAACATTATAACAGAGACTCAGCGCGAAGCTCCACTTGATGATTCTCATACCTTTTACTGAAAGTTTAAAATATTCGTCCAGTTTGGTAAGATTGAATGCTTCCAGAATACCATCACAAGCCGGGGAGAAAACATTTATGTTTTCTGAAACAGCAATCCCAACATCACTTTGTGCAAGTGCCCCCGCATCGTTGAGTCCGTCGCCAATCATCATCACCGATTTCCCTTCTTCCTGAAGCTTTTTAATAAAATCGAGTTTATCGTCAGGCTTCTGATTGAAGTGAAATTTCGTATTCAAGGGCAGCATATTTTCCAGCTTTTCCTTTTCCCCATCATTATCTCCCGAAAGGATAAAAAGCTGTTTGTTTTCCCCTAATTCTTTAAACAAGTCGGCAAGACCTTCACGATAGGAATTCTTAAATACGTAGCAACCTTTATATTCTTCATTGCTACTTATATGTACCGCGGTTTTATTGAGTTCTTTAGTCTCAGTTGCAGTTTCCTTTACAAATGAAGCTGAACCAATTTTCATTCTACTACTATTGCTCCCGGAGCTAATTCCCTTTCCGGTATGTTCATTAAATTCATCTAAACTCAGAATGTTATTTTTATCCAGGATCTGGTAAAGTTGCCTGCTTAATGGATGTCCAGAGGCCCTTAAACTACTGCTAAGCAATTGCTCTTCTTCAGCATTGAGTTTTAGACCTTCGTAGAAAACTTCGGTTTTCTTATTGGAAGTAATCGTTCCGGTTTTGTCAAAAACAAGGCAATCTATTTTTGCAATTTGTTCTATTACCCCGGCTTCTTTTAGGTAGAATTTATTTCTTCCGAAGATGCGCAACAAATTTCCTAGCGTAAACGGCGTTGCTAAAGCAATTGCACAGGGACAGGCAATTATTAGAACCGCGGTAAAAACATTTAATGCTATGGAAGAATCGTAAACCAACCAAAAAAGAGTGGAGAGAAAAGCAATGCTTAACACCCCGGCGGTAAATCGCTTACTTATCTGATTGATCAGGCTTTGAAATTGACCCTTTTTATCCTTTTTAAAGACCTCATTGCTCCAAAGTTTAGTAAGGTAACTTTGGTCTATGGCTTTTATGGCTTCAATTTCCAGAATGCCGCCTTGCTGCCTTCCACCCGCATAAAGTGTTTCACCGGATTCTTTTTTAACGGCTTCAGCCTCGCCGGTTACGAAACTGTAGTCTATATTGGCCCGGCCCTTCATTAAAACTGAATCTATAGGAATTAACTCCCCGTTCCTTATTAAAATGCGATCTCCGGGTTTTACATTATAAACCTGTACCTGTTCTTCTATAAGCTCTTTGGAAGCATTTGTGATTAGTCTTGTAACCGCCATTGGGAAATAGGACTTATAGTCCCTCTCAAAGGATAAATAGGAATAGGTTTTTTGCTGAAAGAATTTCCCAAGAAGCAGGAAGAATACCAATCCCGTAAGGCTATCAAAAAAACCGGTGCCCAGGTCGAGTAGGATTTCTGTTGTACTTCTAATGAAAAGCACGGCAATTCCCAGGGCAATGGGAACATCTATATTTAATATTTTGGAGTGTAAACCTTTGTAGGCAGAAACAAAATAACCAGATCCCGAATAAAAAACCACGGGTAGGGAAAAAGCAAACATCAACCACCGAAAAAGGTGCTTGAATTGCTCCAGCCAAAATTCTTTAACTTCAAAATATTCAGGAAAAGAGAGGAACATGACATTGCCAAAAGCAAAACCTGCAACGCCTAATTTATAGATCAAGCTTCGGTCAATCCTATGATCTTTTTCATCGTAATCTTTCAGGGAAATATAGGGTTCGTACCCAATTCTGCTTAAAAGGTATACGAGCTCTTTAAGGCTTATTTTTTCTGAAGAAAAACTTATGCGAACGCTTTTCTTCGGAAAGTCAACCTGGGCCGATTTTACACCTTGATTTAGCTTTCCAAGGTTTTCCAAAACCCAGATACACGAACTACAGTGCATCGAGGGTATGAGAAAAGAAACGATTTGGGTATTGTTTTCGTTAAATTCAAGTAGTTTTTCTGTTATTTCCTCGTTGTCCAGGAAATCGAATTTTCCTTCTGAAGCGCCCGGTGAAATTCCTGGCTTCTCCTGAATATCATAGTAGTAAGTAAGGTCGCTCTCGTTTAGGATCTCGAAAACGGTTTTACAGCCGGTGCAGCAAAAATCTTTTTCCTGAAAAATGATGTGGTCTTCCTTACATTCTTCACCACAGTGAAAACAGCTGCTCATATTCGTACTGAATTTTAGCTGCAAATTTTCAGGAAATTAGGCTCAGATTATATGATGAGAATCAGCTTTGAGAAGAATTAATCTCCATTCCCAATTTTACGCAAATAGAAATATCCTATAAACCCGGCAATCAAGGAAGCTAAAAGAATACCAATCTTTGCCTGCGACAGGTAGTCTTCGTTTATAAAAGCGAGTTCGGTAATAAAGAGAGACATAGTGAAACCAATTGCTGCGAGAAAACCAATTCCGTAGACGTGTTTCCATTGTACTTTTTTGGGTAGGCTGGCAAGTTTTAGCCAAACCATAATTTTGGAGAATAAAACAATACCTATTAATTTCCCGAAGATGAGCCCAAACATTACTCCCATTGTTATCGGACTTATAAATGAATCAAAAGAAGTTCCTCCAAGGCTTACTCCTGCATTAGCAAAGGCAAAAAGGGGTAAGACCACGAAGCTTACGAAAGGGTAAAGCGCATGCTCTAAACGCTGAAGGGGAGGAGTTGCATCTTCAGTTAAAGAGGAATATTTTTGTATGGTATGGGTAATATGTTCTTCGGCTTGATTGGGATTTTTCTTTAACTGTTTAAATTCCTGTTTTATTTCATAGGCCAGAAGTTTGGATTTCCTAAGAAATAAGGACGTATTGATACGTTTTGTATTGGGGATTGCAAATGCGGCCAAAACGGCAGCTATAGTAGCGTGAACACCAGAAAGTAAAATGGCCAGCCATAACCCGCCAATTCCCATAACCGCGTAAAAAATCGTATTTCTAATTCCTATTAAATTGGCGGTTGCCAGGATAAGTACAAAAATACCGGCAATAGCGAGACTTTGTAGAGAAATATCTGAAGTGTAGAAAAACGCAATGACTAACACTGCACCAAGGTCGTCTACAATTGCGATTGCGGTTAAAAATACCTTTAAGGGTAGGGGAACCCGGTCGCCAAGAAGGTATAGAATTCCAAGAGCAAAAGCAATATCTGTAGCCATTGGGATTCCCCAACCCGAAACTGAGTCTAAATCGGTATTAAAAAAAAAATAGATAAGTGCGGGAAAAACCATTCCGCCAATAGCAGCGGCAATGGGGAGCATGGATTTTCTAAAACTGGAAAGTTCACCCTGCAATATTTCCCGTTTCAATTCCAACCCGATCATAAAAAAGAAAATAGACATAAGTCCATCATTAATCCAGTGCAACAGGTTTTTCCTTATTACGAAATCGTTTATTCCTAAGTGGATATATTGCTTCCAGAGGTTGTGGTAAGCAGCGGCAAATGGAGAATTGGCCACGATCATAGCCAGGATTGCAGAAAAGATTAGCAATAAGCCAACAGAGGTCTTTTTCTCTATAAAATTTTTAATGGGTAACAGCAGGTAGATATCAAGGGGAGTTTTTTTCATAATAACCTGGTTTCATTGGAGATTCAATTTAAAAAAGTTTGGTGAAGTTAGAGCGGATTTAGACAGTTAAATATGATGAAACTCAGTTTTATCCAGCATTGTGATCGTGCAAAAAATAGTTTAAGCGTAATATTGAATACTACTTAAAAACAAAACTTTGCTACCTTTAGGCCTATAAAGAATGATTATGGTAAGAAAACTAACTCAAAGTTTACGCAGGCCTAAAATGAAATCTGTTAACCAACCCCCGGGGACGGTAACCTATGTTGGTAGGAAGGAATCTGCCGAAACCAGGCTTGAAGTAATAGATTATAATAAAGATAATTTTGAGAAATTTACTTCTTCAACCACGGAAGACGCATTTAAATTTGAAGCCGAAGATCGCATTACCTGGTTTAATATAGATGGATTAAGCAATACTGTCGAGATTGAAAAACTTGGAAAATACTATGATCTTCATCCTTTAATCATTGAAGATATTGTAAATACCACCCAACGTCCAAAGATAGATGAGTATGAAGATTATTTATTTATTGTAGCCAAAATGCTTTATCTACAGGATGGGCAATTGGTTAATGAACATATAAGTTTTGTATTTGGGAAGGATTATGTATTAACTTTTCAGGAAGCCGGGGGTGATGTTTTTGATGGGGTTCGCGGCAGGTTGGAAAAAGCTTATGGACGTATACGTACCAACGGCTCAGATTACCTGGTTTTTGCCCTTCTGGATGCTATCGTAGACCATTATTTTCTTGTAGTTGACGAACTGAGTGAAAAAGTCGAAAACCTGGAGGAACAACTTTTTGAAAGTCAACCGAGTGATGATATTACTTTTGAAATTCAGGACTTAAAGAGATCTATTTTAAGAATTAGACGTGCGGTTTTTCCACTAAAGGAGGTTATTTCAAGATTTCAGAATATGGAAAATGATCTTATCACGGCTCGAACCAAAAACTATATTAATGATCTTCACGATCATATTCTACAGGTTTCAGAACATATAGATTTGTATCGAGAGATGGCATGGGGTCTTATGGATATGTATATGACCACGATTAGTAATAAAATGAACGAGGTGATGAAGGTATTAACCATTATGGCCTCTATTTTTATTCCGCTTACGTTTATTGCAGGAATTTATGGGATGAACTTTGAATATATTCCCGAACTGCAATGGGAATACAGCTACTTTATATTATGGGGAATAATGATCGTTATTTTTCTCTTTATGATCTATTACTTTAAAAGAAAAAAATGGCTCTAAAGCAATAATAATTATGATAAGATTTACTTTAATTAGCCTCGCCGTTATCCTAACAGGAAGCTGCGCTGCTCAGGATACTGAAATCCCCGTTTATATTGGAACTTACACCCAAACAGAAGGCCACGTAGATGGAAAAGCAAAAGGAATATTTTTGGTCATGCAGGATCCTGAAAATGGAAGTTTACAACCCGAAAAAACAGTAGCTAAAATTACTAATCCCAGCTTTGTAAAAGCTTCTAAAGATGGTAAAAGCCTCTATGCGGTGAGCGAGCTGGGAGGGGGCGATGCCGAATCTGGCTTTATTTATTCTTATAAAAGAAATAAGGATAACAGCCTGGAAGAATTAGGAAAACTTAGTACCGAGAGTTTCGCACCATGCCATATTGAAATTGACAAAACAGGGAAGTATGTTTTCGTTTCTAATTATATGGGCGGTATAGTGATGGTTTATAAAAGAGTAGCCGATGGTAAGCTGGAAAAACAACAAAAAGTTAAGTTGGAAAATCCCGAAGCATCACACGCACACTCTGTTTCAATTTCATCAGATAATAAAACTGCTTATATAGCCGACCTGGGAAATGATAAGATCTGGATCTTTGATTTTAAGGAGGAAACCGGAAAATTGAGTCCCAAAGGAATGCCTTATGTACAATTAGAAGAAGGTGCCGGGCCACGGCATTTTAGTTTTTCCAAGAATGAAAATTTCGCTTTTTCTATGAATGAGCTTAATTCAACTGTTAGCGTATACAAAATTGAAAAAGAGGGAAACCTGGAGATTATTCAGAATATTTCCAGCTTACCTAAAGATTTTAACGATAATAATTCCGGGGCAGATATTCATTTACATCCATCAGGTAAATTCGTTTATGCTTCTAATCGCGGACATAATAGTATAGCTGCGTTCAAAGTAGATGAAAATTTGGGTAAATTAAGCGTGATTGGTCATTATCCAACAAAAGGTGAAACCCCGAGAAATTTTGCGATTTCTCCAGATGGCAAATTCTTGTATGCGGCAAATCAGGACACTTCAACTATTAGCAGTTTTAAGATTGATATAGAAACCGGTGAACTGCAAGAACATTTGCTTCCCATTGAAGTAATGTCTCCGGTTTGTGTGGAGTTTGCAGAAAATTAAACCCGATTAAAAATTTTTAAAATTCAATTCTGATTTTGTTTAAATTTAATAGACTAAATCAGAAAAATATGAGAACAAAAATTTTAACTGCGATATTAGCCTGTATACTAATGTCGTGCGGCTCTATGACGACCCCGGATTCAGATAACATTATTCGACAGCCCATAGATACACCTTCAAATTTCATCCTGGCAAATGGGATGGATTTTGAAGAAAACACCTGTAATAGTCCGATGTTCGATCCCGAAGATGGAAGCGAATTAATTATGGTTCGTTCCTGGGGAAATGGCATTGGAGATTATGAAGTTCCTGAAGGCAAATATGGTCTTGAAAATCGAGAATATTTACGTATAAATTGCGAAACCGGCAAAGTGATTGGGGTTGTGAAGAAGTAAATTATTCTATTAAAAATGAAGACCTCACAGGTTTCAAAAACCTTTGAGGTCTGTTTTATTTATTAAAGTATTAGATTCTGAAATAAATTACCATTGACGTATTTCTAAAATCCTGATATTTAGGTTTATTTTTTATAATTTTATAATTCAAAAAGAAGCTTACCTGGTTTGGAAGTTTCCTTTTTCATTTTTTGCGTGTATTCCTCTCACTGCGTTCGTCGGATACAAGAAAAAACGAAACAAAAAAAGGCGCCCTATGTGGAGGTGTTTTTTTGGGCATCTGCCTTCCTCTCCCTTCCGGTCGTCGGAGGCAAAAAAATCGCAAATCAGCAGCTAAATTTTTTCCAGGGCTTCAAAAATTATTAACGCTGCTGATTTTCTACACTCACACACGGAGTTTAAAACTCGCTATGCTCGCAACGTCATTTTCCTACGCTAGGTAATTTTTTTTATCACGGGTCTCAGCTTGACGTATAATTTTACAGTTGTTTTTTATTAATCACTTTCCCTCAACTTCTTTAATCACAAAGAAACCATCATTTCCCTGAGATTGATAAAGTGGCATAAAAATTCTGGCATCCCATTCGCTTTTAACTTCATTTCCATTCTGTTTTGCGAGTAGTTCACCTTTTTTAATCTCCTGAAAATTCTTATATCCAGGTTCCATCTCGAAAACATCTGAATCTTCAAGCCCATGGCGGTGCACCAGCTCGAAAGTTTTTTGGTCCGGGGCATTCTTTTTAGCAAAACGGTTCACACAGTCGGGATAAGTTTCAATTTTTGATAGATCGAGGTTGCAAGCTTCTTTTAAAGCCAGCCAGATCACTCCTTCGTGATTTTCAACCGAGGTTTTATCTTCATGCTGCCCGGCTTCAAATACAAAGCCCGTCATTCCTGTTCTGCTTAAATAATGATCTATATCTCCGGTAATAATATCGCTAAATCCGCGAACGATATACGTTGGGAAATTATGCGCCCATTCATCATTATCGTTCACTTCCTGCACAGAGACATAAGGTAAACTTGCCGATGAGGTAGTATGGCAATCCAGAAAATAGCGTTTGGTATAATCTGGTTCTGGGAATTGCTTTAAGATTTCTATAATCTCCCACATTTCTTTCTGCTCGTGGGTTTTAGCTTTTTTTTGCTCTATGTTCTCCTCGGTCCAAACCCGGTTAAGGTCTTCATCTATATAACGTTTATTTTTATTTAGCGCTTTGTGATTTCCAGAGACACCAACCAAAGTTCCTTCAATTTCAGGTTTGGTTGTTTCCAGTTGTTTAAAAACCTCTTCCAAAGCCTTTACACCGCTGGGCTCATTACCGTGAATTCCGGCAGTAACAAAAAATAAAGGACCTTTTTTATTCGTGGTATATTTCCCTATTATCCTGGGAATATGTTTATCTGGTTTATTACTCATAATAAAATTCCTTTTTATTTCTATTTATTCCATACAGGCAATTTCCCTATTGTCAAATTGGTGACCATACAGCGCTTTATATTCCACTTTACGCTCAATTGCCTCAATTACAGTATCGGTGAAATCGGGAAGTCCAATTTCTTTGAAATGCTCCATCCCGCCCGGGCTAAGCACATTTATCTCAATAAGTTTATCTTTCACCACATCAAGGCCTACAAAGAAAAGCCCGTCACGGATAAGTTTTGGAGCGGTTAAATCTACAATTCGTTGCATTTCTGGGGTAAGTTCACTGCTGTCTGCTGTTGCACCAAGCGCAAAATTACTCCGGAATTCTCCTTCACCACTCACACGTCTTATAATAGCCTGTTTTCCATCTTTCACCATTACGCGACCATTCATTAAAATAATTCTTACATCGCCATCTTTAACGGCTGGTAGGAATTCCTGGGCAATTACATATCCTTGCTGACTAATGGTTTCAATAATTTGGTTGATGTTTTTCTCATTTTCATCAATAAGAAATACATTTTGTCCACCGGAGCCTTCCAGCGGTTTTAAAACGATCTTCTTATCGTTCTTTTCCCAGAATTTCAGAATATCTTCTTTGTTTCTGGTGATTAGAGAATCGGGTTTTATTTCCTGCGGTAGTTCTTCAAAATAAAGCTTATCGATAAAAGCGTGGGAAAGGGCATAAGCATCATTTAAAACCAAAACACCTTCTTGCTGGATCATTCTTCCAAAGGCAATACCGGCCTGTTCTGCCCATTCCCTGCCAGAATCTTCTTCGGTAGGATTATTCCTTATAAAAAGTACGTCCATCTTATTAGCTGCAATAGTTTTTTTACGCGCCTTTGAGCTCTGCAAAGCTTCCAAGAACTTATTGGGAGATTTGGTTTTAGTGTTTTTAGGCACCTGAGTACTGTTTATACTAATAGGCGCATCGTGGTGAAAGTTAAAATCTCCCACCCCCATGGCATAGACCTCGTGGCCACGAGCGTGGGCAGTGGTCATTAACATTACCGACGTTCCACTGCTCTCGGTTTCAATATCGTTTAATACAAAGCAAATTTTCATTAGGTTATCATTTGTGAGAGGGGTAACCCCTCTCTGATTAGTTTTAATTTATTGGTGATATTTTCGGTTAATAAATAACTTGGGCGCAGTGCGCTCGTTTTTAATACTTTTCTTTCGGTTAATTCTTCGATTATTTTGGTATGTTTTAGTCCAAATTTCCCTGCCAGTAAGGGTTCATATTCTCCACCATTCTGTAAGTGATCTCGAAGCTGAACCAGTCCTTTTAAATAGATGATATCTTTTAAGAATCCACCCCCCTGCATAATTCTGGAAGTAATATTAAAAGCTCTTTCAGCAGTAAAACCATAATCCATTTTTAGTAATCTGAATAACTGCGGAAACTCTGCGCCCTCCATCAATGCTGATCCTGCAATCACTCTTCCGGCCAAGGTTCTTAATCTATTTCCGGTAAGTCCGTCTACCAGAAATTCAGACATTACAGCAAGTCCCTCCTGAAGGGGATCGTAATCTGCCAGTCCGCTGCTCAACAGTTCTAAAGGTTGGCGTGTACCGTTATAGTAAGTAAGCACGTGGGTTCCAACTTCGTGTTGAATAAGTGCCGTAGCTTCAGTTTTATTCATTCTATAATCGGCTGGCACGTACAATTCTCCATTATTAACCATCATAATATTCACATCCTTACGAATGTGAACCTTACTTTTAAAGTTTTCGTCCTGCTCAGCGAAATAATCGAATTCACGGCGGGCAAGACTACTAAAGCCTTTAGCATCTATAAATTCGGCATCATCCTCTTCTGCGATTTCATCTACTTCCCTAAGAATCTTACCGGCTTCTTCGCTTAATTTGGGGTCTAAGCCTTTATACAACCTAATACTGTTATAAAAGAAATTGGATGTTCCGCGTTCACTTAACATCGTGATTTGCTGATCTAACTCTTCGCGTTTTTCTCTAAATATATGGGACATAGCCGGATCGTCTATCTCTTCGATTTTAAGATTGTAAAGTTTTCTTTTTAAAAGATCTGGATCTATGGGAAGCAGGCGGTAGTGATAATCTAATACCTTTTCATAATTACTTTCAAAAAAAGTTTTCTTTATATTCTGAATATTAGCAGGTGAAACAAGCCATAAAAATTGGTATGAACGCTCTATTTTTGCCAGTGCTTTATCTATTTCAAAGACTTTTTCCTTTAAATGTTTACGGCCTAATGCAAGATAACTTCCCACCCCACTGGTGGTTTGTACCCTCACATAGTCAAAAATCGCTTTATGTATACAGGTAATAAGATAATCTTTAAATTGCCTTAAAAAAACAGGGTAAACTTCATTATTTTCATCTCGATAAACTGGCGGAATTTCAAGACCTACAATTACAGCCCCAGATCTCTTTGCCTGATCAATACTTAAAATTTCCTGATCGCCTTCTTTTTGACGATTGGGTGTATCTTTTATTTCTGCCTTCAGGTAAAGTCCAGAAAATCTATCGTTTATATTATTTAGTTCTTTTTGTAATACTTTAACCGAGCTAGGTAATTTTTGTGCAGGGGCTTTAATTGTAAAACAATTATTGGGTTCTCCCGTATAGATCTCAAAAATCATGTATGACTTAAAATCTGCAGAAAGTTTATCGGCCAGGGCATAGACTAACTTTTGATAGGCTTCAAAAAACTTATTTCCAATTAAAAGATAGGATGCTTCGCTTTTAATTATTCTTTCAGTACCCGCATCATTCTCTCTTTTTCTATAAACTACCAGGTAAGGTAAATTATCTTCTATATGAATTAAACCACCTCCCGGGAGTGAAGCACTAATTTTACCATCTTCTTCAAGGATTGTTAAAATTTGTTTAATTGATTTCTCCGGTAATTCAGATATATTCAGCATTATGCGTTTTTTCTAAAATTTTAAATTAATATAATTAACTAAAATCACTGTTTTAAAGCCAAATAATAACTCTAAATGTGGTTGAGCAATGATTAAATTTAGAAAGAAAACTAGGGAAACCTAGCCCTGAGACTTACTTTGGCTTTTATTTAAGAATTTAGGCAAAAAATTACTTAAATGGAGAAAATACTTAGATGAAGAAGCAGAAATTATTTATGCATTAAGAAATTTTAAATTATAATAACTTACTCCTTTTCCTGGGCGTCTTCCCTTGCTTTTTTTTCCTGCTTTTCAATTTGCTCCCTTGCCCTTTTTATCTGGTCTTCAGTAGCAGGTTCCGGTTTTTGTTCGCTGGCTTTTTCAGGCTCAAGATTAAGTTCTATATAAAGTGGAAAGTGATCTGAATCTATCTTGCTGCCCAGTTTAAAATTGGCCACCCTGAATTCTTCGGTTACAAAAACGTGATCTAAAGACCAGCGCATAATAGAACTGTTAGCATCAAATGTGTTGTAAAAACCGCGGCCAATCCTGGTATTTAATAAGCCGGCTACATTTTGAAACAAGGCCGTGGTAGAAGACCAGGCAACATCGTTAAAATCTCCAGCAACCACAACCGGTATCTCGGCATCTCTTACCATAAATGCGATTTTCATCATTTCGGTATCCCTGTCTGTAGAAGAAGGATTGTGCTGTGGCATTGGTGGCGTGGGGTGAATACCGTGAAACATTATTTCTTTACCTGATCTTAATTTTAAAACACTGTGAACAGAAGGAATACTATCGTCCACTAAATAACGAATCTGGGGATCTTTAAGCTCCAATCTTGAATAAAATAACATTCCGTAAGTATTCTCTAAAGGAACCTCAAGTTTATAAGGATAAGATGCAGCAATTTCGGCAAGATCATCTTTCCAGCGGGTATTGGTTTCAGTAAAGAATAAAACGTCTGGATTTTGTATTTTAATATCGGCTATAACCAGATCTGGATTTTCATTTTCCTGAAGAACATTGGCAGTATAAAGGCTAAATTTATTGCTGAAATTTTCTTCGGAAACTTCGCCTACCTCATAGTTTTTATGCGGAAAATAAGGATAGATCTTCACCACCTGAAAGAGAAAACAAGCCAGTAATACAATCATAAAAATATAATCTTCGGCACGTTTCATATCAAACCTAATAAAATATGCGGCGAGGGCTGCCAATGTGAGAAGGGTGAGCTGAATATGCAAATAATCAAAAATACGTATCCACCAGAAATCAGCGGCAATTAATGGAATTAGTGTCATTACTACCGCGATAATCCCAAAGACCTGAAGAAATCCTTTTAAAGTCATATTTTTTTTGATTGTTTGACAATCGAAAGATAATCGTTTATTCGGATTTCTTTACTAAGGGAAATATAAAATGCGCTAAAGTTTGAGTGGACATTCTATTATTTTCACTTGAAAATTAGTGGATTACTGCCAGGATGGTTTCCGCATTATTTACGAATTTATTGATCTTTTTTAGGTTGGATCTCGGTGTTAATTTCAGCAAAATATTCCCGAATATCGTCTCCCGATGGCGCTTCAAATAACTGAAGATCAAAATATGAAACTGCAGCAATAATATGGTCAAATATATCGGCGGTAATGTATTCAAAATTAGCCCAGCGTTTATCGCGGCTAAAACAAAGAATTTCTAAGGGGATACCGTGTTCTGTTGGCTGTAAATGCCGAACAATAATGTACATTTCTTTATGAACGGCAGAATGGTTGTTTAAATAAGTATCAATATATTTTCTAAAAATACCCAGGTTGGTTTGGTTTCTTCCGTTTAAGGGAAGCTTTTTATCAATTTCGTTTGTGGAATTGTATTCGTTAATTTCATTCTGACGGTCTTCGAGATAAGAAGAAATTAACTGTATGCTTCTATATTTTTCGAAATCTTCAGGAGTGATGAATTTTACTGAATTCTGCTTAATATAAACCGAGCGTTTAATTCTTCTTCCCGGGGATTCCTGCATTCCCCGCCAATTCTGGAAAGATTCAGAAATCAAACTGTAGGTAGGAATAGAGGTAAAAGTATTATCAAAATTCTGTACCCTAACTGTGGCCAGGGTAATTTCGGTTACAGTACCATCGGCGCCGTATTTGCTAAAGGTAATCCAGTCACCAATTCTAACAATATCGTTTACACTCACCTGTATAGACGCCACAAAACCTAAGATGGTATCCTTAAAAATCAACAGTAAAATTGCTGAAGCGGCACCAAGGGAGATAATAAAATTAACGACATCCTTCCCGGTTATTTCAGCAATAATGAATATGAAGGCAAAAAGCCAAACGATTATCATCAATACCTGAATATAACTTTCTACCGGCTTATCCTTAAAGGATTCTACTGTTCTTAAGAAACTTTTGGTAGTGCGTAATACACTCCTTATAATCCAAACGATAAGAAGTATGATATATATGTCTATAAGAAAATAAAAGGCTTTAACCGCCAGAGGAAATTCGGCTAGTATATAAGGAACCGTGGAATAAATAATAATTAAGGGGACTATTTCACCAATATATTTGGGGAATTTGGTTTTAATAAGATAGTCATCGAAAGTGGTTTTGGTCTTGTGGCTAAAACTTTTAAAAGCTTCAATCACAAAAGTTTTCATCAGGTAAGTTACTGCCCAAAGTATAATAGCAAGAATTAGTAGATTCAGGAGCACATTAAAATATAGTGCTAGCGTTGGGTTTACGCCCTGATCAATTAAAAAATTTTCAAAAAGAAAAATAAGATTTTTAAATCCTTCTTCTATATTCATAGTTTAAAGATATTTTTTTTCAACATAAAAAGGTCCAAAAGGAACCAGGGAGCAACCCAATATTATTAGTAGCTCCTTAAAATTCCAGCTTAAAGGTTTAAATAACCAGATGGCCCCAATTACATATGCAATAAAAAGCACGCCGTGGGCCATTCCTACCTGCTGTACCATTTGAGGCATTTCCCAAATATATTTAAGGGGCATCGCGATAAATAATAATAATAAAAATGAAATTCCTTCCAGGATACTCACATATTTAAAAACCTTTTTTTGCTTCTCTAAGGGCATAGTCTAAAATTTAGATTGCAAAGATAGGTTTTATAGAGAATCTGGTATTTTAGAATGGACTTTTCCTTGAAATAATTAATAACGGGAATTAGTATTTTGTTAGCAGGTTTAACAAATTCATTTTTATTAATTTGCATACAACTAAAAAATAAAGAAATGAGCTCTAAAATATTGGTAACCGGCGGACTCGGATTTATAGGTTCTCACACGGTTGTCGCACTTCAGGAACAGGGTCACGAAGTGGTGATTATAGATAATTTGTCTAATTCTTCTATAGACGTGCTGGCGGGAATTACCAAAATCACCGAAAAAACCCCGGCTTTTGAAAATATAGATCTTCGGAATAAAAACCAGGTAAAAGATTTTTTTGAAAAACACCCCGATATTGAAGGAGTAATTCATTTTGCCGCCTCTAAAGCGGTAGGTGAAAGTGTGGAGAATCCGTTATTATATTATGAAAATAACCTGGCTAGTTTAATTTACCTGCTTCAGGAACTGCAACTTAAAGAAAATGCTTATTTCATTTTTAGTTCTTCCTGTACAGTTTATGGCCAGGCCGATAGTTTACCTATTACAGAGAACGCTCCCGTAAAAAAGGCCGAATCACCTTACGGAAATACCAAGCAAGTAGGAGAGGAGATCATCATTGACACAGCAAGAATCAATGAAAATTTTAAAGCGATTTCTCTAAGATATTTTAATCCTATTGGAGCGCATCCTTCGGCCGAAATAGGAGAGTTACCAATTGGAACTCCACAAAACTTAATTCCGTTTATCACACAAACCGCAATTGGGAAAAGAGAGGAACTTTCGGTTTTTGGAGACGATTATCCAACTCCAGACGGGACTTGTATAAGAGATTATATTCACGTAATGGATCTGGCTAAAGCCCATGTGGTTGCTTTAGAGAGACTTCAACAAAATAAAGAAGAAAGCAATTTTGAAGTTTTTAACCTGGGAACAGGAAAGGGAAGTTCTGTATTAGAAGTGATTAAGTCTTTTGAACGTTCTACAGGCGAAAAATTACCTTATAAAATCGTAGACCGAAGGGAAGGGGATGTGGTTGCTGCCTATGCCGATACTCAAAAGGCCAATGATGTGTTGGGTTGGAAAACCGAAAAAAACTTAGATGAAGCTTTAAAAAGTGCGTGGGACTGGCAGAAAGAAGTAGTTAAAAGGGAAGAAGTGGAGAATTAATTGTTTACTTTAAGACAGATGAAAAGGCTGTTTGAAAAATTTTGTTTCTTCAAACTGTCCCGAAGGTTCGGTACAGGATGATGATCTCAAACAGCCTTTTTTTAATATCAATATTCAGTAACTATTCTGAGCCGTTTACAATAAAGGCATGAATTACACCGGGAATCCATCCTAAGGCGGTTAGCAATAAGCTTATTAAAAATGTAACCCCCAAACCGTGTTTCATAAAAACGGCTAATGGCGGTAGCAGAATATTTAAAATGATCGTTAACATAACTTTATTTTATTGGTTATTATAACCCAAATTACATAGAAAAAGTACTTCCATAAGTAGATTTAACGAGTTCTTGGTATGGGTTTAACAAAATATCATGCTTTAAATTTCCTATATCTAGCCAGAAAAAAAACATAAATGCTATAACATACAAAACCGGCAGCGACTAATCCCATGAGCCAGGAACCATAATCTGATTCCTGTATAAAGGAAAATGCATCGGTGGTCCCTTTCAGATCTGAAGTATTTGAGGCTATTGCTGCTCTTATAAAGATGTAAGCTAAAATTCCAAAGATAATACCGCGGGCAATTAAGCCCAGATAACCGGTGTTCTTAATGGTTTTCCTTTTCTTTTCGTCACTGATTGAATCGTAACCAAAATCTTGCAGAAACTCCTTTGTTTTAGCTTTTTTAAACTGTGCAATACTGGCAACAACGAGACCTAAGCCAATAATCGCAAAGACCACTACACCCAAAGTTCCTGTAAGCCCGCCACCAGAACCACCACCGGAGGAACCTGCGTTTATCAATTGCATAAAAGCAAAAACAGCGAGACCAAGATATAACAGCGCACTTATAAAATAAGCTACCCGTTTACCTTTTCCTTCTTTGTCATCCCCTATATTCTCAGGATCCTGGATGGACTGAATAAATCGCCACGCAGAATAACATAAAAGTCCCAGCCCAATTAAAACAAGTAAAACATTTCCAAAAGCTTGTTTTTCCAAAAATTCTATTACCTGTAAGTTGCTAGATTTTTGTCCACCCATATTAAAGGCTGCAAGAAAGGTAAGTATTCCCATAATGCCGTAAACCGTAGCTTTGGCAAAATAGCCAACACGGGCCATTTTTTTTAATTTAGAATCCATTTTCTGAAAGTGAGTTGATTAGTAAACTAAATTTACTTCATCGAAAACAGAAAAAAGAAAAGTTGGGAAAAATTTAAAGCTTCCTTTTTAACTAAAATTAGAAGCTAAAACAGCAATTGTGTTTTAAATTTTCAACGTGATTAACCAAATTTCTTATATAATTACCGCAGAGATGTTTGCTGAAAAATGAAATTACACCATTTCAAAAATAACCAGGGCATATAGGTAAAACCTTACAAAACGAAGTAAGCCGAACATCAGATAGCTGGGGAAGGGAAATTTTATGATTCCTGCCGCAATACTCGTCATAGCAAAAGGAATAGGAAGAAGGGCTCCTACTATAATTAAAAATCCACCCCATTTTCGGGTGTTTTTAATATGTTGTGCCATTTTTACTTCAATAGCATCGTGCACTGCCGGGATTTTGGTCATCCATCTACCAATAAAATAGGAAATGACTCCGCCTAAATAGGAAGCGAGTGCCAATAAAGAAAGGAATAGAATAGGACTGGCAGATTTTCCAGACCAAGCGATAAATAGTTCAGGAGGAATTAATCCCAATAAAGATTCTGAGGCAAAGAATATGCTAATAATACCTAGTGGCGAATAAGTTTCGGTCACTGTAACGAGCATTTGTTCAATATCCAGAACCCAACGATCTATAGCCCAAAGTGATACCACAAACAATACGATGGGTATAATTGCTTTTTTTACACTTTTCCAAACGAAACTGTAGAAACCTGTATAACTATAATACTGGTGCAACAAACGTATACGCGACTTCTTTTTAGATTTCGCATCTTTCTTCATCAAATTCTCCTTTAGCAATTTTCTTATTAAGGTATTTTAATAAGATTTAATGCCGAAAATATTCAAATACCAGGCCGTATTACTTTCTCAAGCTACGATCTAATTTTCTTCAGCATACTCATTGAACGCGTTTACATATTCACGCAATTCAATTTCATTAACACGGTTGGAAGGGTCGGCCATTAGGGATAGTAAATAATCCAAGCTTTCCTGCCCGGTTGTTTCTTCCTGTACCGGTGCTTCTTCTCCTTCTTCTATCGGGTCATCTTCTGGGATGGCGATATTAAAAGAATCGTAAGCGTCTACGTGTTCATAGGTTAACCTGATGGTTTTTGCCAGCAAAGGCTGCCCTTCTTCTTCTACTACAAGGGTTCTTAATTCTTTCAGGTCGTTCACCAAAGTATTGGTGATAATTCCGTTGCGCATTAAATCACGCTGAATCTTATTGAGTAATTTTTGGGCTTTGATATTATTCAAGAGAATATAAGTTAATCAGGTTATACTATTTTTTGCAAAGGTACTGCTTTCGTAGTTTTATAAAACATTTTAACAAAGAAATTAAGCTTAAATAAGTAAGCTGGGTTAAGCTATCAAAGTGTGTGTAAAGAAAATCTCTTTTTGATCCAGTACATCATCGGGGCTAGCAATCTAATAGCGATATCTATCTTAAAATTAACAATATCTTAGCCCTTAAGATTTCAGCAAAATAGCATTGTTTAGTAGCTTTATCATAATAAAAAATTAGAAATACTATGAGTTCATTAAAAGGAAAAGTTGCATTTATAACAGGTGGAAGTAAAGGTATTGGTTACGGTGTTGCCCAATCTCTTTTAGACTTGGGAATGAGGGTTGCCATCACCAGCAGATCTAAAGATGCTGCCGAAAAAGCCGCGAAAGAATTAAGTGCTACCGATGCATTAGGTTTGGAAGCCGATGTTAGAAATTATGAAAGTCAGCAGAAAGCTATAAAAGCTGCAATAGATAAATTTGGACAACTCGATGTTATGGTTGCCAATGCCGGAATTGGGCATTTTGGATCTATAGACGAATTATCCCCGGAAAAATGGCAGGAAACAATAGACACCAATCTTACCGGTGTTTTTTATAGCGTAAAATCCAGTTTGGACGCTTTAGAGAAATCTAAAGGATATCTTATTACTATTTCCAGCCTTGCAGGAACTAACTTTTTTGCGGGGGGTGCTGCCTATAATGCCAGCAAGTTTGGCTTAACAGGATTTACCCAGGCAGTGATGTTAGATCTCAGGCAAAAAGGAATTAATGTAAGTACTATTATGCCGGGTTCTGTAGCCACTCATTTTAACGATCACACACCAAATGAAGAAGATGCCTGGAAAATTCAGCCGGAAGATATTGGAGAGTTAGTGGTAGATCTACTTAAAATGAATAAACGCACCTTGCCAAGCAAGATAGAGGTAAGGCCCTCGCAACCACCTAAGAAATAAGTTATATATATTTTTAGAAAAGGGGTTTTGAGGTTTTAACCCAAAAAGCCCCTTTTTTCAAAGATACATTTATCGTAATATTGCAATAAATAATTTAAAAAATGGGAGTCACAAAATCTGAAATTTTCAGCCCCTTACAAAACGAACTGGCAGGAATAGCCAAAGTTTTAGGGCATCCGGCAAGAATTGCTATTCTACAGGAAATTATAAAATCGAAATCCTGCATCTGCGGGGATCTTGTTCAGGAGGTTGGACTTGCCCAACCTACCATTTCACAACATTTAAAAGAGTTGAAGAATATTGGCCTAATAAAAGGGGATATAGAAGGTACCCGGGTTTGCTATTGTATCAATACCGAAAAATGGGGACAGGTAAAACAGCTATTTACAACTTTCCTCGAATCTAATATTCCACAAGGCGACGATTGCTGCTAATATTTATTGATCTTCCTATAAGCTATTAGGTTTAGCTTTTTGGTTTATACGGAAAAATATACTAAAGAAAAATCAGTAAAATGGCTAAAGTATACGATGTGATTATAATTGGAGGTGGCCAAAGCGGACTCGCCTGCGCTTATTATTTAAGGAGAACAGAGCTGAATTACTTAATCCTGGATGAGCAGGAAAACTGTGGAGGAGCCTGGCAAAAAACCTGGGATTCACTCAGACTTTTCTCCCCAGCAGATCATTCTTCGCTTCCGGGATGGCTTATGCCAAAAACCAAAGACGGATTTCCACCTAAAGATCACGTGATTAATTATTTATGTAAATATGAAGAGCGGTATGATTTCCCAGTGGAACGGCCAGTTACCGTAGAAAATGTAGAAAAAGAATCAGACATTTTTATGATTAAAACTTCAGCAGGCAGTTTTTCAGCAAAGACGATCATTTCAGCAACCGGTACCTGGAAAGCTCCTTTTATCCCGAAAATTAAAGGGATTGATGTTTTCCGCGGAAAACAACTACATTCAGCCATTTACAGAAATCCGGATAATCTTAAAAATAAAAATGTGCTTATTGTTGGCGAAGGAAATTCTGGCGCACAAATTCTAGCTGAAGTTTCTAAAGTTGCAAACACAAGCTGGGCTACTTTAAAGGATCCCGAATATTTACCTGATGATGTAGATGGAAGGGTGCTTTTTGATGTGGCTACTGCAAAATATAAAGCCGAAAAGGAAGGGAAGAAATTTGATCCAAAAGATTATAATCTTGGAAATATAGTGATGGTACCACCGGTGAAGGAAGCCAGGGAGAGGGGAGTGCTTAACAGCAAGGGAAGTTTTAAAGAATTTACTGAAGATGGCGTGATCTGGAAAGACGGAAGCAAAGAAGAATTTGATGTGGTGATTTGGTGTACCGGCTTTCATTATGCTACAGATCATTTAGATAATATTACTGAAACCGATCCTAAAGGTAAAATTGAAACGGAAGGAACTAAAGCTAAAAACACAGAAGGACTTTGGTTGGTAGGATATGGAGGCTGGACCGGCTATGCTTCAGCCACTTTAATTGGTGTTGGACGAAGTGCCAGAAGTACTGTAAAAGATCTTACCAATTTTCTTGAAAATTAAATCATTTTGAAATACTCAATATTTAAAAGCAACTGATATCATAAAATTTTAAGAGCCTGGACACCTGATTATTGATGTATGTTAGGCCTTGCAGTTAAAAGCGTACTAAAAATCTAAAAATACTGGTATTCATCTACTCATTAGGCTAGTTTTGAGTAAAATAAAAAAATTAGATATGAATATTAAAGGAAAAACAATAATTATAACCGGAGCGTCTAGTGGAATTGGAGAAGCTACTGCCAGGAAATTATCTAAGGAAGGCGCTAATGTAGTATTAAGTGCGCGTCGTGAAGACAGATTGAATTCGCTGAAAGATGAGATTGAAAAAAATGGCGGAATGGCTTTAGTGGTTCCGGGAGATGTTACTAAAAAAGAAGATTTTAAAAAAATTGTTTCAGCAACCTTAGAAGAATTTGGAAGTATTGATGGGATTATTAATAACGCCGGTTTAATGCCGCTTTCTTACGTTAAAAATCTGCATACCGATGAGTGGGATAAGATGATAGACGTTAATATTAAAGGTGTTACAAACGGAGTAGCTGCGGTTTTACCAACAATGATGGAACAAAAAAGCGGACATATTATTAATATTTCTTCCAGCGCAGGAAGAAAATACTATCCGGGTGGTGCTGTATATTGTGCTACTAAAGCAGCCGTAAAAATGTTTAGTGAAGGACTTAGAGCAGAATTAGCTCCTAACTTTGGGATCAATGTGACTTCAATAGATCCAGGTTTTGTATCTACTGAGTTAACAGATACAATTACAGATGAAGAAATTAAGGAAGATATGGCGCCAATGCTTAAAGAATTGACTACACTTCAAGCGCAAGATATTGCAGATGCAATCTATTATTCTTTAAGTCAACCGAAAAGAGCTAATATTAACGATGTTTATATAATGCCTACGGAGCAAAAACAATAGAACTTATCAATAAATTTTAAAAGAGGTTGTTTGGAAAAGTTTCCAAACAACCTCTTTTTTTTGTTTCCAGGCTAAATAAATATCGGGGTTGCTTAAACTTCAACCACCATTTTTCCGGTATTTTTTCCTTCAAAAAGGTCTAAAAATGCCTGCGGGGTTTCATCATAACCTTTAACGATAGTTTCATCGTATTTTAATTTGCCTTCACTTAACCATCCGGCCAGTTGCTTAATGGCGCTTTCAAATTCATCAAAATGATTACGTACCAGAAAGCCTTGCATTAAGGCACTTTTCTTAATTAAAATACCTTCCAGCCTGGGGCCTGTAGGCATTTCTTTTTGGTTATAAATAGAAATAGCACCGCAATTAATAATCCGGGCAAAACGGTTAATATTCATCATAACCGCATCCAGAATTTCGCCACCTACATTATCAAAATACACATCTACGCCATCGGGACAGTTTTGCGCGATAGCCTTCTGCATATTTTCGGTGGTTTTATAATTAATACCTTCATCATAGCCGAATTTCTCCTTTATATGATCTATTTTTTCATCTGTTCCGGCAATTCCAATAACCCTGCAGCCCTTAATTTTTCCAATTTGTCCTGCTACACTTCCCACGGCACCAGCCGCGCCTGAAACAACCAGCGTTTCACCTTTTTCAGGTTTTCCAATATGCTTTATCGCTAAATATGCCGTTAAACCTGTTAAGCCTAAAATCCCCAGATATGCACTCGGTTTAGCCAGATTGGTGTCAATTTTATTTAATTTCTCACCGGTGTGAGTTTGAAATAATTCCCATTTCAGCATTCCACTTACCAAGTCCCCCGGGTTAAAACCTTTGTTATTGCTTTCAACAACTTCGGCAATCAACATAGATTCTATGGGTTTATCTAATTCAAATGGTGGGATATATGATTCCTCATCCCGCATTCTTCCTCGTAAATAAGGATCTACAGAAATATATTTTGCTTCCAGTAAAATCTCTTCATCGTCTGGAGATGGTTTTTCAATTTCGGTAATTTCAAAATCTGAAAGGGAAGGTTTTCCCTGTGGTCGGTTTTTTAATAGTATGCTTTTATTCATTTTAATCTTATTTATAATTTAAAAAGTAAACTGAAACCCAGACTAGAGTGGCGTCAGTTGTGAGAATCTTACTTAGTAAATTACTGCTAAGTAAGCACCCCTGCAAATCACGATTATTAATTTAAACTTAAAATCGGGCTGTTACGCAAATGTTATGATTTCTTAAAGGAATGGCTGATACTCTATAATACACCGTAACTTTGTCCAAAATAAAAGCACAAGATTTGCCTAATATTATACCCAATTACTGGCAGGAATTCCTGAAATACCTAAGAAGTACCGACTTCTCTAAAGCTATGGTGCTTACTGTAGCCATAGGATCGCCGGTTGGGATTTTTATCTGGCTGGGCAACTTTGAGATAGGCGTAGTTCTGGCAATGGGGGCTCTACTAAGTTCGCCAAGTGATATTCCCGGAACTTTTAGACATAGAAATATAGGCGTGATTCTCGCAGCCGCGCTGGCGGGTATTGTTTCAATAATCATGGCCTATGCTTCGGCATATCTTTGGCTGGTTTTACCACTTTTAGGTATTTTAATGTTTGGGATTGCATATCTGGCGGTTTATGGTTTTAGAGCTTCCCTGGTTGCATTTGCAGGTTTGTTCGCCATTGTGCTTAGTTTCGCAAATATTTCTACGGAAATTCTTCCGTGGGAACGCGGCCTACTGATAACCGGTGGTGGTTTGTTTTATTTACTTTTGAGTAATATATGGACTTTCCTAAACCCTAAACAACATACGGAACAACTTTTAGCCGAATGTCTTGAGCTTACCGCAAAGTACCTGAAAACAAGGGCTCAATTACTTACCGAAACAGCGGAAAGGGAAAAACTTCAGAAAGAATTATTTCTGTTACAAACAGATTTGAACGAGAAACATGAAAGTCTTCGGAATTTACTCATTAATGCAAGACGGGCCTCCGGAAACTCAAATTACGCCCGTAAAAGATTGCTAATATTTATAGAATTAGTAGATATTTTAGAGTTGGCGATGGCCAATCCCGTGGATTATAAAAAAATGGATAAAGTTTTAGAGGATGACCGGGAGTTACTGGAACGCTTTAAGAAACTTATTAATAAGATCGCGTTTCAGTTGGATGAAATTTCAGTGGTTATTGAAAAAAAGAAAAAATCCTCAACAAAAGAAATTCGGGATTACTTAAAATCTATTGAAGAGAACTTCAAAGAAGTGCGGGTACTTATTTCTTCAGAAAATACCGAAAAAGCATTTTTACTTCAGAATTTATTCGATTATCTGGAAAAGCAGGGACAAAAAATCAATACCATAGTTCGGGTCTTACATGATTTGGACACCAGGGAACCGGTTTTAATGAAAAATAAGGAAGTTTCCCAATTTATAACTCCGCAGGATTACGATCCCAAAACACTCGTTGAAAACTTTAATTTTGGCTCACCGATATTTAAGCATTCGCTAAGGCTGGCTATTGTAATTTTAGTGGGTTTTAGCATTGGTTTATATTTTTCGTTTGAAAATGCTTACTGGATCATCCTAACCATCGTGGTAATTATGCGCCCAAATTACGGACTTACCAAAGACCGATCTAAACAGCGAATTGGAGGCACCCTAATAGGTGCCGTAATTGCCCTGGGTATCGTTTTTATAACAAAAAACCAGATAGTTTATGGAATATTAGGCTTGTTTTCACTTACCCTGGCTTTTTCCTTATTGCAACGAAATTACCGTACAGCTGCGGTATTTATTACTTTGAGTATCATTTTCATTTATGCGCTTTTAAAACCAGATGTTTTTAATGTGATCCAGTTTAGAGTTATAGACACTGTTTTAGGCGCGGGGCTTGCTGCCATTGGAAATTTGGTTTTATGGCCGGCCTGGGAATCCCAGCACATAAAAAATGTAATTAGAGAAAGTATTAGTGCCAATAAAAAATATCTAGAAGAAATTGATAATTTTTATCATAAAAAAGGGACTTTACCCACTTCTTATAAACTCTCGAGAAAAAAAGCTTTTCTGGAAATGGGAAATTTAAGTGCCTCTTTTCAGAGAATGACGCAGGAGCCAAAATTCAAACAAAAAGAATTAGAGCAACTTTATAAAATTGTGGGTTTAAACCAAACTTTTCTTTCGGCACTGGCTTCTTTGGGGACTTTTATTCGGAACCATAAAACTACTGCGGCTTCCAAAAACTTCGAAGTTTTTGTTTCTCATATTTGTAATAATTTAGAAAATGCTAGAAAAGGCCTTGAGGAAACAGAAGCATTAAAAGATTTTGATCCCGCCCGAACAGAAAAAGCCGCTTCAGCTTTGCTTAAAACATATAAAGAATTGCTGGCAGAAAGTGAAAATCAATTAAAAGAAGAACCACGAAAAATCCAAAGAGATGTGCAGTTGAGATTGCAGGAAGCCCAGTTGGTAAGTAGCCAGCTCCAATGGTTGCTTGAAATTTCAGGAAATCTTCAAAAAACCATAGCGAAAACAAAATTCAGCTAAATGAGTAAGCGCCAGTTAAAAAAATACCTTCAGGAATTAGACAAGGAACAATTAGAAGAACAAATTGTAGATCTTTACGATAGATTTAAACCGGTAAAAATCTTTTATGATTTTGTATTTAATCCTCGGGAAGAAGAATTAATGCGCAAAGCTAAATTAAAGATCTCAAAAGAATATTTTCCTGAAACCAGGCGCAAAGCAAAAACGCGTAGGTCTATAGCCCAGAAGGAAATCAAGCATTTTCAACAACTCGGTGTTGAACCACATCTTACTGCCGATTTAATGCTTTTTAATATAGAAATAGCCCAAACTTTTGCTGAAGAAAAAGGCAATTTAAAAGAGGCTTTTTGTAAAAGTTTGTTCAAATCCTTTGATGAAGCTGTGAAGTTTATTTTAAAAGAAGGAGTCCTGGCAGAATTCAAACTTAGAATCCTGAAAATAGCCGCCGAAGCCGAACACCAAAACTGGCCAAATGCTTACAGTTTTGAAAAAATTGAAATGCAATTTCAGGACGCGCCGTAATTGTTTACTTTTGAGAAAATGAAATTTGCCCTTCTTTTTTGTTTTCTTATAGTTTGTGCTCCAGGTTATGCCCAATTAGGCTTTTGTGAAGGGAGCAAAGGTGATCCTATTTTCCACGAAGATTTTGAATTCGGAACCCAATTACCCCCCGGCACCACCAATTATACCTATGTCACCCAGGATCCGCAGGATGGGGAGTATACGGTTTCCAATCAAATTGGAAATTTTATTACCTCCTGGCATTCCAGTTTACCACCCAGAACTATTTCTAACCGTAACGCGTTAATTGTAAATGCTTCGTTTAGTTCTGGCCGATTTTACCAAACTGAGATTACGGGACTTTGCGAAAATACCACCTATGAGTTTTCCGCTTTTTTAATTAACATTTATGACAGATCCAGCATGGTATGTGAAAATGGGGGAATCCCCATTAATGTACGTTTTGAAATCTGGGATGAAACCGATTCCAATTTGCTAAAAGAAGGGAATACAGGAGATATTCCTTCGCTTAGCAGTCCTGTTTGGGAACAATACGCACTAACTTTTCAAACCGAAGTAGGGCAGGAGGCTGTAATCCTTAAAATGTTCAATAATGGGGAAGGCGGCTGTGGAAACGATTTAGCGATAGATGATATAATTTTTAGGTCTTGCGGTGATCTTACTACGGTTACTTCAGAAAATGATGAAAACCGGATAGATGTTTGTGCTGAAGACGCACCTGTGAGCCTCAGCCTGGAAGCTACCCCAGATTTTTCGGTATATAGCTCTCACGCATACCAATGGCAGGAAAGTAACGATAATGAAGCATGGACAAATATTCCCGGTGAAAACGATGAAAATTATAATACGCCACCTTTAAATACTTCCCACTTCTATAGGGTTAAAGTTGCTGAAGATCCTGTGAATTTAAACGATAATCTCTGCAGTTCTGTTTCTGAAATTTTTACGGTAAATATTTTGCAAACTCCCTCAACGCCTCGGAGTGATGGTAATGTGAGTGTTTGTAGTAAGGATGCAATCCCCGAATTAACTGTTGAAGTTGAAGAAAATGAAACGGCAAACTGGTATGATGAAAACAATAATTTGATAGCTGAAAATACTGAATCCTATTTACCGGAAACACCCGGATTATATTATGTTGAAGCAGTACATGAAGGTTTTAATTGCCAGCCCAGCCAACGTACGGCTATAGAATTCATAATAAATGAAAGTCCGCAGGTAGAAGATGAAATCTCACAGATTTGTGAAGCCGGCAGCTTGACACTTAACGCCGGTATACCGGGACTTGTTTATGAATGGTCTACAGGCGAAAATACACAGCAAATTGAAATAAATTCACGGGGAAATTATAGTGTTATTCTCACTACTCCTGAAGCTTGCTCAACTACCAAAAACTTTGAAATAAACCAGGTGGATATTGCAGAAATAGAATCAGTGACTTCAGATATGGAGGATATTGTAATCACTCCGGCTAATGATGGGAATTTTGAATATTCGATTAATGGCACTAATTTTCAAACTTCCAATATTTTTAGTTTGGTTCCAGGTGGAATTTATACCGTATATATGCGTGATCTTTCCGCTTGTAACACCATTACACAGAAATTTCCGCATATTGTTATTCCAAAGTTTATTACTCCGAATGCAGATGGTTACAATGATAATTTCAGTATTAACGGACTCGAATATTTTCCGTCCTCAGAAATAAGGATTTTCGACCGCTATGGAAAATTATTGAAAGCAGATCAGGGTGAAACTTTCAGTTGGGACGGCACTTTAAACGGCCGCGCTCTTCCATCAGACGATTACTGGTATCACATTATAATTAAAGGCTTTAAGACGCTTAAAGGATCTTTTAGTTTAAAGCGTTGAAGCTGTTTTAGTGACATTTTTAATCCGTTGGGAATTAAGGCTCACTAATGCCATTACAGCAAATAAAACTAAGATGATCGTCCTAAAATCAATTCCTCCATCAATCATAAAGCCAACCAATAACGGGCCTAAAGCGGTACTAATAACCATAAACATGGTAAAGACGCTTCTAATTGCGCCCATTTTTTCAGTTCCGTAGATTTCTGCAATAAGCGAAGTTTTTACTGTACCTGCCATTCCGGTGGTAACCCCTGACATAATTAAAAATAAAAGTGCACCAATAATGCTATCCATTAAAGCAAAGGGGATAAGCCCTAATGTTAGTGGAATAAGATAAATTCTAAACATCTTCTTCGCACTATATTTATCTACCCAGGTTCCTCCAAATAAGGAAAACATAAATCTGGATATGGCATACACTGTGAAAAAAGTGGCGTATAGTTGAGGAGACCAGCCTTTATCTTCAACAAAAACGTATTGATAAAAGAAAATCGCAGTATTACTAAAACTAAGAATGAAACTGGCGGGCATCATAATCCCGAAACGTTTATCGGCAACCACCGTCTTATAATCTTTTAAAAGCGACCAGGTAGAAGGTTTTCCTGCGGTTGAAAGTTGCTTATCAAAAGCTAATAAATTAGTAAATTTTAAGCGAATTAGATAGAGTAGAAGTGCTACACCACTCACAATAGCGGCTATTCTCCAGTCAAAAAATGCAATAATTGAAGTGATAATTATAGGAAAAATGGCTTCTCCCATAGAATATCCAAGCGAAGAAATACTAAGTGCTTTTCCGCGATTTTTATCAAAATACTTAGAAATAATGGTCATACTTATATGGCTCATTAAGCCCTGTCCGCATAACCTAAGGCCAATTAATGCTACAAAAAGTACGGCAATATGGTAGGAGAGTCCTAATAGAATACTGGATAGTCCAAGGCTTAGCACGGTGAAGGCCGTAACTTTTTTTACTGGTTTATGGTCTACAGTATGGCCAACGCTAAGCATAATTACCGAAGCAGCTACTGTACAACCGGCATAAATAGCACCAAAAGTACCTTCCGTAATTTCAAAAGCTTTTACAATTTGCGGAACATATAGCGAAATAAGAAAGGTTTGACCAAAACTCGACAAAAATGTGAGTAGCCAACCAAAACTAACTTTCTTATAATTTGCACGTAAAAAATAGAAATAATCCCTCAAACTGCTTTATTTCAAATTAAGAAAGCTGCAAAGATAAGGCGCTGAGAAAAAAAAACAGAGCAGTGACACTATAAATTCTTTTAAAATATAAAAGCCACCCCTTGTGAGGTGGCCTAAATTTTTCTTTTTTCAAATTAACCTAAACTATTTTTTAGGTTTGTCTTGCTTAGCGGGTTGCTTTTTTGGTGCTGCCTGTTGTTTTTTAGGCTCCTTCTTCGCATTTTCCGTTTTTTGATTTTTCTCTTGTGCCATTTTAATTTAATTTATTGGTTAACAGAATAAATATATCACTATAAAAAACTGGTTAATAGTTAATTATGAAAATATTAACTCGGTTTTCATTCTAAATGTATTGATAATCAATAGAAATTATATAAGCTTATCGAAAGCATTTATGGTAATTTAAATGCAATTTGCCTGGCTATTGTTTACATTTGAATAAAACAAGGATTATCATTTTAAAATTACAGTTTTAAATGAGCCAGAATGAGGTTATAGAGAAGATAAAAGCACAAAAGAATTTACCGAATTTAAAATTCAGTATAAAGGAAAAAACCGAGGCTTTTACAAATAATCTTTTTTACACGCTGTTTGATGAGGAAACCCCGGTAGAAAAGAATATTATAAAATTAGGAAAGGATTTTGAAGAGCTGGCAGATCTGGTTTGCTGGAAGCCCAACACACCCTGTCGGGATCTTTGGCAGGATTATTTAGATAGACTACCGGGAATCCTGGAAAAGCTGAATAAAGATGCTGAGGCTATTTCAGAAAATGACCCGGCGGCCAATTCTATAGAGGAAGTTATCCTTTCTTACCCAGGTTTTTTCGCGATAGCTATTTATCGGTTTAGTCATGAGTTATATAAATTCGGACTCCCGCTAGTGCCACGTCTAATGACAGAATGTGCCCACGGGCTTACCGGTACCGATATTAATCCCGGAGCGCAAATTGGCACGCCATTTTTTATAGACCATGCTACGGGAGTAGTTATTGGAGAAACGGCGGTAATAGAAGATAATGTAAAAATCTACCAGGGAGTTACCCTTGGGGCACTTTTTGTAGACCGTAACTTAAAAGATATAAAAAGGCACCCTACCATTGAAAAAAATGTTACCATTTACGCCAATGCTACTATTTTAGGTGGCGAAACAATAATAGGAGCTAATAGCATAATTGGAGGTAATGTTTGGCTAACCGCTTCAGTACCTAAAGATTCTATGGTTTCTCACACCCCTCAAATCAATATTAAAAATACAAACAAGTAATGAATAACTCCATATTAGATTTAATAGGAAATACGCCCCTGGTAGAAGCGCAAACTTTGGTGAAAAACCCAAAGGTTAAACTATATTTTAAGCTGGAAGGTCAAAACCCCGGCGGAAGTGTAAAAGACCGCGCCGCTTACAATATGATTAAAAGCGCACTGGATAGAGGAGATATTACCCGGGAAACCAAACTCATTGAAGCAACCAGCGGAAATACAGGGATCGCCCTGGCTATGGTTGCCAGAATTTTTAAGCTGGATATTGAACTGGTAATGCCGGAAAATTCTACCATAGAACGAGTACAAACAATGCGGGCCTACGGAGCAAAAGTTACCCTTACTGATGCTGATGGAGGTATTGAAGGTGCTCGCGATTATGCTGAAGAAAAAATGGCCGGTGGAGATTATTTTATGATCAATCAGTTTAGTAATAAGGATAACTGGCAGGCACATTATAATACTACCGGACCCGAGATTTGGAACGACACCAAACATAAGATCACTCATTTTGTTTCCTCGATGGGTACCACGGGAACAATTATGGGTACTTCTACCTATTTAAAGGAACAGAACAAAGCAATTCAAATTGTGGGAGTTCAACCTACCGATGATTCACGCATTCCGGGAATTAGAAAATGGCCGGAAGCTTATTTACCTAAAATTTTTAATCCCGAAAAAGTAGATCGTATTCTCGAAGTAAGTGAAGATGAAGCGGTTGCCATGACTAAAAAACTTGCCAGGGTAGAAGGCATTTTTGCGGGAATGAGCAGTGGGGGAGCCGCTGCTGCGGCTGTTAGATTATGCAATGAGCTTGAAGAAGGTATTGTGGTGAGCATAGTTTGTGATCGCGGAGACCGTTATTTGTCTTCTAATCTTTTCGATTAAAAAAAATACTCCGGAAATGGTATAAATCAACTTCCGGAGTAAATGAAAAACCCTGTTTATTCAATGGTCGCAACGGCCACGCCTGAAGCGTCTCTGTCTATATTTACTTTTACCATTTTACTTTTTTTACCGTTTTTAAGTTTAGCCTTATAAATTTCCTTGTCTAAATCCAGTCCCGAATTCGAGTATGCTAAATATTTTGTACCTATAAGATGATAACCTTTATTAGCTTTCAAAATACTCATCATAGATTTGTATGGTAACCTAACATCTTTAAAACTTTGGCTGCTTGAAGTAATATCTCCAAGTTGATTATAATTAACTTTTAAAAATCCTTTATTGGTTTTAAAGGTGACTTCATAACCATTAAAATCCTTATCCCGGTTGGCTTCAATAAAATCCATAATTTTAAAATTTTCCTTTGCATACCTTAGCGGATTTGCATAAAACTGACCTGTATATTCCTCAGTTACCTGAAAGGTTAATGAATTTATAGATTCATCAATTTCCAGAGATGGTGGGTCATACATCATTTCGTCTAGCTTAATTACTCGCTGTGAATAGGCCATCCCTACGAAGGCGAAACACAATAAGCTTAAAATTAACTTTTTCATAATAATTTTTATTTAGAGATTAATAAATAATTGTCTCTAAAGATAATCCCGTATCACTTTAGGTGAAACTACTTAAGTATCACTAAACCAATATTTAACACTTTTGACATTTTATTTTTTTTGATGATTTGTTGCTTTCTTCAGAAGTAGTGGAAGGTTGAGAACTTCCACTTTTTTTCGACCTATTTTAAGTATTCCTTCGTTTTTAAATTCCTGCAAGTGCCTGTTTACCACCGCTCGGGTAGATCCAATCAAATTGGCAATTTCCTCATTAGAAAGATCATTGATAAATTCCAGTTTTTTTGATTCCTGATTGAGATTTTTAATAATCAGCCGGGCCAGGCGAGCCGGAATTTCCAACAGGGTATGGTTAACGGCATATTCTTCTAAACTCAAAAGTTGTTTTGCTATATAGGGTAATAATCTTTGATTTAAAACCGGATATTTTTTAAACCACTGGCGCATGGTTATTGTAGGAGTAGAGAGCATTCTTACTTCTTCGAGCGATTCATAATAAATCTTATGATTGCAGTCCTCAATTAAAGTAATAACGTCAAAAAAATCGCTTTTGCTTAGTAAAAACATGGTAAACTCGCGACCGGTTTCCTTATCGGTTATAAAGATTTTTAAACGCCCCGAAATTATAATATGAAATTTATGCTTTAGATGATAACAACTACTGCAGGTATGTGCCGGCCATTTTTCTTCTGTGAAATTTGAAGCAATTTCAGATAAGAGTTCTTTTTCAAAATCTTTGAAAAGAATATTGTTTCTTATGGCTTTAAAACAAGTATCGTTCGCTCCTCCTTTCTGGTTCATAATCACACAGTTTCATAGCATGGGACCTTTCGGAGGATGAAAAAATTAATTTTAAATTTAATCATTTTTGGCTTATTTAAATGTATTTGTGTCCTAAATATTTCTTTAAACCTAAGAAATCAGCTATTTTTGCAAACTTGCAGATCTGAACAAAAATTATGGCGGTGGAAACCTTTGGAATAGAAGACAAAAAAGTTGATAAGAAACTTTATGACTATCAGCAAAAAGATATAGATAAGATCTTTAGCGTGATAGATGAGCATCCTGAACATTATAACCTACTTTATCAATTGCCTACAGGCGGGGGTAAAACGGTTATATTTTCTCAAATGGTGCGGGAATACATTCAGCGTACTCAAAAGAAAGTTCTTATTCTTACTCACAGAATAGAGCTGTGTAAACAAACTTCAAATATGCTGGATGGATTTGGGGTACGCAATAAAATCATAAATTCTAAGGTTAAAGAATTACCAGATCAGGAAGACTATATGTGCTTTGTGGCCATGGTAGAAACTCTCAACAATCGTCTACACGATGAGAAGCTTGAAATTCAGGATATTGGGCTGGTAATTATTGATGAAGCGCATTATAATTCTTTCCGAAAATTATTTAAATTTTTTGAGAAGTGCTTTATCCTTGGGGTAACGGCTACGCCGCTTAGTTCCAACATTAAATTACCTATGAAGGATAATTACCGCGAACTTATTGTAGGTGATTCTATAGATTCGCTTATAGAAAAAGGCTTTCTAGCCCGGGCGAATACATTTAGCTATAATGTAGGACTTACAAGCTTAAAAGTTGGGATGAATGGGGATTACACAGTGAAATCTTCAGAAGAATTGTATTCCAATATTTCCATGCAGGAAAAATTGCTTACTGCATATTACGAACGATCACGCGGAAAGAAAACCCTGATTTTCAATAATGGTATCAATACTTCAATAGAAGTTTATGAAACCTTTAGAAATGCCGGTTTACCTATTCGACATTTAGATAATACAACCAGCAAACAGGATAGAAAAGATATTCTAAAATGGTTTAAACATACCCCTGATGCTATTGTAACTTCAGTAAGTATTCTTACTACCGGTTTTGATGAACCTACGGTAGAAACTATTGTATTGAACAGGGCTACGAAATCCCTAACCTTATATTTTCAGATGATTGGACGTGGCTCCAGGGTCCTTCCGGGAAAATCTGAATTTAATGTTATAGATTTAGGTAATAACCTGGCCCGTTTTGGGGAATGGAGCACCCCGGTAGACTGGAAACAGATCTTTAGAGCTCCAGACTTCTATTTCGAAAATCTGTTGAGCGATGAAGAAATAGAGCGTGAATTTAAGTACGTGATGCCTCCGGAAATCAGAGAACAATTTTCTAATACGGAAGATGTTGATTTTGATGTAGAAGAAGCTTATGATATAGTAATAAAAAAAGGATTAAAATCTAAAGCTGTTTTAGAATGGTCTATGGAACAACATGTAAAAATGTGCGTAGAAAATTCTGAGGATGTTTTCGATGCCCGAATCCTGGCTAAAGAGCTTAAAGATGATATTGCCTCCCGTATTAAACAATACTCCTATTGTATAAGTAAGAGCACCAAGAATTATCGTGACTGGTTAGAGGAAGACTATTCCAGAAAGTTAAGAATGGCTGTAAATAAAGAATTTTAGAATATAAATTGTATTCTGAACCTGCCTTAAACATCTGGCAGGTTCAGAATTATATTATCAGGCGAAATTTGAATTTTTCTGATGCATGTTATGCATCAAAAATTCCTCGATCTTAATGTACCATAAGTCAGGCTTTCGGTTGTTCTCTATTCAGTATCTGCCGATTTTATATCCTGCTCAATAAATTCTCTTTCTCTAACAGATCCTCCGGCAACAATCGCCGCCCCAATAATAACCAGGTTTTTAATAATATACTGGCCTTCGGTTGTGAGGACAAATGGAAAATTTTCAAAACAAGCTTCGGGTAGAACAATAAAAGGTAAGAAGGTGCCTGGTATTTGAAAAAGTAGCAACAAAACGGCCAAACGCAATGTTTTTTTAGAAATCATAAATATTCCAATTAACACTTCCCACACTCCCAGCACCGGTATAAATATGACAGGATCAAACCAAAAAACGGTTTTAGCAATTAATTCCTGAGCAGGACTATCCCAGACAACCTTCAAAGCTCCAAACCAAATAAAATTTATAGCAAGTCCAAACCGCAAAATAGGTTTCCCATATTTATACATCCAATAACTCGCTCGATAATCCAGTTTTTCTAAGGTCGAAGTATTTTCTTTCATTTCTTCCTGTTTGATTTCCAAAAATCAGGAATAATTTTAATCCCTAAAACCCCGTTTATAATTATAGGATTTATTTAACACAGGTAAATTTAAAAGCCGCTATTTATTTAGGAATTTTAAAGGAACCATTAAATAAACCAGAATTATGAAAAATGAAGAAAAGAAGAATGCTTCAGATAATAAAAAGCATCAGGATTTAGAAAGAAATCGGGAAGACTCTAAAGATCAGTTTCTTACCACTAACCAGGGTTTAAAAATAAACGATGACCAAAATTCACTAAAGGCAGGAGATCGTGGTGCCTCCTTATTAGAGGATTTTATTCTCAGGGAGAAAATCACACATTTTGATCACGAAAGAATTCCGGAGCGAATAGTTCACGCTCGCGGATCTGCCGCACACGGTTATTTCCAGGTGTATGAATCTATGGAAAAGTATACCAAGGCCGGATTTTTACAGGATCCTTCTAAAAAGACCCCCGTTTTTACCAGGTTTTCTACCGTAGCCGGGTTTAAAGGTTCTACCGATTTAGCCCGGGATGTACGCGGTTTTTCGGTTAAATTTTATACTGAAGAAGGAAACTACGATCTCGTAGGGAATAACATTCCTGTTTTCTTTATTCAGGACGCCATAAAGTTTCCAGATCTTATTCACGCGGTTAAACCAGAACCGCACAATGAAATTCCGCAGGCAGCTTCAGCTCACGATACTTTCTGGGATTTTATTTCCCTAATGCCCGAGTCTACGCATATGATAATGTGGGCAATGTCAGATAGAGCAATTCCAAGAAGTTTAAGAATGATGGAAGGTTTTGGCGTGCACACTTTTAGGTTTGTGAACAAAGAAAACAAAGGAACTTTCGTAAAGTTCCACTGGAAACCACTGTTAGGAACTCACGGTGTTGCCTGGGACGAAGCACAAAAGATCTCAGGAAACGATCCAGATTTCCATAGAAGGGATCTTTGGAATGCTATTGATAATGGCCAGTTCCCGGAGTGGGAATTGGGCGTGCAAATAATTCCTGAAGAAGATGAGCATAAGTTCGATTTTGATCTACTGGATGCTACAAAATTGGTTCCTGAAGAACTGGTACCGGTTAAGAAAATTGGAAAAATGGTATTAAACCGAAACCCCGATAATTTCTTTGCGGAAACCGAGCAGGTAGCTTTCCATCCCGGCCATATTGTTCCCGGAATAGACTTCACCAACGATCCGCTATTACAAGGACGATTATTTTCTTACACCGATACCCAACTGAAACGACTCGGTGGGCCAAACTTTCACGAAATCCCAATTAACCGTCCAATTGCGCCAATGCACAACAATCAGCGTGACGGGCATATGAGACAGGAGATCAATAAAGGTCAAACCAGCTACCACCCAAATTCATTGCGCGGGGGATGCCCATTCCAGGCTAAGATCGCAGAGGGCGGATTTGATAGCTATCCGGAAAAAATAGATGCTAAAAAAGTACGGGAACGCAGCAAAAGCTTTAAAGATCATTTTAGCCAGGCTACTTTATTCTTCAATAGTCAAACCGGGGTAGAGCAACAACACATTATTGATGCGCTAAGTTTCGAATTAGGGAAAGTAGGCGTTGCACAAGTACAGGAAAGAATGCTTGGTTTATTGAATGAAGTAAGTAATGATTTGGCTCAGAAAGTAGCTTCCAATTTAGGAATGAAAGTGCCCGAAAGGAAAGAACAGTTAAATCACGGAGTTCCGGCAGATTTTGATCCAGAACGCTACGAACCTACCAAAAGCAGTCCCTCTATAGAAAAAGACCCCGCTTTAAGCATGATGCATAAAGGTTTTGGAAATATTGCAACTAGGCAGGTCGCATTTTTGTGCGCAGATGGTGTAGATGATAATTCCGTTGATGAGATGAAAAAAGCATTGAAAAATGAAGGTGCAATGGTGAAAATCCTCGGGCCGAATTCTACCGACGTTAAAACCGCAGGTGGTAAATCATTAAAAGTAGATGAAGCTTACAGAACCACCGCTTCTGTAGTATATGATGCATTTTATGTACCTTCGGGAGATAAAGCACATAAAGCCATGAGAATGATTCCGAAAGCCATCCATTTCTTAAATGAAGGCTATAAACATTGTAAACCAATTGCCTCGGCACAGGAAAATGGTTTAGTGGAAGAAACTTATTTCTGGAAAAACCTTAATAAACAAAACCTGGCGGAAGATGGTGTAATTATAGGCAAAGGAAAATCTTCAGAATTTATTGAAGCCATAGGAAAACACCGTTTCTGGAAAAGGGAAGAGAAGGATAGTATTCCTGCATAATATTGTTTTAATATAGCACAGGCTATTATAAGCATTGAGGCTGACTGAAAAGTTTTTTAAATCGTCATTCTGAATTTATTTCAGAATCTAAGGTTTTGAATCAAAACATGTTAGAACCCCCGAAGGAAATTTGGGATAAAGTCTGAAACAAAGTTCAGCTTGACGAAATTAGATTTTTCAGACAGCCTCTTTTTTAATTTTTATCCTTACCACCGAAAAGGCGCTTAAAGAAGCCTTTCTTTTTCTTCTTTTCTTCTTCTTTTTTGGGTAGTTCTTCAGATTCCTCTTTATCACCACCTCCAAACAGTCGCTTAAAGAAGCCATCCCGTTTTTCAGGATCACAATCCATCATTTCCTTAATTTCAGCAGAAACCGGTGAAAATCTTGCTCTTGTAATTTCATTGAATTCGGGATCGCTGTTCATTTTTTGCATTAGTTTGGCAAAAACCGGCAAAGCCGTATTGGCGCCCTGACCAATATAGGTGTTCCTGAAACCAATCCTGTGATCGTCAGATCCAACCCAGGTTACCGCGAGTAGGTTAGGGGTAATCCCCACAAACCAGCCATCTTTGTTGTTTTGGGTCGTTCCGGTTTTTCCAGCGATATCATTTCTTAGACCATAAGTTGTTCTTAGCCTGGTAGCCGTACCTTCGTTTACCGTAGCTTTCATTATTTCTACCATGATCTTCCTGTTGGTTTCAGAAATATTACTATTTTCTGAAATTTCAGGTTTGAATTCAGCTAAAATATTGCCTTCACCATCTTCAATTTTTGAAATATAGAAAGCTTTGCTTGTTTTTCCTGCATTCACAAAAGGAGTATAAGCTTCAGTCAATTCGGATAAACTTAAAGAAGCAGTTCCCAGGGCAATGGAAGGAACTTTTGGCAGATCTGAAGTAATTCCCATTGCTTTAGCCTGGTTAATTACATTTTCAATTCCGGTTTCCATAAGGACTTTAACCGCAATGGTATTCATAGATTTACTTAAAGCTTCCTTTAAGTTGTAATTCATATGAGGATCATCTTCTTCGCCTCCTGAATTCGAAGGCGTCCAGCCATCGGCATAAGTAACTTCCCTGGCAGAAAAATATTCGCAGGGTTCTATCCCGGTTTCCAAAGCCGCAGTGTATACAAACGGCTTAAACGTAGAACCAACCTGGCGTTTACTTTGGGAAACGTGATCGTACTGAAAATGCTGAAAATTCACCCCGCCAACCCAGGCCTGTACCGCGCCGGTTTGGGGAGTAACGGCCAACATCCCGGCGTTGAGAAATTTCAGATAATGGGCTACACTATCTCTTGTGCTTACATTTTTTGTTTCTGTACCGTCATAATTAAAAAGCTCCGTAGGATGTTTCCGGTTTAGAATTTCCATCATTTCAGCTTCGCTATGGCCTTCCTTAGCCAGGTTTTTCCAGGCTGAAGTATTTTTTAAAGCATCATCTACAATCTGCTGATTGGTTAACCAGGGAGCTGCTGCTCCCCAGGCTTCTTCGTGCTCTTTTTGTAAATCCTCAAGATGCTCTTTTAAGGCTTCTTCAGCTAAAGTTTGTAGTTTAAAATCCAGGGTGGTGTGCACGCTTAAGCCATCACGATAAATATTGAATTTCTTTCCGTCTTTATTTTTAAGGGTGTCCAGGATCTTGCTCACATCTTTTCTTACCTGTTCCCTAAAATATGGTGCAAGACCTTTATCGTGGCTGTAATTCTTGTAATTCAAAACCAATTCGCGTTGCTTGGCTTCCTGTACTTCATCTTCAGTTAAATAATTATATTTCCCCATTTGCTCAAGAACTACATCTCTACGTAACCTGCTTCTTTCAGGAAAAATCCTGGGATTATAAGAATGGGAAGCTTTCAGAGTACCTACCAAAACAGCGGCTTCTTCCAGATTGATTTCTGAAGTATGCTTTCCGAAGAATTTCATAGCCGCACTCTCTATCCCGAAGGTATTATCACTAAAGGGAACGGTATTGAAATAAAGCCTGATAATCTCCTCTTTAGAGTAAACGTCTTCCAGTCTTTTGGCGATAATAGCCTCCTGGGATTTATTCACTACAATCCCCAGCGGGCCGTAATCTTTTCTGCCGTAGATGTTTTTAGCCAGTTGAAGACTAATAGTACTCCCGCCACCGGCTGAATCATCCTGCAGCAGAATAGACTTAAAGACAACGCGTAAAAGGCTGCGATTATCTATGCCATCGTGTTCAAAAAACCGGGCATCCTCGGTAGCAACAAGGGCGTTTATTAAATGTATAGGGAGTTCGTTATAAGTAATGGGTTGCCTGTCGAAAACATAAAATTTCCCTATGAGTTCACCATTTTTGGCCAAAACTTCGGTAGCACGGTTTTGTTTGAGTTCTTTTAATTCGGTAGAGGAGGGAAGCTGGCCCCAGGCTCCAAAATAAATACTGGCAAAAAACAGTACGAATATTGTAAGAAGGCTGAGGAGTATTATTAAGGCCCATTTTATTTTGGGAGACTTTTTAATCCTGTTTAGCATAGTAGATTTCATTACTACAAATAAACAAATACCATACAAACGGAATTTAAATTTTAAAAATATTTTAAGTTTTTTTAAAGAAAAGACTTTTAGGTAAACTACCTTGGGGCAAGCTCAAGAGCCATTATAAAAAAAATTAATTTCGCGGCAAGCCCGACTGAATGATTCGGGTAGGCCCTCGGAGCTCCCGATATTCGGGATAGATCTTGATTATCCAGTAAATTGATCTATTGATGAAATAAAAAAGCCGGTCACAATTTTGCATTGTACCGGCTAGGTTTTATAGAGTTTCATGGGGGATTTTTTTAGTTAACTCATAGGTCGAAGATTTAAACACCAATTGTTTCTGGTGTAATTCTCGTGGAATTTTCTGAGCGGTTTCTTTCCAAAACCCTGAGGCTCTCTTGTATTTCCACAGTTTAAATTGATATACTCCTGAATTTTCATTTTTTTAAGTTTTAGAGTAACGGCGTTTAATATCCCAGTTACTACGGTTGTTAGATTTTGTTTGATTTAAAAAAGGACGGATGATCTGTATACTTTTCATGATTTCCAATATTTGAGATTATTTTAAATAGCGTCTTTTGCTGTTCCAGGTATTTTTTGAATTGTTCTTTTCCTGATTAAAGAATGGCCGACTAATTGTTTCAAAGGTTTTCATATGTGTTTTATTTTATTTTTAATCAATTAGGGCCAAAACTCTCCCGTAGGGCTTACTGCTCTATGACCGGTTTTCACTATTTACAGTGTGCTATAGGCCCAATTTTAATGGTGATCTATATTTAAGAGATACGTGATTATAAAAGGATAAGAAAGATGTAAATTTTCATATACGTGCTTCCAAAAGATATTGCTACCCTTCTTTACGACAAGTGTTTGTGCTTATCCAGTTTTCGACTCAATTTCATACACAGGTTTAATTTCCTAGTAAAACAAACGAGCTCCAGGTTTATCTTTAGGCTACCGGAGTAAGCCTTACATCAAATCCCAGTTTTCGCAGGTGGCCAACTGTTTTTTGAACTTCCTTCACTTTACGCTTCTGCTCCGCTTTTTCGATTTGCAACAAGGGCTCTTTATAGGCCTCTTTATTCTTAAGAATAAAATACGTTGCTATGATGATCTTATGGCTGACCGCTACTAAAGCTTTCTTACT
>NZ_JAIQZA010000080.1 GCF_020164485.1 Salegentibacter tibetensis
ATAGATCACCATTAAAATTGGGCCTATAGCACACTGTAAATAGTGAAAACCGGTCATAGAGCAGTAAGCCCTACGGGAGAGTTTTGGCCCTAATTGATTAAAAATAAAATAAAACACATATGAAAAATTTTAGAAAACCATATTTTGCAATTTTTTTCTCATTCTTAATATTGCTTGTTTCTTGCAGTAAAGATAATACTGATTTAATCGAAAATAAAATGGTTGAATCGAGCTCTTTAGATGAAATCCAATTGGAAAGCATACATAAGAATATTAAACTAGAACTGAAAAGAGCAAATGAAAATTTACAAATCAAATCCTCCACTTTTGAAAATTCTAGCGTTGAAAAGAAATTTATTCAAAACCTTAAGTATGTTAATGAAAATGGGCTTGAATCTCTGTATTCACAATTTAAAATAAACAATAAATTTTTAGCTCAATTGGAATTTTACCAAGACAATAAATCTAAAGAGAATAGATACCAATTATTAATGGATAATTTCCGAATTAATAATATTGAGGAAGCAAATTTTCTTTTTAACTTAATAGAAGTTTATCATCTCGTAGAAAATGAGTTAAAAAACAATAGAAATTTTCAACTTTCAAAGGATCAAATAAAAGGTATTTCTTGGGGGTGTGCTTTAGCTATAGCTGGTACAATAAGTGTAACGGCTGGTGCTGCGTTTGTAACCGGAGGCGCTTCTCTTGTAGTTTTTTTAGTTAGTAAAGGAATCGCTACAGCGGCAATTATTGAAGCGTGTTCATAAATTATAATTATTATGAAATTTTATAAAAAAATTTTACTGTCAATTTTTATTGCGATTGAAATACTTGCAATTGTACTATTTGTTATAAAAGAAGTTAATTCAAAAACTTTTTTTCTAATAACCTTATCTATGTGCTTAATGATAGGATTATACTTTTATAACAAAAATAAAGTAGAGAAAAATGACGTGACATAACACGGTATACAAAAATAGCAGTTAGGGGCGAAACCAAAGGTTTTGGTTCTTTTCTGCTATCTTAATTTTAGTTCTAAAAATAGTACGTAAAATCTGCTACTTTTCCTAAACGGAACCTTGTGTATAATGCCTCGACAAAACTAGACCATTGTTTAAATTGAAAATTTATTAACTTTAAACAATATCCCTGGTAAGCCTATTAGCAAAGAGATAAAATCGAGTAGGAAGATAGGGATTAATTCCCTATCTGTCCTCTCACACCACTCAGCGTACGGATCCGTACTGAGCGGTTCCCTAATTTACGTTCTAACTTTAAGATAATAATCCAGCAGAAAAGGGTAGCCAGCCTGTCTCAGTCTGTGCGTGGTTATGGTCCTTGTGAGGATAAAGCTGTTGGCGATATGCCAGTGACTTCTCCTCGTGTTGGCATATTCCCACGCTTTCCACTTGTTCAGGCCAAGCTTGATAAGCATCTTTCCTTTCGTGCGAATGCGTTTCCATTGCTTCCAGATACACATCCTTAGACGTCGACGATACCAGCGATCTATGTTTCTCAGCAGGCTTTTTATATCTGCCATTTTAAAGTAGTTCACCCAGCCTCTAACGTAGTGGTTGGATATTCCGGACTAAGCTGACCCCTCTAAAGCCCACCTTTTAGGTATCTGTCATTCCGGCGGATGCTGACCCCCTTATAAATTAAAAAAATGGCTGGCCGGCAAAATTATTCCGGAGCATACT
>NZ_JAIQZA010000081.1 GCF_020164485.1 Salegentibacter tibetensis
TATAGATCACCATTAAAATTGGGCCTATAGCACACTGTAAATAGTGAAAACCGGTCATAGAGCAGTAAGCCCTACGGGAGAGTTTTGGCCCTAATTGATTAAAAATAAAATAAAACACATATGAAAAGATTGTTTTTATTGGTTGTTTTATATCTTTTCTTTAACACGAATGAAGCAAACGCACAAGCTTATTTTAAAGAGGAATTCCCAAAAGTTTGGAAACGAGCAGCACATTACACAATAGCTGTGGCAGAGACAATGCCGGAAAGCTTTTATGACTCTAAAGTTTCTGTAGATGGCATGAGCTTTAAGGAACAGCAGTTACATATTGTCACTAATATTTCTTTTTTAGGCCGGTTAATTTCAGAAGAAAAAACAGCGTTTTACGATAAAGAAGATATAAATACCCTGAGCAAAGAAGAGGTTATTGGGATTTTGAAAATAGCTTTCAATTACGTGGGGGAGCTAATGGAAAATATAGAACCTGGGGAAACTTTTAAAAAAATTAAGTTTAATAATGAGGAAATATCTAAAGAAAACATTTTTTATCTAATCCGGGATCATATGACCCATCACAGAGGGCAATCGATAATTTACTTGCGCAATCAGGGTGTTAATGTTCCTAAATATATAGGATGGTAGATTGAACTGTATTTTACTTCTCAAAAACGGAATTTACGTTTAAAGATATTAAAACGATAGTACTTACATACCCCTGGAAGTTTAGACATTATTTGTATGGTATAAGTGTTAAATTTAAAAATGCTACAATGAATAAAGTTATCATAGAATCGGAAATTATCTGTCCGGAGTGTGGGCACAAAAAAGTGGAGGAGATGCCTACCGAATCCTGCCAGTTTTTTTATCAGTGCGAAAATTGTAAAAGTGTTCTTAGGCCAATAGAGGGAGATTGCTGCGTGTATTGTAGTTATGGGTCTGTGTCCTGTCCCTCGATCCAGGAGAAAAAGAATTGTTGTTAATAAACTGGAGAAATTTTTAAAATTATAAGAAAAATCACTGTCTACGGCATTATCTCGTATGTTGGTAAACTTCAGTATCTGGATTAAAAGCATACCAGGCGAACCAAAAATTGGTAATTGCCGGAAGTAAATCACCTTGTTCATTTATGATCTCTGCACTTTCGGCCTTGGAGCTATAATTGATTTTTACCTTTTGCCCGGCAAAGGTATCTTCAAGAACCTTCCCTTTTAATTTTTTTAATTCAGAGAAAGGATAAGCTTTAGTTCTTCCGTTTAATTCAATTCCGATTACGGTTTCTTTAGGCGGTAATAAATCGTTTATATTATTTACTGGAAAATATAATTGAGGAGAATTCTCATAATTAGTGGATATCTCGGATCGATTTGTGCCAGTGATTTCGGTCGGTTAGTGCCAGGCATTTCGGTTCAAATTGTGCCACTTTTGGTTTTAAGTTAAGCCTATATCGGTTCGTTTTGTGCCAGTTGTTTCGGT
>NZ_JAIQZA010000082.1 GCF_020164485.1 Salegentibacter tibetensis
TCATTGTTGTCCGGTAAAACCGGGATTTAAATTATTCATCAACTTAAGTTGTTGATATTGAGATGTCATATTTCTGTTTTTTAAAAGTAAGCCCCCTTTATCTCTGGGAATAGAGAATTCTGATATTTTAATTTTTTCTGTTTAATCACTTCTCGCCAACTTCCCTCCGGATCTTCTAAAAATCCATACAGGTTGATGTAGTTCATTAACTGTTGCCTTATAATGGACACCAGATTAGAAAAGGCCCATTTCTTTTTTACTTTTCCTTTCACCAAGGTGATCAAAAGGTTGGCTAACATAGCCGTCCAGATCTGTATTTCAATGGCATTTTCATTATCACCTAGAAAATATTTTAGTGGAAAATTCTGTTTGAGCTGCTTGAATAGCAGCTCGATCTGCCATCGTTTTTTATAGATTAAGGCTATCTTTTCAGCTTCTAGCTCCATATTATTGGTGATGAATTCAAATAACCTGTTGTTTTCGCTGTCCCAGTATGCTATGCGCCTGGAATGATGTTTCAGCTGCTTTCCCTCACCATAATATAAAATGATCTCCTCATCCTTCAATACTCCAGAATCAGCATCTTCCGGAATATCAAATTCCTTTCCTGGCTGGTAAGTTGCATTCTCCTTTAATCGAGTCACGTACCATATCTGGCTTTGGGTAAGGGCTTCATATTGAGCATAGTCAACATAGCCTTTATCAAAAGTAATGATAGAACCTTTGACCAGGTTGAAAACTTCTTTCAAGAACATATGGTCGTGTCGTACGGCTTCACTGTATCGGACAAGGCAGGGAACATTCTCGCTAGCCTTGATAATGGTGTGGGCTTTTATTCCGCCCTTCTTTTTGCCTTCCTTGGGATTGCGCCCCACGCCCTTAAGGATGTCCTTAAACAGGGAAATGGTGGTGGAATCCATAATATAAAGACGTTTTAGGTCAGCATCGTTTAACCGGCTGTCCGCTAAACTTTCTGCATGTTTTTGGTAAACACTTTTGTAGATATCCCCAAAAACCGTACTGCTCCGGCGTTTATTGGCCTCAGCAAAAGTACTTCGCCTAACCAGGTAGGATAGGCCTAAATGAGACAGTTTATGCGCATTAGCCAAAAGCCCCAATATCGTTTCTCGTATTGATTGATAGCCTTCTAAGGACACGAAAAGCATTACGACCAGGTGATTATAGGTCGTAAACTTTTTTACATACCGCTCTGCAGCATGCTCCCGAGCTATCTTTCGAACTTCACTTTTGTCAATGAACTTTATTAATTGATTAAATATCGGCTGTCCGTTAAAATCCTTACTTTTACCCATGTCTAGCTTTTTTGTGTCGTAACTCAAAAGTAGACATACCGGGTTAGTGTTCAAATTGCTAGCCCGGTTTATTTTTTTTACCGGACACTAGTGA
>NZ_JAIQZA010000083.1 GCF_020164485.1 Salegentibacter tibetensis
TTCAGGAGTGCCAAAAGCTGATCTTTAGTAAGGTTTTCTAAGGGTTCTTGCATGGGTTAAATATACAAAAACAGACCTATTAAACCTACCGCGAACCCCTGTTTTTACTGATAAAACACCATTATTTCCTAGTGAGAATAGCGCAGTTTCTGAACACTTTTTTCAACCGTAATACCCTCTATCATCAGTACCAATTGCGTCCAGGTAAAACTGGTCTGATCTTCTTTAATAACGGGCGGAGTGAAGCTTCCGCGCTCCAGGCGTTTGTAGTATAAAACAAAGCCGCCCCGCTCCCAGTGAAGCAGCTTGAGATGGGTGCGATTCCGATTAAGAAAAACGAACACATCACCGCTGGTAGGCTCCCTTTTGAGTTCATTTTTTCACCAATCCGCTCAGACCATTAAAGGATTTTCTCATATCACAAGACTTACGATAAAAGTGATAATTATGGGAGGAACCTAAGGAGAACATTAATACAGCTTAACTAACCGGGCAATAAGTCCCAGGTCCGCAGCATTCATTTGGAGTTTGACCCCGTTGGGATAAATAAGTTCCAGCTCACCTGATGAGGAGTTTAATCCCTTGGTAACTTCTACAAATCCCCCGGGTTGATCTTCATCTTTCTTCTTGCGGATCCAGTAACAAAAGGTGGAAGGACTGATCCCTTTTTCTTTGCTAAAGGCTTTTGCCGAAAGGCCGCTATTGCGATATTCATTAACTAAAGTGTACATTTCTTCCTGTTTGCTCATGATAAATATTAATTTAGAGCAGCTGCAAAGCTATCGGTAGAAAGTCAGCTAATCAAGATGCAGTTGGTGGGGTGGATACTTTAAAACAGTACAATCTGTTGAGTTCTATAGTCCATAGGAAGAACCGCTAAGTAAGTACAGGATTTCGTTTTGAGACAAGTTTGAGTATTAGTTATGTCGTGTTACCTGCTGTTTCTTTAGTTTTTTCTTCTTTTTTATCTTCTCCAGTAATTGAAAGAAGAATTCTATTGAATAATTCTGATGGTTTGAATTCTAAATTTTTGAAATTTTTTAAGACATTGTCAAAGGCTATGAAAGTAATAAAGGATTGTAAAACGGCTTTATCAATCATAGAATTACTATAAAGGTTTTGATTTTGAAGATCAAAAATGTTAAATAAAAGCAAGTAAATAAAGTAACTTATGTAAATCATGAACCTGATATTATTTCCAGAAATCAGGTAATCTGTCAATTCCTTGAATTTATATTTTTTTAATTTTTCTGAATTATAATACTCCCCAAATATAGGACAGGAAATTAAGTTGTAAATTAACCCTGTCAAAATGAAAACACCAAGAAGAAAATTCAGTGCCTCTTTCAAGGCTAAAGTAGCTATTGAAGCGATCAAAGAACA
>NZ_JAIQZA010000084.1 GCF_020164485.1 Salegentibacter tibetensis
GAGGGTGTAATCTCAAGTCTGTCTAGACTTTGAAAAATATAATAAATTTTTTAAACTAGATTATGACACAAGAAGAGATTAAAGAATTAAAGGAAAAAGCATTAAAACAATTTTTATCAGGAGAATCCCTAACCGGCAAGGATGGGGCTTTTGCTCCGATGCTTAAAGAGTTTATGGAAGAGGCCTTAGAAGCAGAGATGTCCTCTCATCTTTCCGATGAAGAGAAAGGCTCTCAAGCTGGTAACAAGCGTAATGGTAAAGGTAAAAAGACCCTGAAGAGCAACCAATGGGGATGTCACCATCAACACCCCTCAGGATCGTGACAGCACCTTTGAGCCCCAGATCGTGGAGAAGCGTCAGCGTATCCTGGCCGATAACCTGGAAAAGCAAATCATAGGGATGTATGGGCTAGGCAACAGTCTTCGTGATATCTCCGCTCATATAGAGGAGATGTATGACTCCAAAATATCCACCCACGTCTTAAGTGATATTACCGACCGCGTTATTCCTAAGGTAAAGGAATGGCAAGACCGACCCTTGGAGTCGGTATATTGCATCCTATGGCTTGATGCGATGCATTTCAAGGTACGGGAAGAAGGAAAAGTAAGACATAAAGCTCTGTACAATATTTTAGGGATAAATAAAGCTGGGAAAAAGGAAGTACTGGGGATGTATATTTCAGAGAGTGAAGGTGCCAACTTCTGGCTTCAGGTCTTGACCAATTTACACAACCGCGGGTTAAAAGACATCCTGATTGCCTGTACAGATAATCTCACAGGCTTTAGTGAGGCTATTCATTCCGTTTATCCTAAAACAGATATCCAGCTATGTATTGTCCATCAAATCCGAAATAGCATGAAATACGTTGCCAGTAAGGATCAAAAAGATTTTATGAAAGATCTTAAATTGGTATACAAGGCGGATACCAAGGATCAGGCAGAATCGGCTTTACTGGAGCTGGAAGAAAAATGGGGCAAGAAATATCCCATAGTGATCCGTTCCTGGAATGATAACTGGGAAGAGTTGAGTGCTTATTTTGAATACACAGCTCCTATTAGAAAGCTCATATACACCACAAATGCCGTAGAGGGCTTTCACCGGCAGGTAAGAAAAGTAACCAAGACCAAAGGGGCTTTCACCAATGATATGGCACTCTTAAAGCTGGTATACCTGACAACCCAAAGAATAGAAAAGAAATGGAACACTCCCCTGCAGAACTGGGGCTTGGTAGTTCAACAATTAGCCATTAAATTTGAAGGCC
>NZ_JAIQZA010000085.1 GCF_020164485.1 Salegentibacter tibetensis
TATGAAATACCCATGATTTAGCCCACGCAAACACCGATGAGTTTTTTGCTTAAATTTAAGTGATGTAAAAACTTATTGGGATGAAAGCAATTGACTACGAGCAGGTTATTTCCGTGGGATGCGGAATAGATGTGCACAAGGATGTTATTGTTGCTACCGTTAGAAGCAGTAGCAAAGATTATCAGACCAGGCAGTTTACTGCCTATACAAGTTCTTTGACAGAGTTACGAGATTGGTGTAAGGAAGAAGGGGTTACCCATGTGGCTATGGAAAGCACCGGCGTCTATTGGAAGCCGGTTTTTAATATCCTGGAGGAAGATTTCGCGATCATTCTTGTCAATGCCCGGCATGTAAAGAACGTTCCGGGTCATAAGACTGACAAGAAGGATAGTGTCTGGCTGAGTAAGCTGCTTCTGAGTGGTCTTTTAAAAGCTAGTTTCATTCCCACCAGGGAGATCCGGGAACTTCGGGACCTGATGCGTTATAAAAAGAAGAAAGTGCAGTTTGTGGCCTCGGAGACCAACCGGATTATAAAGGTGCTCGAGGACTGCAATATTAAACTCAGCAGTGTGGTCAGTGATGTTAAAGGAGTAAGTGCTTCCAAAATCATTAGTGCTATTATTGATGGTAAGGATGATGTGGCTGGCTTACTGACTCACGTTCATGGCCGGGTAAAGGCAACGCGGGAAGAAATGACCCAGGCTTTAACCGGACGCATTACCCCGCATCACCGCTTTATGCTAAAGATGATCCGCGAGACCATTGACGAGAATGAGAAGCTTATCCAAAAACTAGACGAGCAGATCGCTATTGTAACGGCCAAACACCAGGTGGAATTGGAACTCTTGCAAACCATCGACGGAGTGGGAAAAGATACTGCCCTGGCCATTATCAGTGAGGTGGGAGTCAATATGGATGCCTTTCCAAACCAGCATCACCTGGCGAGTTGGTCAGGGGTGAGTCCGGGAAGCAATGAGAGTGCCGGTAAAAAAAAAGCACCCGCGTCATCCACGGAAACAAACACCTCCAATCGGCATTAGTAGAGGCCGCCTGGGGAGCAACCCGTCGTAAAGAAGGCTACCTAAAAAGGTTTTACCAAAAGCTATTGGTCCGGAAAGGGAGTAAGAAAGCTTTAGTAGCGGTCAGCCATAAGATCATCATAGCAACGTATTTTATTCTTAAGAATAAAGAGGCCTATAAAGAGCCCTTGTTGCAAATCGAAAAAGCGGAGCAGAAGCGTAAAGTGA
>NZ_JAIQZA010000086.1 GCF_020164485.1 Salegentibacter tibetensis
TACAATACTCCCCATCTGTAAGACAGTTTAAAGATATTTATAATTATTTATGATGCTATTTTTTTGAGGTTATAAATTTGATCAGGTGGTACTTTTCCTATTTCTGTATGTCTTCTCTTGGTATTGTAGAATTCAATGTACTGCCTTACCATTTGATAGAGATCTACACCACCGTTGGGGGGATTTAAATAGATCTTTTCATATTTGAGTGACTTCCAGAAGCGTTCGATAAATATGTTATCTAAGGCTCTTCCCTTACTATCCATGGATATTTGTATGTTATGCTTTTTAAGCACATCAATATACTGAGTACTGGTGTATTGCACTCCCTGGTCGGAGTTATGTATTTCTGGTGCTCCGTATTGGACGATAGTGTCCTCTAAGAGTTCTATACACCACTCTTTGTCCATAGAGTTTGAGATGCTCCAGTTAAGGATTTTTCTACTATAGACATCAATAATTGCATTCATATACATAAAGCCACGAAACATAGGGATATAAGTAATGTCGGTCTGCCAAAGCTGATTGGGTCGCTCTATTATCAGGTTCTTTAGCAGATAAGGGAATTTATAGCTTTTAGGATCCCTGATGGTTGTTTTAGGCTTTCTATAAATGGTTTGTAATCCCATAACCTTATACAAGCGTCTTATCCTTTTGACGTTTACATGATACCCAAGATCAAGGTTCAAGTAATCGGTCATGCGTTCTACTCCATAGTAGGGGTGTTCCAAAAATTGAACATCTATATCCTTCATTATTCTTAGATTGAGCGGACTCTCGCTCTTAGGCTTGTAATAGAGACCAGAGCGATGAATATTAAGAATTATACATTGTTGAACAAGACTTAGCCTTGGATGGGATTTAACTACCTTTTGCCTTCTTTCGGTAGTACTCATTTGCCCAAGACTTTCTTTAAAAAATCATTTTCCACTTGTAACTGGCCGATTTTACTGTAAAGGGGTGCGGTATCCGAATCGGAATCTTCTTTTTCAGATTTGGATCCAAAGGCCAGATCGGCATTTTTTAAAAACTCCCGCTTCCAACTGGATATTTGGGTAGGATGTAGTTCAAATTTGGCAGCAAGCTCTTGCAAACTTGTCTGTTCTTTGATCGCTTCAATAGCTACTTTAGCCTTGAAAGAGGCACTGAATTTTCTTCTTGGTGTTTTCATTTTGACAGGGTTAATTTACAACTTAATTTCCTGTCCTATATTTGGGGAGTATTATA
>NZ_JAIQZA010000087.1 GCF_020164485.1 Salegentibacter tibetensis
ACTCCTTTAGACTTGCATTATTATATTTATTGTAAGTTTAATTAAGAAAAGAGAGCTGAACTTAGGTAAACTATTCCCGCTCAGAATTAAAAATTCATAGTGCGATTCAGACCTAAGTTCAGACTTTCATCAACAATCTCTAATAGAAATTCGGGATTTGAAGCCCATTATCAAGGAGTTGAGTTATTGATGAAATTCCCTCTTTCACTAAAGCATTACGAAGTTATGAAAAGTATTTATGTTGGTATCGATGTGAGTAAAAGAACTCTGGATGTTTGTGTAAAAGGTTCTGAGCAAGAACAGTTTTTTAAAATTGAGAACAAATCCAATAGTATTAAAAAACTATTTAAGGAATTAAGCAAAGTTGATAGTTGTGTTGTGATAGCTATGGAAAACACTGGGCATTACAACCACCAGCTTTATAAAGTCCTACCCAATTTCGATTTTACTGTATATGTAGTAGACCCCAAGCATATCAAGAGAAGTATTGGGTTAGTTCGGGGAAAAAATGACAAAGTGGATGCCAAGCGAATTGCTAGGTTTATTGAAAGAAATAATGAGGATCTGGACCCATGGGAACCTCTATCGGAAAGCGTCTATTCTTTAAAGGTTCTATTAACTGAACGAAAAGCAGAGGTTGCTCGAATAAGAGCTTTAAAACAAAGAATAGAAGGTCTTAATCAACAAAAATCAGTGAGTTCTGTTCCAAAGCTTATCACCAGGAACAAAAAAGAGATACAGAGAATCCAAAAAAGGGTCAAGGAAATCGAGAAAATGATAAGGGAAGAAATTGCTAAGGAAACTTCATTAAAAAGAGAAATAGACCGAATCAAAACAGTTCCAGGAATAGGAGATGTTACCGCCTGGATGATCGCTGCTAAGACACATGGCTTCAAACGATTGCTCGACCCAAGAAAGCTAGCCTGTTTTGCCGGAGTGGTGCCTTTTGACCAACAGAGCGGGAGTAGCCTCAAAACAAAGCCCAGAGTATCCAAAATGGCAGATCGCTCATTAAAAACTGTATTACAAATGGCTGCAATGAGATCAGTAAGAATGAATAATGAATTACAGAGCTACTATCAACGTAAGGTAGAAGAAGGCAAAAACAAAATGAGTGTATTAAATGCAGTAAGAAACAAGTTGATCCATATTGCAATGGCTTTAATTAAAAATAAAACCTATTATCAAAATCGTTTGGAATTGTCATAGAAATCGAACTGACG
>NZ_JAIQZA010000088.1 GCF_020164485.1 Salegentibacter tibetensis
CTCATTATAAATATCTGGTTAAAGGAATTGAGCAGGCTGATTCGGTAGTGGTGGATTACCACAAGATGATGATGACACCATCCCTTTCTACTGCCCTTATTTTTAAACGTGGGAGCGATGCATATAAAACCTTTTCTCAGAGGGCACAGTATCTTTGGACAGAGCAAGAATCCGAAGAATGGTACAACGGAGGAAAACGCAGCTTTGAGTGCACCAAAGCCATGTCTGTCTTGCATGTATATACTCTTTATAGAACATTTGGAGATAGCATCTTTGGGGAAAATATTGATACTTTATTTAGAATGGCTACCGAATTTTCCGACCTGATCAGCGAGCATAAGAATTTTGAACTTGCTTATGAACCGCAGTGTAATATTGTTTGCTTCCGTTATACTAAAGGAGCAGAGGATTTTACAGAACTTAACCGTAAAATCAGGCAAATGCTTTTAGAAGATGGTAGGTTTTATATTGTACAAACCGTTTTGAACGGGGAATTGTACCTTCGTGTATCTCTTATGAATCCCCTGTCAACTATTAGTGATTTAAAGGAATTGCTCCTCGAAATAGAAAAAAAGGCAGCTCTTATGAAAGTATAGAAAGGTATCCTTTTACATAGAACGGTGGTTTTGGGTTCTTTTTTCCAATGCCTCATAATTGGCTATGGCGAATTCATCCATTTTTTTGGGATCATTAAAATTCAGATCAATTTGTTTTTTCCTCTCTTCTCCTCCAAGAATCACCTCAATATCTTTATTGATAAGGCCTTTTACAGATAATCTCGCTACCTCTTCGGGACTGTCCATTTTACCTACATCTGCTGTTTTCATCATGTTGGTGTCTGTAGCTGAAGGATACACTGTCATAACATGAAGAGGATATTGATGCAACTCTCTTCTCATAGCATCTGAAAATTGCCCGACTGCCGCTTTAGTGGCAGCATACACACTGTAAAAAGGCATTGCGATGTATCCATAACCGGAGGAGATATTCATAATGGCTCCTTCATTGCTCTTCTGGAGAAGAGGCAAAGCCTTTTTTGTCAACAAGATAAGTCCGGTGAGGTTAACGTTGATTTGCTGGATAATATCCTCGTCACTTAGTTCTGACAGCAGGCCTGCGCTTACCACTCCCGCACTATTGATCAAAATGTCCAGATGCTCCCATGATTCAGTAATTTGCTTCACAGCTTTCTCCAAATCCTTTGGGTTGCTGACATCTGC
>NZ_JAIQZA010000089.1 GCF_020164485.1 Salegentibacter tibetensis
TTCGATTTCTATGACAAAACCAAGCGATTTTGGTAATATGTTTTGTTTTTAACCAATGCCATAGCAATGTGGATTAACTTGTTTCTTACTGCATTTAATACGCTCATTTTATTTTTCCCTTCTTCAATTTTTCGTTCGTAGTATGCCTGTAAATCGTTGGTCATTCTTACTGCTCTCATGGCGGCCATTTGCAGTACGGTTTTTAGGGTGCGATCAGCCATCTTTGATACCCTTGGCTGGGTTTTCAAACTACTACCACTCTGTTGCTCAAAGGGAACCACTCCTGCAAAGCAGGCTAATTTCCTGGGATCCAATAAGCGTTTGAAGCCATGTGTTTTTACTGCAATGAGCCAGGCAGTAACATCTCCTATTCCTGGCACTGTTTTAATCCTGGTAACCTCTGTTTTTAATGTATTATCTTTAGCGATCTCTTCTCTTATCAGTTTCTCTATTTCTTTTACTCGCTGTTGTGTTCTCTGAATTTCCTTTTTATTCCTGGAGATAAGTGTTTGTGCTGAGCTAACTGATTTTTGTTGCTTCAGACCATCTATTCGTTGTTTTAAGGATCTTATGCGGGCAACTTCTGCTCTTCGTTCAGCCAATAAGATCTTCAAAGAATAAATACTGTCGGAGAGCGGTTCCCAAGGTTGAAAATCTTGCTTATTCCTCTCTATAAACGTAGCAATACGCCTGGCATCCACCTTATCGTTTTTACCACGAACCAATCCAATACTTCTTTTTATGTGTTTTGGATCTACAACATAAACATTAAAGCTATATTTCGTCAGGACTGAGTAAAGCTGGTGATTGTAATGACCTGTATTCTCCATAGCTATAAAAGCCTGATCATCCACCTTATTTAATTGACGGCAAAGCTTTTTAATACTTTTAACCTCATTATCAATTTTAAGGTGCTGTGCTCCATCAGGACCTTTTAAACAAACATCAAGAGTTCTTTTACTTACATCAATACCAACATAAATACTTTTCATAACTTCGTCATTCTTTAGATAGAAGAGGGGATTTCATCAATAACTCAACTCCTTAATAATGGGCTTAAAATCCCGAATTTCTATTAGAGATTTTTGATGAAAATCTGAACTTAAGTCTGAATCGAAGTATGAATTTGTAAATTCTGAGTGTCTTTAGGGTACTTAAGTTCAGCTCTCTTCTTTTAATTTAGCTTAATATAA
>NZ_JAIQZA010000009.1 GCF_020164485.1 Salegentibacter tibetensis
TGGTTAATGAATATTTGGAGCACCATCGTCGAGATTCGAGTGATAACTCCAATTTCATATTGGAATAGCTTGGGGACTTTCAGTCCCTAGTAAAAAAACCTCTGCACTTTGAGTGCAGAGTGGTTTAGTTCAGAAAAGATCACGATACGATTAGGGTGAAGGATTTAAAGACTTCGGTGAATTTCTACGGAAATGTCCTGGGGCTGGAGCAAATCTCGAATGGCGGACTTGGAGACCATATAAAATGGTTTCAGCTAAACAATAAGGTGCAGTTGCATCTGGTTGAAAGTGAAGAAGTGGTAGAAAAGAATAAGGGCGTGCACTCGGCTTTTAATACCGATGATTTATCAGAATTTATGGGATTTCTGAGAACCAAAAATATTCCTTTTGAAAACTGGAAGGGAGAAAAAAATACTATAACCAATCGTCCCGACGGGATCAGGCAAATATATTTTCAGGATCCCGATGGTTACTGGATTGAAGTCAATGACAGTACAGTTTAGCTTTTTATAGCATATTCTTCTTTAAGCAGGCCGAGTTCTTCGATGGTTTTTAGAACTCCGTTCTCATTATTGCTAAAAGTGGTTATAAATTTACTTGCGTTAATAATTTCAGGATGCGCGTTTTTCATCGCGTAGCTGTATTTCGCGTTCTGCATCATCTCCAGGTCGTTGAGGTAATCTCCAAAAACCAGGGTTTCCTCCGGGGAGATATTTAACTCTTTCTGGATTCCGCTAATGGCATTTCCTTTATTTGCGGTTATTGATGTAATATCTATAAAAACATTGGCCGCAATGGCTACTTTGTAATCAGAAGCAAATTCTTTAAAATGCGGGTAAGTATGCTCTTCAACACCATTAAAGTTGCAAAAAGTGACTTTTAAAATAGTATCGTCTACCTCAGTAAGATCCTCTACTTTTTCTATCCGTTTGTAGAACTTATTGATCTCGTTGAAGAAACTATCGTCTTTACTCTCTATATATGCCGAATTCTTTCCGCAGAGCACCAAATGAGTTTCGGGAAGTTCCCGGCCTTTCCTTACAAAATCTAATGCAGCTGTCTTGTCTAATGGATTTACGTAAAGATCTTTTCCTTTATGAACTACGTGAGTGCCATTTTCAGCAAAAAACAGCATCCTGTCTTTAATTTTGTCAAATTTGCTTTCCAGGTTATAAAACTGACGGCCACTGGCAACAGAGAACATTACCCCCTTGTTGTTTAGTAATTCTTCTATTTCCCAGAAATCGGGGTGGATCTCGTGTTGGTCGTTCAACAAAGTTCCATCCATATCGGTAACGATCAATTTTATCATAGCGCAAATTTAAGCGGCAAATATAAAAGAATAGAAACCGGGAGAAGTTAAGAAAGCATCAAATGTGCTTTTAGCTGTATAAATTTTTATGATCTATGTGTTTGATCAGTCCAATTTCTATTTTCACCCTGAAACCGGGGAATTATAAAAAAGGCCACGACTACTCCAGCAAAAGTGCTAGGATGAGATTGCATGGAATGACTTATAGGGCAGTATTTTGGGATAACCAGAAAGATTATCGTTTTTTTGTGGCTGCACTTCCCTTTAGCGGATTTATGGATTGATTTGGCCGAAGAAATAAAAAACCGAAACTTAGAACCTGAATGGTTTTCAGTATTTTAAGGTTTCGCGCCTTATGTGAAAGGTTCTTTTTATATTAATTTAAGCAGGCGATTGATTCTCTGTTTATTCAATGGCTCCTGCTCAAAAAACTTTTGTCCTTGTTTTTTAGTCTTTTATTAGCGTTGCCCTGGTAATTTCTGTACCTGTTGGCAGGCAATTTCCTTCTTCGTTTTCTGCGGTAATAAATACCTCTATTGGTTTGTATGGGAACGAAGCCTTGTAGGTTGATTTTTCGGCATTCTCCTGGTTAAAGTGCCCTACATTCCTAACCACCCCCGATTCTGAAACAGCCCAAATAACATAAAGCTTTTTGGGTGGTTCCAGCCTTTCGGGGGATGCAAGATTGTTTGCTTCTATTGTAACCAAATAATTGGGGTCGCCCTGTTCTTTCACTTCTGCAGAAATATCTGCGGCAGGTACAATTTTAGATACCGGAAACTTTATTGTTTCAGAACAGGAAGTCATCACCGCCAGGATTATAGTGATCGATAGTATTTTAATAGATTTCATGTTTTCTAATTAAATTATTATACTGAATTGTCTCAATTAAACTATTCGTTTTCGTTTATTTTAAGGTTTAGGGTATTTGGTGGGTCATAGTTTTTTAATTCAACTATAGAAGCTGGTAAACTAAAACCCTTTGCAATTAATGCTGCAATAACATTGTTCATAATCTGCGACCGGATGCTATGGTGGACAGATCGCCTGGAAGTCTTAAAAGTATCAACCCAAAACTGCACATTAATGTTTATGGTATTTGTAGCCAGCTCCCTTATGCTAATAGAAGGCTTTTTATCCCCTTTTAAAACTCCTTCCACATTATTTACAGTTTCAAGTATAATCTTTATAGCATCTGTGGGATTATTCTCATAAGCAATCCCAACGGTAAATTCGTAACGTAAAAAGCCATCAATAGTATAATTAAACAAGGGGTTTTTAAGGATTATGGAATTAGGTAGAAAAACATCTTTTCCATCTGGCGTTTTAATGAGTGTTTCGCGAATATTGATATCCTTTACAAAACCTTCAATATTATTTATTTCAATTAAATCATCTAATCTAAAAGGGCTTTTAAAAGCGAGAATAATTCCTGCCAGAAAATTTTCTCCAATGTCTTTTAAAGCAAACCCAATAACAAAAGTTAAGAGACCTGCACCTGCTAACACTTTATTGGTAAAAGCATCAAGTCCCAATAAATAGAGTGTTATTAATACTATAATTGATTTTAGGGTGAAACCTGTAATTTGTGATATAAAAGTAGCAGTGATATGGTTGGGTGATCTTTTTATTAAGCGTAACCTTATTCTACGCTTAATAAAATTGGCTATAAAAAACCCGGCAACTAAAAATAAGAAGGTTAGCCCAAGATTAAGATAATTCAATCTAAGATATTGAACTATATTATTGTACAAATCACTTGCGTTTTCCAAATTACTTAGTTTAAGGATTGAATTCTTCAACCATTGCCGCTGCTCAAATGTCTATAATATTTCGTTTATGGCTTCCCTGGCAAATATCTTATTAGAAACCTTATTGTTTTTAAAGTTTGTTTATCTAAAAAAGTATAGCATCTACAATTCCACCTACAATCGCTATAAATACGGCCAGCCATAGGGAGGGAAGAAAGCCTTCCGTTTTAAAATCATCGCTAAACTGGTCGGCTATTTCAATAATAATGGCGTAGGCTATCACCCGGGTAATAAATCCTAATCCCAGGAAATAAAAAATTCCGAAGGTTGCAACATTTAGTAATAGGGTGAGAACCCAACTTAATAGGAAACTAAGCACTCCAATAATAAGTGCTACGATAATAGCTGTTTTGAAACCTTTAAGTTCTACTTTTGGCATTATGTTGGCCGCGGCAAGCAATACCAGGGCATCAATAACAATATGCACTACCCACTGAAGCATATTCTTGGTTTTTAGGTTAGTATACCTAAAGATAAAGAATTTTGTTTAAAGATTTGATGAATTCAGTTTTCCATTGTAGTTGGTTGCTGTTTAGTGAGAATTTCCCAAATGGCTTTAAAATTAGCCAGTTGTTCCCGGCGTTTAATTGTTTCAGAAGAGGTATAGGCTACAGGTGCAGCTTCAAAACCCTTGTATTTGGCGTCCAGATTTCTGGCAATATAAAGACTTCTGGGTAAATGGAATTTTTGCGTGATCACAATTGCGTCTTCAATTTCAAAAACGGCTTTAGCGCGAAACATACTATCGTAAGTATCAAAACCAGAGTGGTCTAATATCATATCATCGAGAGGTACATCTTTCTTTAGCAGGTGATTTTTTATGGCATTAACTTCGTCGTAATCATCTGTTCTGTGATCCCCACTTATCAGGAAATTTTCAATTTTGTTTTGTTTGTAAAGCTGATAGGCAGTCTCTACCCGATCCTCGAGAATAGGCGATAATTTCCCATCTGCATGTACGCTCGCTCCCAGAATTATACCTGTTTGAGCAGAAGGAACTTCTGTGATTTCAGAATAAATAAGATGAGAGGTTTCTTTTTGGATATAAGCTTCTAACCCAAATATGATGAGGATGCTTAAGATAACGAAAAGTGCAAAAGCAAAGATTAGTTTTTTAAGAAGCTTCATCATAGGCTACGCCAATTATATCACGAAGATAAAGAATAATAGTTTACCTATATGTATAATTTATGGGGGATGCTTTAAGCATTAAACCTGATTGTTTACCTTTGATGGTCTTAAAGAAGAATTGAAAAAATGAGCAATATTAAAGCTTTACAATGGCGTTATGCCACTAAAAAGTTCGACCCCAATAAAATACTTTCTTCAGAGAAAATAAATATTCTTAAGGAAGCTTTTAACCTTACCGCCACATCCTACGGTTTGCAACCTTTAAAAATGGTTGTTGTGCGTAATAAACAGCTTCAAGAGCAGTTAAAAACTGCTTCCTGGGAGCAGCAGCAGTTAAATACTGCTTCCCATGTTTTAGTGATTTGCATTGAAAAGAAAGTTGATAAACATTTTATTGAACAGTATTTTAAAAGGGTAAAACATATACGGGAAACTCCAGATGAAATTCTAGATCCTTTTAAAAAGTCTTTGGTAGATAGTTTTGAATCTAAAGCAGAAGAGGAAGTTCATGCCTGGGCCCTAAATCAGGCTTACTTAACTTTAGGAACACTTTTAACTGTTTGTGCTACCGAAGAAATAGATGCCTGCCCTATGGAAGGTTTTGAGCCCAACAAATACGATGAACTGCTGAATTTAGATGCTCATAATTTAAAGTCGGTACTGGCTTTGCCGGTAGGTTATCGCGCAGAAGACGATATGTTTTCTGAATTTAAAAAGGTGCGAAGACCCCTGGATGATGTAATTATTGAAGTGAATTAATAATTTACGTAGCGGGTAATTTCCAGTCCGTAGCCAATCATTCCAACACGTTTTGTTTGTTGGGTGTTAGAAAGTAATTTGATTTTATGAATTTCCAGGTCGTGTAGAATCTGGGCACCAATTCCAAAATCTTTATTATCCATATTAATTGGCGGAGCTTTAACTTCGCCTTTTTTCTGGCGTTCTTTTAGCTCAGCCAGTCGTGGCAATAGATTTAAAGATTGTCTGGCAGGATTAATAAAAACAATAGCACCACGACCTTCATCGTTAATGGCCCTGAACATATTGTCCAGTTTCTTGTCGGCATCATTGGTAAGCGTTCCAAGAATGTCATTATTAACCAAAGTAGAGTTTACACGAACCAAAATTTCTTCCTCGCTTTTCCAGCTTCCTTTAGTAAGTGCCAGATGAACCTGATTATTTGTAGTTTGGCGGTAAGCTCTTAATCTAAATTTTCCGAATCGAGTTTCAAGATCAAAATCTTCTTTTTTCTCGATCAAAGAATCGTGCTGCATTCTATAAGCCACGAGAGCTTCTATAGAAACTATTTTAAGATCAAATTTTTGTGCAACTTCCATTAGTTGCGGAAGCCTCGCCATAGTTCCATCTTCGTTCATGATTTCCACGATAACTCCTGCTGGCTCGAAACCGGCAAGCCTTGCAAAATCTATAGCAGCTTCGGTATGCCCCGTTCTTCTTAATACGCCACCTTCTTTGGCTTTAAGCGGAAAAATATGTCCGGGACGGTTAAGATCTATGGGTTTGGTTTCATGATCTATAAGCGACTGAATTGTTTTGGCTCTGTCTGAAGCTGAAATTCCCGTAGTAACACCTTTACCTCGCAAATCTACAGAGATGGTAAAACCGGTTTCCATAGGATCGGTATTGTTGCTTACCATCATCTCCAGTTTCAGATTTTTACAACGTTCTTCGGTTATTGGTGCGCAAATGAGTCCGCGGCCGTGAGTAGCCATAAAGTTGATCATTTCCGGAGTCACCTTTTCTGCGGCTGCAACAAAATCTCCTTCATTTTCTCTGTCTTCATCATCTACCACGATAATTACCTTTCCTTCACGAATGTCATCTATCGCTTCCTGAATGCTGTGAAGTTTAAGGGTATTTTTGATAGTGGTTTCCTGAGCCATGTTGTGTGTTATTTTGGGCTGCAAAGATATTTAATCTATTTTTCTTTTCGGCTTAATAATACCAGCTTTTTTAAGCCCTTTCCGTATAGGTTCGGTAATATTATCAAAAGCAAAAAGACCCTGGTCTGTAGTAGCCCTGTAAGTAAGATAAATTCCTAATGGGAGCATGATAAGTGTGGAAAGCCAGGTAGCCATAAAGGGGCTGATACTGCCGTCTTCTGCACTGTTTTTAGCAAATATGCCGATAAAGTGATAGGTTAGAAACAGTAGGATCGCAACTACCATAGGTAAACCCATTCCTCCTTTTCTAATAATAGCGCCTAAGGGTGCGCCTACAAAGAATAAGACAATACAGGCTGCAGCGAGAACATATTTTTCGTGTAAGGCTATCTCAAATTTATTGAGTTGCTTGGTAGAGTTTTTTAACTCAGATCTTTTAATATTAAGATGTGAAAGTGCACCGTTTACAGAACCTAATGATAGACTCACTATCTGGATGGCCTGGTAGGTGTCATATTCTTCCAGGATGGTATTTTTAATTTCCTTTATAGAATCTGCAGGATTTAAATTCACCTCTATTTTGTCAAAATCTGTACGTTGGTACATATTTTCGGTTAAGGCTCTTTTCTTTTCATTATGGGAGGTAGAAAATGAATCTATACTCTGACGGAGTTCAGAAATATTAAGCATTCCCTGAGTGTTACTGTAACTTTCATCTTCCAGATCTACATTGTTGAAATCTGAAAGATCGAGGTTTATGGTATATTCCTCGAAATAACTCTTGGCAAAGGGTTTATTTCTTCTTTTAGAATAATCTGATGGTTGAATTTCGTCGTAATAATTACCGTCTTTTAGAATGAGGGAAAGTACATCTGAATCTGTACTACCCATTAATTCGCCTTCTTTGGCCTTCATTACGGTAAAGTTTCCGCTACGGGCTGTTTTTTTATGGATTATAACATCGGTTAGATATTGGCCGTTATCCCCACTTTTGTCTTCAACTTTAATATTTATGGTTCCCAAATCGTTAAAAACGCCTTCGGTAATAGCCATCGCAGGTTTTAATTTCGCAATATTTTTCCGAAGATTTATCGATTTATATTCAGCGGCAGGAATTACATTATTAGCAAAAAAGAATGCGGTAACGCTAACTAATAAGATGAAGAAAGTTAAGCTGCGCATAGCTCTTTGTAGTGAAATCCCGGAAGATTTCATTGCTGCAAACTCATAATTTTCGGCAAAATTACCAAAAGTCATTATGGAAGTAAGTAAAATGGTAAGCGGTAAAACCAGTGGCACCAGTTTGGGAGAAAAATAGAGGAGGAATTTGAAAATTATTTCGGTATCCAAATCTTTTCCTGCCAGTTCACCAATGTACAACCAAATGGTTTGGAGTACAAAGATGAACATAAGAATGATAAAAACTGTAAAAAACGTTTTTAGGTAACTGGTGAGTATGTACCGGTCTAATATTTTCAATTTAGTCTAATCTGTTGATATAAAAATCTTCGTAACGGGCTTCTTCAAAAATAAAAAGGTTTTGTGCCAGCTCCTGGTCAGTTTTAAAGCTTTTTACGGTAATAGTAATTTTCGTATCGTTATCCTGGGTTTGGATAAGGTTATAAATATGTTTGGTTTGGCTATCTATACCCAATAGTATATTCTTAACCTCGGCATTGCTGTCTTTTGGGGTTAATTTTACATACTGAATTTTGCGTCCATTTAAATTCTGAGCAACATCCATTTCGTAATTATATCCTTCTTCATAAAAAGTAAACATTTTAGATGGAGTGATATTATTATCTTCCTCTTCAATATAAGTAGAAATATTAATCTCTTCATCTTCCGGAATTATGGTATAAATTTTCTCTCCATCAAACATTTGGGTTGTCCCCATGAGATTCAGTACATATTTTTCACCCTTAATGCTTACATCACCACGGGTTTCCTGGTTTACGTTGGCCGCATTGTTTTGTAAGGTGTATTTAAAATCTATCACCATATTGTCATAGCCTTTAACCTTAGAAGATACTTCGTTTAGAAGGCTCTCTGCTTTTGTGGAATTCTGCGCTTGCAAACTTATGGTGAAAATAGCGAGCGTAATAAAAATTAAATTTTTCATCTTAGTCATTAGGTGTTATTCTTCATTTAATAATTGATCTAAGGCTGCAAGATCGGTTACTAAAACCTGTCGTGCTTTACTGCCTTCAAAAGGTCCAACTATTCCGGCAGCTTCTAATTGATCTATAATCCTGCCGGCGCGATTGTAACCTAATTTTAGTTTACGTTGCAGCAAAGAAGCCGAGCCTTGTTGAGCAGTAACGATCACTTCGGCAGCTTCCCTAAAGAGTTTGTCTCTTTCGCTTACATCTATATCAACACCTGTGCCACTCTCATCTGCTTCATAAGCAGGAAGTTGGTGCGCCTCCGGGTAAGCCTTTTGCGAGCCAATGAATTCGGTTATTTTATCAACTTCCGGAGTATCTACAAAAGCACATTGTAAACGCCTTAATTCATTCCCCTGGGTGAAAAGCATATCACCACGCCCAATAAGCTGATCGGCTCCCTGGCCATCTAAAATGGTCCTGGAATCTATTTTTGAAGTCACCCTAAAAGCAATCCTGGCGGGGAAGTTGGCTTTTATAATTCCGGTAATTACGTTTACCGAAGGTCTTTGTGTAGCGATTATTAAATGAATTCCAATCGCACGGGCCAGCTGAGCCAAACGGGCAATTGGTGTTTCAACTTCTTTCCCCGCGGTCATTATTAAATCGGCAAATTCATCTACTACCAATACGATGTATGGAAGGAACTTGTGGCCGTCTTCAGGATTTAATTTTCTTGCTTTAAACTTAACGTTGTATTCTTTGATGTTACGAACCATTGCGTTTTTAAGCAGTTCATAACGATCATCCATTTCAATACATAGAGAATTTAATGTGTTTATTACTTTGGTATTATCTGTGATAATCGCATCGCCGGAATCCGGAAGTTTGGCGAGGTAATGTCTTTCAATTTTGTTGAAAAGCGTGAGTTCTACTTTTTTAGGATCTACCAACACAAATTTTACTTCTGCAGGATGCTTGCTGTAAAGTAGCGAGGTTAAAATAGCATTTAACCCAACCGATTTACCCTGTCCTGTTGCTCCGGCCATTAGCATATGAGGCATTTTTGCCAGGTCTACCACAAAAGTTTCGTTAGAAATGGTTTTCCCAAGCGCCATTGGTAATTCCATTTCTGCATTCTGGAATTTTGGTGAAGCAATTACCGAACGCATAGAAACAATTGTCGCATTTTTATTGGGGACCTCAATACCGATCGTTCCTTTCCCCGGAATTGGCGCGATGATACGAATTCCCAAAGCAGAAAGGGAGAGCGCAATATCGTCTTCCAGATTTTTGATTTTAGAAATCCTTATCCCGGCTTCTGGTACAATTTCGTATAGCGTTACCGTTGGGCCAACCGTAGCCTTTATTTGCGCGATCTCAATTTTATAGTTTTTTAGCGTATCTACAATACGGTTTTTATGCCCTTCGAGTTCTTCCTGGTCTACCGTAATGCCGCCGCCATATTCCTGAAGCAACTCCAGGGTTGGGAATTTATAGTTGCTTAGTTCTAAAGTAGGGTCAAATTCACCAAAATCCTTAACGATCTTATTGCTGATCTTATTTTCATCCAGCTCTTCTTCTTGCGCAGTTTCTACTTCCATTTCTACCTCTTCGGGCTCAGCCGGTTTTGGTTTTGGAGCAGGGGCGGGGGATTCTTCCTTTGGAGGGGTGGTATCCAGTTTTATTTCTGCTGAAGATTTTTCCGCGGGTTTTTCAGTTTTTGGGATTGATTTTTCTTTCCATTCGGTTTCTTCCTCTGTAGCTGAAAATTCTTCCTTATTTGATTGAAATTCTTTATTGAGGCTGTCTTTTTTAGACTTTAGAAAACCTCCAATTAATTCGGGGGTTAGCTTTAGTCTTAAGGTTAAATAGGCAATAAACAGGAAAAACATCAATAATATTGTTCCGAAGAAACCTAAATAGTCATGAAGAAAATCGTTCATTTCATAGCCAATTCTTCCGCCTAAAAGAGGATTTTCAGCAGCAAAAAATCCGAAGAAAATAGCCAGCCAAAGCATCATTAAAATTCCCCAAAACCAGGATTCCCTGAGTTTGGTAGATTTTACGCCAAGAAAAAGGTGAAATCCGCTATAGCTTACTAAAATTGAAAAGATAAAAGCGGCAAGGCCAAAACCTTTATACATAAAAAAGTCGCTTACAGAAGCGCCAAATTTACTCAACCAGTTTTTGGTTTCTATTTCACGGTTTGAGAACTCTCCAAGCGTACTTTGATCTGCCTGCCAGTTGAATAAAAAAGAGATAAACGCAACGCTTAAAGCCAGGCCGAATAACATTAAAAAACTACCTAAAACTACCTTTTGTTGCCGGTTAAGTTTAAAGGAAAATTTTGTAGACTTTTTCCCGGTGCTTGTTTTAGTCCTGGTTTTCTTTTTGGCCATAAATGATAAGTAGGATTTTGAGCAAAAATACAAATTAGCCCCTTCTAATATAAAGAAATTTGATTTCAGTTTAGCGGGCGCTTTTTCGTATGCTTAAACGTTCAAATCTAAGCATTTATTTTTTGAGAAATAAACCGGAAAAACAATCAACATTTAAAAGCCTTAGTTTCTGAAAGCTATGCTATATATTATTTTAAAAAAATATAAGGGAAGTAAATAAACGCACCAATAATAATAGCGGTTAATGCTGCAATGAATACTGCGCCGGCGGCAATATCTTTAATATGTCCAATCTTATTATGAAAATCTGGGTGTACAAAATCTGCCATCGCTTCCAGCCCTGAATTTAAACCTTCGGCAGTCATTATAAGGCCTATCGCTAAAAACTGAAACATCCATTCTGTTCTCGTGATTTCAAAGAAATACCCGGCAATACACATAATTATGGCAAGGATAAATTGAACCTGGATGCTCTGCTCGTGTTTTAATAATAACCAGGCACCTTTAATGGCATAGCCGCTTCCTTTAATTCTTTTGACGAGGAAACTTTCCTGCATTATAAAAGGGTTTTTAGTGCGGCAAGATAATCTGGTTCGTCATCTATCTCAGAGACTTGTTGGCTGTGAACAACGTTTCCGTTTTCATCTAACACAATAACTACCCGGGAAAGTAATGCCTCAAAAGCACCATCCATAATTTCCAGGCCGTAATCTTTTCCGAAATTTCTATCTTTAAAATCCGAAAGGTTGGTGACGTTTTTCAAACCTTCATCGTTTACGAAACGTTTTTGTGCAAATGGTAAATCACGGGAAATACAAAGTACAACCGTGTTATCAAGTTCAGTAGCACGTTCGTTGAATTTTCTTACTGAAGTTGCACAAACACCGGTGTCTATGCTTGGAAAAATATTAAGGATCACGCGTTTTCCTTTAAAATCGTTCAAAGTTGCGGTACTAAGATCTGATTTGATGAGTGCAAAATGTGGTGCTCTCTCTCCTTTTTCAGGAAGGCTGCCATAGGTGTTAATTTTTTCACCTTTTAATGTTATCTGCGACATGGATGTTACTATTATATTGGATTGCTAAATTTAGAACATCTCTTTTAGGGATTTACTAAAATTATCATAAAAACAAAGGACTGCCTTAATGTAAGACAGCCCTTTATAGATAATATTCAAACCGCGATTTCTATCGGTCTATAGAACCAACTACTTTTTGCATAAAGTTGTTGCAGGCATCTTTTTCTGGAGTTCCTCCATCAATTGAATGCTTAACTTCTACAGCACCGCATAAGTTCGAAATCAATTCGCCTATCACATCCATTTCCTCGTCTTTTACTGAACGGTGTTCAGTGTAGCTTTCGAGTACTTCTATGGTATGTTCCAGTTTTTGAACTTCGTTCTCGCGTGCTAAATGTTTAATTACTGGTAACTTCATTTACTAGGTCTTTTAGAGGTTCAAATTTGTTAGTTTGTACCTGGTTAACGAGACTTCCGTTTTTGAAAGTGGCAAAAGTTGGTAGATTATCTACCTTAGCCAGTTTTCTGGATTCTGGATATTTCTCGGCATCTACCAACAAGAACGTAGCGTTCTCATTTTCTGAAGCCAATTTTTTGAATTTAGGCTTCATTAATCGGCAGTTACCACACCATCCGGCCATATACTGTACCACAACGGTTTCGTTTTCTGAAACTATCTCGTTTAAATTATCATGTTCTAATTCTTTTATCATAACAATCTCTTTCCCTTTTTTCTTAGTTTAAGCTTAGGTAAGAAGCAACTCCGTCTCTATCGGCGTTCATTGCATCTTTACCTTCTTCCCAGTTTGCAGGACAAACCTCACCTTTTTCCTGTACGTGAGTGTAAGCATCTACAAGTCTTAAGAATTCAGCTACGTTTCTACCTAGTGGCATATCATTTACCCCTTCGTGGAAGATTTTTCCATCTTCATCAATAAGGTAAGTTGCACGGTAAGTTACGTTGTCTCCTTCTAAAGTAACATCTCCGGTTTCTTCATCATAAGATTCTCCGGTAATGTCTAAAATTCCAAGACGGGAGCTTAGGTTTCTGTTGGAATCTGCAAGAATTGGGTATTTAATTCCTTCAATTCCTCCGTTATCTTTTGGAGTACTTAACCAGGCGAAATGTACTTCTGGAGTGTCGCAAGAAGCTCCAACAACCATTACATTTCTTTTTTCAAATTCTTCTGCTGCTTTTTGGAAAGCGTGTAATTCTGTGGGGCAAACAAAGGTGAAATCTTTTGGGTACCAGAATAACAGTACTTTTTTCTTGTTCTTCTGAGCTTCTTCCAAAATATTTAGTTGAAAGGTATCACCCATTTCATCCATTGCATTTACACTTAAATTCGGGAATTTTTTTCCTACTAATGACATATTAATTCTGTTTTTTTATCTGTTTAACTTTAATTGTAATTCGTTTGCAAATTTAGGGAAAGATCCCGATGATAAAAGTTATTGAAATTTTAAAATACTATGCAATGATAGTTTTTGATTATAACTCACTCCAAAACAAATAGAAATCCCTTATTTGACAATTGTATGCCTTGCCAATGTTGAATTTTTATGCCGTTTGAGCTTTTGAAGACCGACTTAATTCTTTGATTTTTATGCCTAAAGCAGCAAAAAGCAAGGTCATAAAAGGACTCAAATAGTTGAAGAAAGCATAACCGGCGTAGCTAAGGGTAGGAACACCTAATACACCACTATGATATGCCCCGCAAGTATTCCAGGGAACTAATACCGAAGTCACCGTTCCCGAATCTTCCAGGGTACGACTCAAATTTTCGGGCGCGAGACCCTTGTCGCGATAAGCTTTTGCAAACATTTTTCCGGGAACCACAATGGCTAAATACTGGTCTGAAGCGGTTGCGTTTAAAGCCAAACAGCTAAAAACTGTACTGGCAAACAAGCCAAAAGTGGTATGAAACAGATTTAATAAAGCTTTACTAATTTTAGCTAAAGCACCAATGGCCTCCATAATTCCACCAAAAACCATGGCGCAAATAATTAACCAGATCGTGCCCAACATTCCGGCCATTCCTCCAGAAGAAAATAGATCATTTAAATTCTCGCTATCGGTTTCCACAGCAGTGTCCACTGTAATGGCCTGCATCACGCCACGGTAACCGCTAATAAAATCGAGATTGCTGGTTCCTGCAATTTGCGCTACAATTCCCGGTTGAAAGATCAAAGCTGCAGCTGCTCCTAAGAGCGTACCCAGCAGTAAAGCGATTAAGGGAGACGTTTTTTTAATAATTAAGACGATCACAATAATTGGCACCAGGAACAACCAGGGCGTAATTCTGAAAGAATTTTCTATAGAGGCAAGAATAGCTGAAGTATCTGTAGTCCCTGAAGTATCTAAATTAAGTCCGATGATCACGAAAATAATAAGCGTTATGGTAATTGTAGGAACCGTTGTAAGCGTCATATACCGAATATGAGTAAAAAGGTCGGTCCCTGCCATAGCGGGTGCAAGGTTGGTGGTATCGCTTAAAGGAGATAATTTATCCCCAAAATAAGCTCCTGAAAGTATGGCGCCGGCCGTCATCCCTACTGAAATTCCTAAAGCTTCGGCAATTCCTATCAATGCAATACCCACAGTTGCTGAAGTTGTCCAGCTACTTCCGGTTGCTACCGAAATTACCGCACAAATAATAACGCAGGCTGCCAGGAAAATTGTAGGATTTAAAATTTGTAATCCGTAGTAGATCATTGTGGGGATTATGCCAGAAATAAGCCAGGTTCCTGCCAAAGCACCAACCATTAACAAAATGAGAATAGCCCCGGCCGTACTTTGAATGTTTCCGGCTACTTCATCAATCATTTTGTCGTACTCCACATTATGGAAATACCCTACAATAGCAGCAACAGCGCCACCAAGTAATAATACAAACTGATTGGAACCACTTAAAGAGTCATCTCCAAAAACAAAAACATTAAAGGCCAGCATGGCAATTAGCGCAAAAACAGGAATTAATGCAGGCCAAATACCAAGTTCTTTATTCGTTGGAATTTGTTCAGTTTGGGACGGGTTTTGGTTTTCCATTCAGGCTTGAAGTATATATAGAAAATCCTTCTAAAAAGGTTTTCGGTTGAATTTATTTTAATCAGATTTTTATTTTCGCCTGTAATTTTACGATTTTACACGAAAATGAGCAAGTTTTCTAGAAAACTATAAATTGATTAAAATCTGTAACCAACCCCCAATTGCACCCCAAATGTGGTAAGTTTCTGATGGAAATTTTTCTCTTCAAACGGAATTACCGCATATCTCCTGAAATTTGGGTTTACATAAAAATTAAAATTATTATATGAATATTGGGCACCTAACCCAAAACCAACCCCAATACCGGCCTGGGGATCTATAGATTCACTTTCTGAAGCTTGAAAATCCATCACCGGGCCTCCATTTACAAAGAAATAATCTAAGAAAGTATAATTGGCAAAAATAGGAATAGAAGTGGTTTGTAACTCTTCCGAGCGGGTGGTTTGTTCAGGCATAGGCGCTGAAGTAAGCATTACATCCCCTCGCCAGTAATTGAGCCCGGTTTCCAGGGCTAGATTATCGGTTACCTCAAGCAAATATCGAAACCCAAATTCGTAAGAGTTTTCAATTTCAACACTCCCGGCACCATCAAGGTTTTCGCTTCTCAATAAATCGCTGTTAGTAAATCCGTAATACAGCCGAACTTCATTTTGAATTTGGGAAAAAGCGCTGAGGCTGAAAAATGTAATAAATATAGAGAGTAGTAGTTTTTTCAAAATTATATTTTTTGTGAATATACAAAAAAGTAAAAGTCCGAAAATATCTTCGCTCTATAACGATTTTATATTTCGGACATTCTTTTTTTTTAAACCATCTCCTTGTTTAAAATCCCGACTTCCTTCATACAGGATTTCATCATTTTATAAGTCCGTTTTATATCGTTGTCCAAACCGATAGAAAAACGGATCAAGCCATTGCTTAGTCCCATTTCTTCCTGCTCTTCAATGGGAATTTCAGAAGAAGTAGAGCTTCCGGGAGCGCTAAAGAGTGTTTTATAGAAGCCCAGACTTACCGCCAGGTAGCCCAGGTTTTTCTCCTGCATCAATTCCATTAATGCATTGGCTTTATCAAGACTGCCTACATCTACGGTCAACAAACCACCAAAACCGTAATCTTCATTCATCCTCTTCTTAAAGGTTTCGTGGCCGGGATGATTTTTTAATCCGGGATAAACCGTTCTCAAGCCGTCTTCCTGAAATTTTTCAGCTAAAAACATCGCGTTATGGCTGTGCTGTTTAATTCTTATATGAAGGGTTCTTAAATTCTTTAAAACCGAAGCCGCCCGCATACTGTCCATCGTAGGTCCCAGCAGCATATTGGCGCCATCGTTAACGCTGCGAAGCGCATTGATGAAATCCTGGCTTCCGCAGGTAACGCCACCAACGGTATCGCTGCTGCCATTGATGAATTTGGTTAAACTATGAATTACAACATCGGCTCCTAATTCCTTCGGACTAATAGAAAGTGGGGAAAATGTATTGTCTACCACAAAAGTTAGCTGGTGTTTTTTTGCGGTTTTAGCCAAAGCTTCAATATCGGCCACTTCCAGCAGGGGATTACTTACCGTCTCGCAATAAAGTACTTTAGTGTCTTTGGTAATCGCAGCTTCAACACTTTCAAGATTAGTAATATCTACAAAAGAAGTTTGAATGTTGAACTTCGGAATAAAATTCTTCATAAATGCGTAGGTTCCGCCGTAAACTGTGCGGCTGGAAACGATATGATCGCCGGCCTGGCATAACTGAAGTAGGGTAGAGGTGATAGCGCCCATTCCGCTGGCAGCTACGTTTGCTGTTTCGGTACCTTCCATCGCTGCAAGGGCTTCGCCCAAATATAAATTTGAAGGGGAAGAATGCCTGGAATAAAGGTAGCAACCTTCTGAATTTCCTTCAAAAGTATCGAACATGGTTTTCGCTGAAAGAAATGTATAAGTAGAGGAATCGGATATTGAAGGATTAACGCCTCCAAATTCGCCAAAATATTGAAGGTCCTGAATATTATCTGCGGGTTTGTATTTCATTATTATTTAATTAGTCGTTTATCCAAAATAAAGGTATAGCTGAATAAAAATCAACAGTAAATTATAAATTCAGTAAATAAATCTATATAAATCGTATTTAATAGATTTAGAATCATTAAATGCTTAAATTTAAAATTCAGCATAGAAAAATTTTCATTATGAAATTAGATCAAAAAAACCTTCAGATTTTAAAACATCTTCAGGAGGACAGCAAAATGACCAACAAGGAGATCTCTAATAAACTGCAGCTTTCCGTAACTGCTGTTTTTGAAAGAATTAAGCGCCTTGAACGAGAAGGGGTTATTTCGAAATATGTAGCTTTGGTTTCCCCCGATAAAGTGGAAAAAAGTTTTATGGTTTTTTGCCAGATTAAACTCATTCAACATTCCCGGTCTTACTTAACCAAATTTGAAGCTGAAGCCGCAAAGCTTTCTGAAGTTCTTGAATGTTATCACGTAAGTGGTGAATACGATTATATCTTAAAGGTCCTGGTAAAAGATATGGAAGCCTATCGCGAATTTATGGTTACCAAACTCACCAACTTAGATCATATAGGGAGCACTCAAAGCACTTTTATTATTAGCCCTGTGAAAAGTACCACAGCCGTTCCGCTATAAATAACAGGGAGTTTTAGATTGATACCATATTCTAATTATAACACAATCAAATATCTATAAAATTAATTTTTTATTTTTTTGGGACTTCAAAATGGACTTCATTTTTAAATAAAACTGGCATTTTAGCTTTAGCTTGAAATAGTGATAAATTATTGAATACTAATGGAATAAAAAATATTTTGATTCATCTTTTTTAATAAATATTAAACAAAAAATCTCACCTTAAATAAGATGCTAGCAAGGTTTCTGATTGGTTTACAGTAAGAAAGCAGTTCTAAATAAGAAAATAAAATTGTATATTAACCAGCAGCAAAAGTGGTTGGGGCCTACTTACTTATCTCCTCACTGCGTATTTGCATTATTTAGATTAACCATTCAATTGAACAACCAAATATTTATGACTGAAGAGCAAACAAAATCTCAGCAGCTCCTTGACAGGAGAAAAAACATTGTCGCCAACGGAGTTGGTGTTTTTAATACAGCCACCGTTAGAGAGGCAAAAGGAGCAATAATAACAGATGTAGACGGAAATGAACTTATAGACTTTGCCGGCGGAATTGGCGTTGTAAATGCAGGCCATTGTCCCGAACCTGTGGTGAAGGCTATTCAGGAACAGGCAGAAAAGTATCTTCATACCAGTTTTAATGTAGTTACTTATGAACCGTACATTAAACTCTGTGAAGAACTTGCTGAAATACTTCCACACGGGGAGAAAACAAAAGCGATGCTGATTAGCACCGGGGCAGAAGCCGTAGAAAATGCCATTAAAATTGCACGCCAGGCCACAAAAAGACCAGCGGTAATTTGTTTTACAGAAGCATATCACGGGCGTACTCTTATGGGTATGAGCCTAACCAGTAAGGTAAACTACAAATTTTCTTCAGGGCCTTTTGCTCCGGAAGTTTACCGAATTCCTTTTCCGAACTTTTACAAATATCACGGTACGCAAAGTATGGAGGAATTTGTGGAAACAGAACTAAAAAGACTTAGGGGAAGTGCACATAGTATGGTTGATATAAATAGCGTTGCAGCTATAATTGTCGAGCCAATTCAGGGAGAAGGAGGTTTTAATCCAATTCCTCAAAAATACCTGGAAGGACTGCGCTCCTTTTGTGACGAACATGGTGTTTTGTTAGTTTTTGATGAGATTCAAAGCGGTTTTTGCCGCACGGGGCATTGGGCCAGCTGGCAACATTACGGAGTACAACCTGATATTAGTACTTATGCAAAATCTATGGGTTCAGGGCTTCCTATTGCTGCAGTACTTGGAAGGGCTGAAATTATGGATGCGGCGGAATCAGGCACTATTGGTGGCACCTATATAGGTAGTCCTGTTTGTTGTGCTGCTGCTTTGGCTACTATCCAGTTAATGAAAGATGAAAACCTTAACGAGAGAGCAATTTATATAGGTAAACTCATCACAGACCGGATGGAAAAGTTTAGGAAAGAATGTCCTGAAATAGGGGACGTAAGAGGATTAGGTGCGATGATAGGAATAGAATTTATAAAAGATAATGATCCTGGTAACCCGCATACAGAACTCTGCGCTAACATCGTAAAAGGCTGTGCCCGGGAAGGTTTAATTCTTATAAGCGCCGGTACCTTTAAAAATGTTTTAAGAATACTGTGTCCACTCGTAATTACCGATGAACAATTAAATAAAGCTCTGGATATTCTGGAAAATCAAATAAGAAAACATACTTAAGTTTTAAAATTAGGTTGAAGTTCTTTAAAAGGAATTTCAATGAAGAGTTACGTTCAGTTTTGTGGTGAATTAATTACTATGAAACGATGTTTTTCTAAACATATAAAAGGAATTGATTACAGAATCCGGGAAAATATTTTCTACGGATAATAAGAAATAAAAAATATTATGAATCCATTTGCAATAGCAGGAATACAGATGAAGGTTTCCGCAGTCGCTTCCAATGTGGAAATGATGAAGCTGAAACTTGATATTACCATGAGTCTTTACCCCTGGGTAGACATGGTAGTTTTTAGTGAGTTATGTGGCTACGGTCCTTTAACCCATAATGCCCAGGAAATACCGGGAGAGTTCGAAAAAGAGATGCAGGCCGCGGCTAAGAAACATGGTATTTGGCTGTTACCGGGTTCCATCTTCGAAAAAAGCCAAGGTAAAATTTATAATACCGCTACAGTGATTAATCCTCAGGGAGAGATCGTTACGCGTTATAGAAAAATGTTTCCCTTTTATCCTTATGAAGTAGGAGTGACACCGGGTTCAGAATTTTGCGTTTTTGATGTGCCGGGAGTTGCAAAATTCGGACTATCTGTTTGTTACGATATGTGGTTTCCTGAAACAGTGCGTACTCTCGCGGTGATGGGAGCAGAAGTTATTTTGCATCCAACTATGACAGGAACTATAGACAGGGATATTGAATTGTCTATTGTGAGGGCTATGGCCGCGGTAAATCAGTGTTACTTCTTTGATGTAAACGGGCTTGAATCGGGAGGAAATGGAAGATCTTTGGTTTGTGGGCCCGATGGTCGTGTGATCTATCAAGCCGAAGGAAATGAAGAAATTTTTCCGCTGGAACTCAACATCAGTCGTGTGAGAAGAAGTAGGGAACTCGGAGTTTTACGTTTGGGCCAGCCTTTAAAAAGTTTTAGAGATCATATCGGTCAATTTAATATTTATCAACAGGGGGCTCAATTGCCTTATCTCAATTCACTCGGGCCACTTATTAAGCCTACGAGGTTGGATAACCTTGCTGAATTGAAAATGAAAGAACATGAATATGAACCACCGGCTAATCCTACAGGATATAAAGGATTTGGAGGATAATTAAAAAAACAGAACTATGGGAGGAACAACACAAAAGAATAAAAAGGAAAAACAGGAAGAACAACCTGTAAAGGACTTTATAAGCTGGTTTGAAATTCCTGCAATTAATTTCCAACAAGCAGTAGATTTTTATAACCGCATTTTTAAGATTGATATGGAAACCCAATTTGACGGGAATTATGCAATGGCATTTTTTCCTGCAGAAAAGGGTATTGGAGGGGCGATTGTTACGGGACCAAATTCTATACCCGGTATAATAGGTCCCCTGCTTTATCTCAATGCAGGTAAAGACCTAAACCGTATTTTAAATAGAGTTGAAGCAGCCGGAGGAAGAATTGTGATGACCAAAACCCTGATTAATCCGGAGTCCGGACATTTTGCCATTTTTATTGATTCTGAAGGAAACAAACTCGCCTTACACTCAAAAGATTAATTATGCCAGAGAAAAAAATAGACAGTGCACATTATTATAATATCGCTCAACTTAGAGTAGAATCCTGGAATACTTTAAAAAGTGAGTCTACGAAACTTCATTCTACTCCTCGTGGATCAGAAGATGAAAAGGCGCGTAAAAAAAATCTTAGGCAACTTTTAAAGGATCTTGAGGGGGTAGAATGCTTCTTTGCATTTCCAGGTTTATCCTGTATTGATTCTTTAAGGGAAATGTTAGAAAGACAGGAACATACCGCTTTATCCCATAAAATTGCAGAGATCACAAAAAACTTAGTAAGTGATAGGTATAGAAGCAATCCAGATTTTTTAGAAGATGAAGATCCGGGAGCAGATCTTACTGATAAAGGAGAGTATACCGAAGTAGCCAGGAAAAATTATTTTGAAGTCATGTTTGTAGAAGATATTTCTCAGGCAGAGGAAAATAAACTTCGGCATGATCTTAAAGAAATGCGACTTTCTAACGAGCAGTTTGCTTATGGGATTGTAGTACAGCGTTCTTTTGAAGATGCTTTAATCGCCCTTCAGTTTAATTTTAATATTCAGGCGGTTGTAATTCGTTATGCTCCTCGCTATCATTCAAAAAAGATCACTCCTGCAATAAAACCTTTTATTCAGAATATATTGAAACTGAATTATGGTTCTAATTCGCCTACGGAGTTAGGACCAATTTTAGGAACCATGGTAAAAAAATTCAGGCCAGAACTGGATACCTATTATGTAACCGATACGGCTCTAAGTAATTTAAAGGATAGCACCTTAAAAACCTTCAGAAGGATTTTTTATCGAACTGAAGATTTGCAGGAGTTACACCTTACCGTTATTAGAGGAATAAGCGAGCGTTATGAAACTCCATTTTTTTCAGCTTTAAAAGATTACAGTAAAAAGCCTACCGGGATATTTCATGCCATGCCAATTTCCCGGGGTAATTCGGTATTTAAATCAAGATGGATTAACGATTTCGGAAATTTTTACGGCCGTAATATGTTTCTGGCAGAAACATCTTCTACCACCGGTGGATTAGATAGTCTATTACAACCAACCGGTTCGCTTAAAAAAGCGCAGCAAAAGGCCAGTGAAGCCTACGGCTCAAGAAATACGTTTTTTGTAACCAACGGTACCTCTACCGCCAACAAGATTGTAGTGCAGGCATTGGTAAAACCGGGGGATGTTATATTAATAGATAGAGATTGCCATAAATCGCATCATTACGGACTCGTGTTGGCAGGAGCTTACCCGGTTTACCTCGATTCTTATCCCATAGAAGAATATTCTATGTATGGCGCGGTGCCGCTAGAGCAGATAAAAGAAAAATTACTTCAATTAAAAAAGGCAGGAAGATTAAAACTTGTTAAAATGCTGTTGTTAACCAATTGCACTTTTGACGGTTTAGTTTATAATGTAGAAAAAGTAATGCAGGAAGTTCTGGCCATAAAACCAGATATGATATTTTTATGGGATGAAGCCTGGTTTGCATTTGCCGGTTTTACGTATAATTATAAGCAACGTACCGGAATGTTCGTTGCTCAAAAATTATGTGATAAATATCAAAGCGATAGCTACAGGGAAGAATATAACGCGCATATTAAAGGCCTTAAAAAGAATGAAATTCCGAGCCTGCCAAATCCAGATGAGGTGCGAATAAGGGTATATTCTACCCAAAGTACCCATAAGACCTTAAGTAGTTTCAGACAGGGTTCTATGATACATGTTTGGGATGAGGATTTCCGTAAAAAAAGCGAGAATACTTTTATGGAAGCCTATATGACGCATACTTCAACTTCTCCTAATTACCAGATGCTGGCTTCCCTTGATGTTGGGAGAAGACAGGTGCAATTTGAAGGTTATGAGCTGGTAGAAAAAAGTATTGAATTGGCTATGGTCCTAAGGGCTAAGGTCAACGATCATCCCAAATTAAAGAAATATTTTGACGTATTAACCATAGGTAATTTTATCCCGAAGCAGCACCGTAAATCGGGTATAAAGGAATATTATAATCCCAAAGAAGGCTGGAACAGGATGGAAACCGCCTGGGAGCAGGATGAATTTGTTTTAGACCCCACCAAAATCACCTTACATATAGGTAGAACTGGAGTAGACGGTGATACCTTTAAGAACAGGTACCTTATGGATAAATTTAATATTCAGATCAATAAAACCTCCAGGAATACGGTTTTGTTTATGACGAATATTGGAACCACCCGGGGAAGTGTAACCTATTTAACCAATGCATTATTAAAGATAGCCGATGAGCTGGATCAGGAATTTAAGACTCTTAGCCAGAAAGAGGGTAACAACCGCAGGGACCGCATTAAATCTTTAACCGAAGATTTCCCTCCATTGCCCGATTTTAGTTATTTCCACCATTCCTTTCAGGCAGTTCCCGGAGTTCCGGGAGGAAATATAAGAGAGGCATTTTTTCTCGCTTACAACGAAGAAAATTACGAATATATGCCGCTCCTGGAATGTTTGCCCGCTATGGAAGAAAACAGAATTCTTGTAGCTTCATCCTTTATAATCCCTTATCCGCCAGGATTTCCCGTGCTTGTGCCCGGGCAGGTGGTAAGTAAGGAGATTATAAGATTTCTTACTGCATTAGATGTATCTGAAATTCACGGCTACCGGGCAGATCTCGGTCTAAGAATTTTTAAAGATAATGTGCTTAATCGTCAAAAAACAGTGAGTTCTATGGGCTCCATGGGAAGTAATGCGAAAAAAAGATCACTAACTTAAAAAATTAAAATTATGGAATCTAAGAAACCAAAAGCCTCCAATAAAAAAGGAGCAACAAATAAAAAGAAAACTACACCAAAAAAAGAACCGGTATCCCCGGAACGCAGTGCTAAAAAAGATAGCAAATTAAAGGTTACAGAAGAAAAGTCTTTAAAAGGGAAGAAATCTGTGCCTTCAGATTCTACCGCGCAGCAGGGAAAAGCTCCTGCTTCTTCAGCTAATAAAAAGAAAAAAGCTACTACAGCTTCCGGTGTTGGAAAGAAAAAAGCTAGTCAAAGTAAAAAGAAAGTTGGAGGTACGCTGGCGAAAAACAAAAAATTAGCTGCGAATGCCCCCAGACAATATAAAAGTAAGAATGCGCTGGATGGAGTTTCAGATATTAGAAGATCTTTTCATAAAAATGAAGAGCCACTTTATTTTATAAGTGCAACAAACTTCAATCTTTTAGGCGCTGATGAGTGGATTAAAGGATTTAAATTCATTTGCCATATCGAATGTTTTGACGGCCTTCATCCCAATGTTTTTTCTCCTAAAACCGAGATACCACACGATGATTTTGAAGGTATAGAGGATATAAATAATTACCTGTTGCAACATCCGGAAGTTCAGGATTACCTGAAAACGAGATCTATAGACGGAAGATCCGGTAAAGCAATGTTCCTTATGTTTAATGAGAAAACCGAAGAGCTTGCAGAAAAACTCGGGCTGGAAATTATGTTTCCAAAAGCTGAAATGCGAACTTTTTTGGATAACAAAGTAAACACCAACCGTATTGCAGAAAAAGCAGGGGTGGCTTGCGTACCTTACGTACTTACCAAAGTAGATAATTTTGAACATTTGAGAGAGGTTTCAAAGCACCTTGGAAACGAGCTGGTTATACAAACCCCTTTTGGTGACTCTGGTCATACTACTTTCTTTATTTCAAATGAAGAAGAATATCAAAAACACGCTGAAGAGATCGAAAAAGAGGAGGAAGTTAAAGTAATGAAGCGTATTCGTTGCAGAGGTTCTGCTATAGAAGCCTGTGTAACCAGACACGGAACGATTGTAGCTCCCTTAATGACAGAACTGGTAGGTTTTAAAGAACTTACTCCTTACGAAGGTGGATGGTGTGGCAATGAGATCTATCCCAACGCCTTTACTCCAGAGTTAAGGGATAAAGCGATAGAATATACCCAGTTATTTGGAAATCAGTTACGGGAAGAAGGTTATAAAGGATATTTTGAACTTGATTTCTTAATAGACCAGGACAATGGAGAGATCTATTTAGGGGAATTAAACCCACGGGTTACGGGAGCAAGTTCGATAACAAACCATGCTGTTTTTGCTCTTGCAGATGCACCATTATTCGTTTTTCATATTCTGGAATGGATGGATATTGATTATGACCTTGATATAGAGGCTATCAACGATCGTTGGGCCCGCCAGGAAAATATTGACGGATGGAGCCAATTAATTGTAAAACATACTGAAGATACCATAGAATATATTACACATGCACCAAAATCTGGTATTTATAGAATGTATGATACGGGCCATATTCAGTTTGATAGAATGGATACGCACCGTAGGGCAGTTGAAAATGAAAATGAAGCCTTTTTCTTACGAATTAGCAGAAAAGGGGAATACCTTTATGAAGGAGCAGATATGGGAATCCTTGTTAGTCGCGGCCGTATGATGACTGATGATTTTCAGCTTAACAACAGGGCTAAACACTGGATTAAGGCTATTAGGGGGCAGTATGCCTCGGAAATGGTAGAAGATAAGAAGAAGCCAAAATTATCCGGAACTTTAACTAAATAATATGCTGATATTTTGAAGGTTCAAAAGGAATTAAAACTACTTTGCCAAACTTTAAAAGTATAAGTAATTATTTAAAACCCATATCTATGCAGTTACATTTTAATGCTATTTCTGAACCCGGAAAACCGGGTTCCAAATGGCAGAAACTATATAATACCCATTGGTCGGCTTATAAAAGCTGGCTTAATTCAAAAGGATCGGCTAACTATCCAGATCTTAAAACCTCGCAGGAGGCACTTAAAAAGTATATGCCAGAGATGTGGCCTACTTATCAGCGCCTATGCAAACTTGCAAAAGGAGATAAGGTAGCAGCACGATTCTTAACAGGCTTTCAGCCTCCTGCATACATAAGTGGCTGTTCACAGGCGGTTACTACGGGAGAGGATATTCAACTGGTTAGAAATTACGATTTCCATCCAGATTTAATGGAAGGAACGCAATTGCTGACCTCCTGGAATGATAAAAAAGTGATCGCAACCAGCGATTGCCTTATTGGAGTTGTAGATGGAATGAATGAAGACGGACTGGCCATTTCGCTTACTTTCGGAGGCCGAAAAGAGGTAGGGGTAGGTTTCGGTATTCCGTTTATCTTACGTTATGTTTTAGAATTTTGTAGTGAAGTTGATGAAGCTGTAGCAGCTTTAATTAGGATTCCTTCGCATATGTCTTACAATGTAACCGTTGTGGACAAAACAGGAAAATTCAAAACCGTACAACTGGCACCGGATAAAGCACCAGTGGTTACCGATGCCTCGTTTACTACCAATCACCAGGGAACAATAGACTGGCCGGAAAACGCCGCATTTAATAAAACGATGGAACGTTCGTCTTTTCTGAATAAAATGTTATCGGCGAAAAAAGTGGATTCCGCCCAGGTAGCCGATGCTTTTCTTAAGGCGCCACTTTATAACACTAAATTCAAGGAAGGTTTTGGAACTTTATTTACCTCTGTATACCGACCATTAGAAGGAAAAGTAGAACTTCGCTGGCCTGAAACTTCGGTACAACAAAGTTTCGAAAACTTTCAGGAGGTTTATAAGCTCATAAATTACGAACCAACCGAGATTGCAACTGAATGGTGGAACCAGCCAGCTGTAGAAGTGGCTCAAACGGTAGAAGATCCATTTGAAGAGCAATACGCCGAGAATGTAGATTGGCAGGAAACTGTTACCGAAATTATGGTAAATGCCATGACTCAGGCTCACCCATCAACAAACGTCAAGGAGCTTGAAAAATTAAGAAGCAAAATAATTAATAATGGAGAAGTCTCCTGGCAGGCAGTTGCCGGTTTCTGGAGTAAAATGGGAACAGGATATGTTGATTCCTGGAGGAGTTAATTTCTATTTCTTGATTGTACAAATATTTCTATAGAACCTGGTGTTTTAAATAATGGATTTTGCTATTATTTATAACACCAGGTTTTTTTAGTTAGTTCCTTATTTTCATTTTTAATTAGTGTCAGTCCTAATTCAATAGTCATTAAAAAATAAAACACAATGGAATTTTATAGCACAAACCCTTATAATAGGGAGCAGGTTGGGAAGTATACTGCCCAAACCACGGAAGAAACTAAAAAGGTTTTAGACCTATCTGGAGAGGCTTTTAAGGATTGGAGCAAGACACCTCTTTCTTCAAGAACCGGGCTTTTAAAAAAAGTCGCACAGATATTAAGGGATAATGTTGAAGAGTATGCCCAAATGATTACTCAGGAAATGGGGAAACCAATTCCTGAATCGAGAGCTGAGGTTAATAAATGCGCCTGGGTTTGTGATTATTATGCTGAAAATGCTTCAGAATTTCTCGCTCCTGAAGAGATAAAAACCGATGCTACCCATAGCTATGTTAGGCACGATCCCATAGGAAGTGTATTCGCTATTATGCCATGGAATTTTCCATTCTGGCAGGTTTTTAGGTTCGCCGCACCAACACTTACTGCTGGGAATACCGGAATTTTAAAACACGCACCTAATGTTTTTGGCTGTGCTTTAAAAATTGAAGAGATATTTACAAAAGCTGGATATCCAAAGGGCGTTTTTCAGAATTTAATTGTACACCACGACCAAACAGAAATGATCATTGCCCACGAGGCAGTACAGGCGGTTACCTTAACGGGAAGTGAAGCTGCAGGGTCTGCGGTGGCAGAACTTGCCGGAAAGTATATAAAAAAGAGCCTACTTGAGTTAGGCGGTAATAATTCCTTTATTGTTTGGGAAGATGCAAATATAGATCGCGCCGTTAAAACAGCGGTAACTGCCAGGATGTTAAACTGCGGACAAAGCTGTATCGCAGCCAAACGTTTTATTTTGTTAGAAGGAATCTATGATGAATTTGTTTCTAAATTCAAGGCTGCAGTAAGCGAATTAAAAACAGGCGATACTATGCAGGATGCCACCCAGGTAGGTCCGCTGGCCAGAAAAGACCTGGCAGATCAACTTCAAAGTCAGGTAAAAAGATCTGTGGAAAAAGGAGCCGAGTTATTGCTGGGAGGTGAACAAGAAAATTGTTTCCACCAGCCTACCATTCTCGGAAATGTAAAACCGGGAATGCCCGCTTTTGATGAAGAGACTTTTGGCCCGCTTGCAGCAATGATTAAAGTAAAAAATATAGAGGAAGCATTTGAACTTTCAGAAAAATCAAAATTTGGACTGGGAATTACGGTTTTTACAAAAGATATCCAAAAGGCTATGGAAATGGCCGGAAGAGTGAGTGATGGGGCTTTCTTCGTAAACGAGTTGGTAAAATCTGATCCCCGACTTCCTTTTGGAGGAACAAAGAGATCCGGTTACGGGCGTGAGTTAGCCAGGGAAGGAATGATGGAATTCGTTAATAAGAAAACTGTTTATGTTAAAGCTTAGATCATAGTTTTATGTGCATTGGTCATTGCCGCGAATAGTTGTACTTTTGTGTTTAATTTGTAAAAAAATCAACCTAAAAGATAAAATTATGAGTAAATATGATGTTGCAGTTATAGGTTCTGGCCCCGGAGGATATGTGGCCGCTATACGCTGCGCTCAACTGGGAATGAAAACTGCTATCATAGAGAAATATTCAACTTTGGGAGGAACCTGCCTAAATGTAGGTTGTATTCCAAGTAAAGCTTTATTGGATTCTTCACATCATTATCACGATGCTGTAAAGCATTTTGAAGAGCACGGAATTGATATTCCGGGAGAGGTAAAGGTCAACCTTGAAAAAATGATGGAACGTAAAGCTTCGGTGGTAAGTCAAACTTGCGACGGGGTGAAGTTCCTGATGGATAAAAATAAAATTGATGTTTTCGAAGGTGTAGGCTCTTTTAAAGATAAAACCCACATCAATATTGAAAAGAACGATGGCGAAACCGAAACCATCGAAGCAGCGAAAACTATTATCGCTACAGGTTCTAAACCTTCCAACCTTCCATTTATCGAGCTTGATAAAGAAAGGGTGATCACTTCTACTGAAGCTTTAAAGCTAAAGGAAATACCAAAACACATGATTGTGATTGGTGGTGGAGTTATTGGCCTGGAACTAGGTCAGGTTTATCGTCGTTTGGGCGCTGAGGTTACTGTAGTAGAATTTATGGATAGAATTATCCCAACTATGGATAGCGCACTTTCTAAAGAACTTCAAAAAGTGCTTAAGAAACAGGGCGTTAAATTCCATACTTCTACCAAAGTTAAATCTGTAGAGCGCAAAGGTGATGAGATAATCATCAAAGCTGATGATAAGAAAGACAAGGAAGTAGAGTTTAAAGGGGATTACTGCCTGGTTTCGGTAGGGCGTAAACCTTTTACTGACGGATTAAATGCCGATGCTGCCGGAGTTAAGGTTACCGATAAAGGAATGATCGAGGTTAACGAACATCTACAAACCAACGTAGACAATATCTATGCAATTGGTGATGTTGTTCGTGGCGCGATGCTGGCCCATAAAGCTGAAGAAGAAGGAACTTTTGTTGCTGAAACTATCGCTGGACAAAAACCGCATATCGATTACAACTTAATCCCTGGTGTTGTTTATACCTGGCCAGAAGTTGCTGCAGTAGGTAAAACCGAAGAAGAACTTAAGGAAGATGGTGTGAAATATAAAGAAGGAAAATTCCCAATGCGAGCGCTTGGTCGTGCAAGAGCGAGTGGAGATACAGACGGATTTGTAAAAATCCTTGCCGATGAAAAAACAGATGAGGTTTTAGGTGTGCATATGATCGGTGCTCGTACTGCCGATCTTATTGCCGAAGCTGTAACTGCAATGGAGTACAGAGCTTCTGCCGAAGATATAGCCAGAATGAGTCACGCTCACCCAACTTATGCTGAAGCCGTTAAGGAAGCTGCCCTGGCCGCAACCGATAATCGTGCACTTCACGTGTAGTTAAAACTTAGATTACGATTTACATAAAAATGGCTGTTTGATACTAATTTCAAACAGCCATTTCTATTTTATAGTCTGAAGTTTAAACTGGCGATAATATTATTAACTTTCCCCTAGTAAGGACCGTCATGCTGAACTTGATTCAGCATCTAACATGAAGAATGTAAGCTCAACTTATACACATTGATGGTTTTTCTAAACTTCTAATTTCTTTAATTCCTTGTAATTTTTATTCAATCGGCGTAGCAAAATACCATAAAGTACTTTGTAGAATAACCATAATAAGCCGAGGAAAACAGCTAAACCGCCTATTATTATTCCGGCAAACTTTATCCATTGAATTGAGGTGAAACTGTACTTCTCCATGTCTTCCACGACCGTGTTAGTGGCGTGGTAATCCATCATAAAATAAGTGTAAATAAGTGTAATTAAGGCCGTAGATAACAAAATATAGCCTATATAATATTTGACGGTCTTTCTGGTTCGTAGAATGTTTTTCATTAAACCTGCCACATTATCTGTAGAAGATATTTTTCTATAATTCTTATAAAAGCAATAAATAAAGAAAAAGGTGACGGCATAATTTATCACATAAACTGTTACCGTAAATTCTTTTAGATTAATACGCTCCATCTCTGTCCAATAATCAATATCGGCCATAAAAATTGTAAGAAGTGCCCAGAATAAAAATTCAAGAATACTAATCACAAAAATCCATTTTACTATGGAAGATGATCGCTTCCAAAGCATCTTGTATATTTGGTCGTAGGAAAGTTGGGGGATGTCGCTTTCCCGTTTTTTCCAGTCTTTTTTTAATAAATTCAATCCATCCATTATTCGCTACGGATTTAAAATGTTTTTTAACTTTGTTTTTACCCTGTTCATCTTCACTCTTGCATTTACTTCAGTAATACCAAGGGTTTCAGAAATATCTCTGTAGTTCTTATCTTCGAGATAAAGAAAAACGAGTGCTTTTTCAATATCGTTTAATTCCTGAATTGCAGAATACATTACTTTTAATTGCTGTTCCGTCTCATCGTCATATTCTTCCGCTTTAATTTTGAAATCAACAGTATCAAAATCCTGTGTTCTTATACTTCTTTTTTTCTTTCGGTATAAAGTGATCGCGGTATTAAGAGCTACCCGGTACATCCAGGTACTAAATTTAGCTTCGCCCCTAAACTTGGGATATGCTTTCCAGAGCTGTATGGTAATTTCCTGAAACAGATCGTTGTGCGAATCCTGATCGTTAGTATAAATACGACAAATTTTATGCGCAATATTCTGGTATTTTTCCAGGTTCGTTACAAACTGATGTTCTAATTCCTTATCCACAATAGTTGGTTAGCACATATATGTAGCCTAAGTGCTTACAATGTTACAAAAAAGTATAAAGTATAGTTAATGCAGCCTTATTTTTTTAGCTATAGAAGGAGAAAACTTAAATTTGAGTATACTACTCTTAACAGGGAGTATATTAAATCTCACCTGGTGAGTAAAACCAAGCTTTATGAATATTCCAAGAACAAATTTACCGAGGGTCGTTATTATTGGTGGCGGCTTTGCTGGAATGGCACTGGTACGTAAACTAATGGGCGAAGATGTGCAAACCGTGATTTTGGATCGTCACAATTATCACACTTTTCAGCCATTGCTTTACCAGGTTTCTACCTCTGGACTAGAGCCAGATTCTATTGCTTATCCTATGCGTAAAATAACGCGCAATAGTAAAAAATGTATTTTCAGGATGGCAGAGGTAAAATCTATAAATACCGAAAAGAGTTTTATTGAAACTACTATTGGTGATTTGATCTATGATTACCTTGTAATCGCTACCGGTTCCAAAACTAATTTCTTCGGAAATAAAAGTATTGAGAAAAACGGCATGTGGATGAAAACTGTTCCGCAGGCATTGAATATTCGAAGTTTAATATTGGAAAATTTAGAACAGGCCGTAATTACCGATGATCCTGAACTAAGAAAAGCTTTGCTGAACTTTGTTTTGGTAGGAGCAGGGCCCACCGGAGTTGAACTTAGTGGTGCTATTGCTGAATTGAAAAACCATATTGTTCCCAATGATTATCCTGATATTAATCCTAGTGAGATGAATATTCATCTTCTGGAAGGCCTGGACCGGGTTTTGCCGCCAATGAGCGAAAAAGCTTCTAGAAAAGCCCACGAATTTCTTGAAGAACTTGGGGTGAAAGTTCATTTAAATACTATGGTACAGGAATATGACGGGCATTTGGTTACCACCAATACAGATCTTTCCTTAAAAACCGAAACCTTTATCTGGGCTGCAGGAGTAACGGGTGCGCCTGTAAAAGGCTTAAATGCTGCAGCAATGGTGGAGAAAGCCAATAGGTATGAAGTGAACGCATTTAATCAAATTTCAGGTTACGAGAATATTTTTGCTATTGGAGATATTGCCTTAATGCAAACAGAAGATTATCCAAAAGGACATCCAATGGTTGCCCAACCGGCGATTCAGCAAGGAAAACATTTGGCCAAAAATATTATGAATATTCTTGAAGGTAAAAAACTGGAAGCTTTTAATTACAAAGATAAAGGAACAATGGCCACGGTAGGGAGGAACCGCGCCGTAGTAGATTTAGACCAGGGCTCTTTTAGTGGGTTTTTTGCCTGGTTTATCTGGATGTTTGTACATCTTTGGTTCCTTATTGGTTTTAGAAACCGATTGGTGACTTTCTTTAACTGGCTTTATAATTACTGGAATTATGATAAGGCCGCCCGGCTAATAATCAGGCCTTTTAAAGGTTATGAAAATCAAATGAAGGTTGATAAAGAAGAGATATAAAAATTAAAAATGCAGTTAAGTGAATTTCGCTTAACTGCATTTTCGCATTGAAATTATCATCTTTTCTCGAGGCTTCGAAGCGATAGAGCTCCTGGGATTACCTCATTTTCCTGATTTCCTTGTTGTAATCTTCAGCAAGGCTTGTCTTTTGGTTGTCGGTTAGGGCTTTTCCGGCCATTTGAAAAACTTCCTGCTCCTCTTCATCTAAATGATGAATTACCTTATGCTTAAGCTCTTTGGCGATTTTTAGCCAGTTAGAAGTGTCCATTTCTGTAACCTCTAATTGCTCAATAAGTTCATCCATTTCGTGATGTTCGGCCACACTGTGCCTGGCTTTTTCCTGGGTAAAGTCCTTTTTTATCAACGGAATATAAAAATGCCTTTCTTCAGCATCAGCGTGAATTTTTAATTCGTGTTTTAACTGCTCAAAAATCTTTTTTCTTTCTTCTGTATCGCCGTGGGTTTCTACCAATCTGGCTACAAGGTGGCGCTGTATTTCGTGTTCCTGGCGTAATGCTTCAAAAATATTCATAATTTAGGCTATTGGTTAAGTATCGAAATTATTGATTTATATGTTAAGGAAAATTTAAACTGAAGTTTTCCTTATAGTTTAAATCGGTTCTAAAGGAAAATAACGGTTCAGATTGTTTTTTCTACAATTCAGGATTTTTAATTAGAAAAGAAAACGACTTTCTCGCATCTTAGCCTTGTAAATGAAAATCGATGAAACCAGCATGATGCTGGATCCAAAAAATGCAAAAAACAGGGGAATGATTATAAGTTCGTGTTTAATTTTCACTTTGGGTTAAAATTATAAACAGATGAAATTCTTTCTGAAAATATTAAAAATTAGTCTTGCGATCACTGCATTAATCATTAGCCTGGAAATTCTTTTCAGCGGATTTGAGTTTGAAGAATTCCGGGAATTAGAAACATGGCTCCTCTATTTTTCCTATAGTTTTATTCTCACGCTAATAAATGGAAGTTACTTCTGGTGGTTCGAGGCTAAAATAACCTGGGAAAGCGCCAATTTAAGAAAGGTGCTTTTGGGGACCTTTGGTTCTGTTACGCTAACGTTAATCGGATATTTCTTCTGCCGTTTAATGCATTACGTGGTTTACGAAGGAATCCCGTTTCAGGGGTTTATTGCTAACTAAAAGATGGTTTTTTATCTTTTTCCGCTGCTATTTACAGCTATTATTTCTTTGTTTTTTCATCTTATTTATTCCTACAAGGCTCTACAGGAAAAGGAGGTAAAAGAACAAAAGATAATCGCTGGTACGGCTTCGGCTAAATTCGATGCGCTTAAAAATCAGTTAGATCCGCATTTCTTATTCAATAGTTTAAATGTTTTAAGTGCTTTGATCGACGAAAATCCAGACCAGGCTCAGAAGTTTACAAGCGCGCTTTCTAAGGTTTACCGCTATGTTTTAGAACAGAAAAATAAGGAATTGGTAGATATTGAAGAAGAATTAAAATTCGCTACAACCTATATGGATTTGTTGAAAATGCGCTTTGAGGATGCCATTGTTTTTAATTTTCCTTCAGTATTAAAAAATCCGAAAGCCAAGGTTGTGCCGCTTTCGCTTCAGCTGCTGTTGGAAAATACCATAAAACACAATACGGTGAATTCTGAAAATCCTTTGGAGATAAGTATTGTAGAAGAAGATCGAAAATTGGTGGTGAAAAATAATCTTCAGCCAAAGGAAATTCTAAAGCGGGGGAGTGGTGTTGGGCTTTCTAATATTCAGCAACGCTATCAATTGCTTACAGATAGAAAAGTAGAAATCGATAACTCTCATAATGTATTTAGTGTAAAACTACCGCTATTAACTAAAATAGTAAAAATGGAAAATCAAAAACCGGTATATGTCGAACAGGACGCTTATTTAAGGGCAAAAAAGCAAGTAAAAGCAGAGCGGGAATTCTATGGGAATTTAACTTCTTACTTATTTGTTATTCCTGTACTCGGCTTATTCAATTATCTAACCTACAGCGGATTTATATGGGCCGTTTTTCCGGCAATTGGGTGGGGTGTAGGCGTGTTCTTTCACGGTCTATCGGTATTTAATTATAACCTTTTACTGGGTAAGAATTGGGAAGAGCGAAAAATAAAAGAACTAATGCAAAAAGATAAAATCGACTAATCATGGAAACTTCAGAAGACAAATATTTAAAGGCCCGGGAGCGGGTTAAAGAACTGCGAGAATTCTACAATCATTTATTCTCCTATATTTTAGTGAACTTATTCCTGGCCGGAATTAATTACTACAGCAATCAATGGGCATATCCCTGGTTTTTATGGGTTGTAGGTGGCTGGGGAATCGGTTTGGCCTTTGATGCTTTAAAAGCCTTTAGATTGAATCCTATGTTCGATAAGCGTTGGGAAGAACGCAAGATTCAGGAGTATATGGAGAAAGAAGAAAAACAGCGCTGGGACTAATGGAAATTGTAATTGTTGAAGACGAAAAACCGGCTGCCCGGCGTTTACAAAGAATGCTTAAAAAGCTGGAATTAGAAGTGAATACTCTGTTGCATTCAGTAAATGAAGGTGTTACCTGGTTTAAGGAAAATCCCGAGCCTGATCTCGTTTTTCTTGATATTCAACTTAGTGACGGTATTTCTTTGGAAATTTTTGAGCAAGTAAAAATTAGCAGCGCGGTTATTTTCACCACAGCCTATGATGAATATGCACTAAAAGCTTTTAAACTGAATAGTGTAGATTACCTTCTGAAGCCAATAGATGAAGAAGAATTGGGGAATGCGGTGAATAAATTCAAAGAAAATTATCATAAAAATTCACCTCAAATAGATTTTAATGCTTTTAGAAAGATTCTGGAAACCGGAAGCAAACCAGATTACAAATCACGTTTTACAATCCGGGTGGGACAACATCTAAAGATCATCGCTGCCAATGAAATTTGCTGTTTTTATTCTGAAAATAAGGCTTCTTATCTCACTACAACTACCGGGAGAAATTATCTGGTAGATATTTCACTTGAAAACTTAGAAAAGGAGTTGGATCCTGAAAAATTCTTCAGAATTAACCGAAAATCGATTTTGAACATTGATTGTATTGAAGATATTATCAGTTACACCAATAGCCGGTTAGAAGTCAAATTAAATACTTTTAAGGATTTTCAACTCATTGTAAGTCGTGAAAGGGTTAGGGATTTTAAAACCTGGATTTCTTAGGCTTAAATGTTAAAATTGAAGATATTAAAACCTTCACGCTTTTTTCTTCGTAAATATTTATAGAGAGTTAGGAGTCTAAAAACACAATTTTGTTTTAGTTAGCCCCTGGTTTTTTGGATTTTTTTGGTTGGTTAGGTGAAGGTTTGCCATATAGATGTATGGTGAGCCTTCATTGTTTTTGTCAATATTTGAGATATAGAGTACTTAAAAACTAGCGTTTTCTAAATTTTATCAAATAAAATTTGATAGCCTTTTAAAAGATATTTTAAAGTGCGGCTACTGTACCCAGAACGTATAATTGTTCCATTGTTGGAGCTTCACTACCACCTTCAGGTTCTAAAGTAATTCCGAAAGCTTCTGACTGGTTAGGGTTTTTAAGACTGAAAACCTTATTATCGTCTGCTTCAAAATCATCCAGTAATCCTATGCTCGTTGGCGTAAGTGGCTGCATGGTAAGTGACCAAACCTGGTAAACTTTTCCGCGTGGAGGTTCGGGTAGGTCTTTAGCGTCTATATAAGCGGTATTTTCCTGAGTGTTCCAGTAAACCGAAGCATAGGCTTCGGGAGCTACGTTTTGCCCTTTTAAAGGTACTCGTTGTACGTCTTTATCTCTAATTACCGCAAGCAGTTCTTCAGCGTTTTCAGCATCTTCACGCGCATTGGCAATTTGTTCTTCCATTTGGGCATTTCTGGCTCGTTCAGCACTTAATTCTTCCCTTAAATCATTGGTTCGGTTAAAGAAAACGAAAAGGCCTATAAGTAATAATAAACTTGCCGCCCAACCTGAATAGGTAGTCCAGTTTATCTTTCTTACCGGAGTCTCTGTTGGCTCAGTAGCGGTTGGCGATTTAGTTAATTTTTTCTTTATAGAAGCGATTAAATGTTCAGCATTATTTGGAGCCGCCGCAGACGATAATGTGAGTAAAGCTTTTTCAATTTCTTCAACCTCGGCTTTAACTTCAGGATATTCTTTTAGTACACGACTAACCTCGCGACTTTCTTTTTCGGAAAGCGCACCATAAACATACAATTCGAGAATTCCAGACGATATATACTTTTGAATATCCATTATTTAATTACCATTTTTCTTAAATTATCAATACAAGCTCTATTTCGGGTTTTAACAGTCCCCAAAGGCATATCTAATTCTTCTGAAGTTTCTTTTTGCGTGTAGCCTTTGAAAAATAGGTAATCTATCAATTTTTTACATACCGGCTTTAAAGCGTCAATATACTTTTTAAGCCCGATAGAATCTACAGCTTCAGAGAAATTAGTTTTAGCTTCTAGTATATCTACGAAATTATCTGTCTTAAGGTTTTGTAGATCGTTTTTAAAATCTTTAGACCTTATTTTATCTATGGCTGCGTTACGCGCAATATTAAGAACCCAGGTAAAAAAACGCCCTTTATCTGAACTGTAACTGGGTGCTTTATCCCAGATCTTTAAAAATACGTCTTGAAGTACTTCTTCAGCAATAGTTTCATCTCTAATTATACTGTAAATAATTCCATAAGTACTTTCTGAATACAAATGGTAAATACGTTCAAAAGCTCTTTCGTTACCATTTTGAAGTTCTAAAATTAGGGCGTCCTGTTGCATAAAAAATAGTTGGTTGGTATGTGATCTACCCCGGGGAAGGCCCCTAGGTATTTAGTAAAAAAAATAAATCTCGCTTAGTGGGTAAATGTATAGAAAAGTACTATTTGAAAAAAATAAAAAGCAGCAATTTGCCGCTTTTTATTAAAATTTATCTGAAAGAGTTTACATTTTTATTACTCCACATCCAACTCTGGTGCCAGCAGCTCCTGACGGTTGTGAGGTGAAATCGTCTACCCCGTCGTGTACTATAATCGCTTTTCCTACGATGTTTTTATTATCGTCATCACATCCTATACACCATTCATCCGTTGTCATACTAACAGTTCCTACTCCATTGGCATCAACTTCAAAGTTTCCTATATCTCCTTTGTGGTAACCTTCAGCATCACCCCATTTTCCGTGTTTTTCGTTGGTGGGATTCCAGTGGCCACCGGCAGAAGTTCCGTCTTCGGCAGAGCAATCTGCTTTCTGGTGAATGTGAATAGCATGTTTACCTTCAGCTAAACCAGTAATGGTAGCTTCCATAGTAACTTCACCATCTTCTTCGGTGAAGCTTACTTCGCCACCCAGTTCGCTTCCGCTTTTAGGCTCCAGAGGAACAGTAATTTCTTTAACTTCTTGCTGAGCTTCCATTTCAGAATTCATTTCTGTTTCGGCAGCGTTTTCAGCATCGTCTTCTTTCTTGTCGTTTTTACAACCTATTATTAATAAAGAGGCGCAAAATACTAATGATAAACTTATTCGTTTCATAATCTATTGATTGGTTTTAGATTGAATACAACTAAATTAAGCCTATCTTAAAGCCTAACCAAAGATTTAAGGATAGGTTAACAAAGCCCGTTTTATTTCAAATTAGTTTGGTTTTTATTTTTGTTTCTGAAGCTAAACTTTTGTGTACCGGGCATCGGTCGGCTATTTCCAGTAACCTTTGTTTTTGTTTTTCATCCAGGTCTCCAAACAGTTTAATCTCCCTTCTAAAAGTATCTATTTTTGAAGTTTTTTCTTCGCAATTTTCACAATCCTCGTGATGTTCCCGGGAATAATAAACATGTGTTTCAACATTTTCCAGTGGCCATTTTTTGCGTTTGGCATACATTTGAAGCGTCATAGAAGTACAGGAAGCCAGGCCAGATGATAAGAACTGATAGGGAGTAGGGCCGTAGTCTTTTCCGCCTGCGCTTATGGGTTCATCGGCCAGGAAAGTATGATTTCCGGCTTTCATATTTGTAGTAAAAGCATCTTCTTTTTCTAATCCTGCTACTACATCTGCATTAGATTCCGGAATTTCTTTCTTCGGAATTTCCAAATATCGTGCAGCCCACGTAGCAATTACATTACCGGCGTAAGAAGCGTCACCTTTGGCTGCAAGTAAATGTTCTGCCCCATCCAGAGAAATAAAACTCTTAGGATGTCTGGCAGCAATATAAAGTTCTTCAGCATTTTTAATGCTTACAATATTATCTTGCGGCGAGTGCATAATGAGGAGGGACTTTTTAAGATCGGCGAGATATGGTTTTAATTCATGTTTGGCGATATCGTCCAGAAATTGCTTTTTGATCTTAAAAGACCGGCCGCCAATATTAACCTGAGCTTCCCCATTTTTCTCGATCTCTTTTATATTATTCTCTATTAAATGCTGAACGTGGGCCGTGGTAGAAGGCGCTGCTATAGTTGTAACCGCTTTAACCGATTTCAACTCTTTTGCTGCAAATAGAACTGCAGCTCCACCTAGCGAATGGCCTATTAATAAGCTTGGAGCTTTAAATTCTTTTTTCAAATAAGTTGCCGCAGCCAAAAGATCCTGGATATTTCCCGAAAAATTACTTTCTGAAAACTCTCCCTCGCTTTCTCCCAATCCGGTAAAATCGAAACGTAAAACTCCATAGCCGTTTTGAGCCAGGGTGCGGCTGATGTTTTTGGCGGCAAAAAAATTTTTATTGCAGGTAAAACAATGCGCGAAAAGCACAAAGTTATGAGGATCCTGGTTAAAGGGGAGCTCCAGGTAACCTGATAAGTCATCACCACTTTTATTCTTAAAGTTTACTTTTTCGGTTTTCATTTACAAGTTTTTTAGACTGAGTAGATATTTGAAATATTCGGCTTTTATTTTGAAACATTTTGATTTTAAATACCCTGTGAAATTGCCAGAGCAGTTAATTTCAATTTACAAAAATGTTTGGTGTAAATAACAAACAAAAAAGCTGATCAAAAATCAAAGAATTTTTCTTTTGATTTCCAATCAGCTTTTAAAAAAATGGGAGATTGGTTTTAATCCAATTCCTTTATTTTAATATTTCTAAACCATACTTTATCACTATGATCCTGCAGGGCAATATGGCCTTTACGGTTTTTACCGAAATCCTCCCAGTCTTTAAACTTTGAGTTTTCTACTAATTTACTCCATTCTTCCCCGTGAACGGGAAATTCATTGATTAAAGTACCATTTAGTCGCACTGAACCTTTATTGGTTGCGTGATTAATTCTAATTACGGTTTCATTCCATTCTCCCGCGTTCCTGGTTTTGTCCTCACTTGGCGGCATCATATCGTAAAGAGCACCGGCCTGTCTTATTTCACCATTTTTTGCATCTGGATGCAATTTATTGTCTAAAATTTGAATTTCAGGTCCGGTTAAATAAGGTTCAGAAAACTCTTCACTTTCCTGAACTCCCCACATGATCCCGCTGTTTCCTCCTTCTGAAATTTTCCATTCTACAGAAAGTTCAAAATTGGTGTAGGTTTTTTCTGAAATAAGGTTTTCAGAACCTTCGCGTTCTCCTTCAGAAGGAGTAAAAGCAATTACGCCGTCTTTAACCTGCCACTGGTCTGAAATGGAATCGGCGTTAAAAGCTTTCCAGCCTTCAAGGTTCTTACCGTTAAATAGTTTGTCCCAATTGTCATCGTTGCTGGCCATTGCGGTAGTATCATTAGCCGCATCAGATTCATAAGCCTCTTTTGCCTCTTGTTCTTTTTTATCAGATTTACAGGCAGTGGCTATAATCGCAGCCGCTACTAATATTAAAGTATTTTTCTTCATTTATTTATCATTTTAACCCAATATAGGGGATTTATCACAGGCTTATAATAATTTCCCTGTTATTTATGCGTCCAGCATCATGCTGGTTTCATCTTTATGTTTAGTTAATTCCTAAGATTCGTTTTAATTTTTGCTCATCTATATCGCTACCAGCAAAATCGTCGAATTTCTTTTGGGTAGCTTCAATAATATGGCTTTTAATAAACGGAGCTCCCTCACGAGCACCCTGATCTGGTGATTTGATGCAGCATTCCCATTCAAGAACTGCCCAGACATTGCAGCCATATTCGGTTAATTTAGAAAAGATGGTTTTGAAATCTACCTGACCATCTCCGGGATGCCTATATCTTCCTGCACGATCTATCCAGTCGCCATAACCACCAAAAGAGCCTTTTTTTCCGGTAGGGTTAAATTCAGCATCTTTTACGTGGAACATTTTTATGAATTCGTGGTAATGATCTATGTACGAAATATAATCTAATTGCTGCAGCACAAAATGGCTGGGATCATATAAAAGATTTACTCGTTTGTGATTATTGGTTGCTTCAAGGAAACGTTCAAAAGTCACCCCATCGTGGAGATCTTCTCCCGGGTGAACTTCGTAGCAAACATCTACACCCTGTTCATCAAATTCATTTAAAATTGGCATCCAGCGTTTTGCAAGTTCCTTGAATCCCATTTCTACAAGGCCTTGCGGTCTTTGTGGCCAGGGATGGGCCGTATGCCAAAGCAAAGATCCACTAAACGTTCCGTGAACATCCAAATCAAAATGCCTGCTGGCGCGGGCTGCGCTTTTCATTTGCTCCACGGCCCATTCGGTTCTGGCTTTTGGATTGCCTTTAACCTCATCTGGGGCAAAATTATCGAACATGGTATCGTAAGCCGAATGTACCGCAACAAGTTGCCCCTGTAAATGGGTGCAAAGCTCAGTGACTTCCAGCCCGTAAGACTCTACTCTTCCCTTAATTTCTTCGCAATAATCTTTGCTTTCTCCAGCCTTTTTCAAATCGATTAAAGCCGATTCCCAGGTAGGAATCTGAATTCCTTTATATCCTAAATCTGCAGCCCATTCGCACAAACCATCCAAACTATTGAATGGCTCTTTGGTATCCATAAATTGTGCTAAATAAACCGCAGGTCCTTTTACTGTTTTCATTTTATTAAATTTTATGCATCTAATTTCACCCAAACATTTCCTTTGGCATGAGAATCTACTACTTTTTCTATAAAGTTCATTCCGCGTTTCCCATCTTTCATTGTAGGAAATTCTGCCGGATTATATTTTTCTTCGTTAATCGCCCTGGCAACTCCTTTGTAAATATTACCCATAGAATCAAAAATGCCTTCTGGGTGTCCCGGAGGCAATTTGCTGCCATCTAATGCAAGCGCAGAGTTATATTCGTTCCCTGGTTTTAAAACTTTAAGCGGTTGCCCGTCTTCCAGTTTGTAGAGGTAATTTGGATTTTCCTGCTCCCATTTTAAGCCGGCTTTTTTTCCGTAAATCTTTACGGCAAAATTATTTTCTTCTCCCGTAGCGATCTGGCTTGATCTAAGCACACCTTTTACGAATTCTGAAAAACGCAGTAGCACCGTACCGTCTACATCCATTTTATTATCTGAATACACATAATTTAAGTCGGCTAAAAGTTCTTTTACCTCGAGACCTGAAACATACTCGATCATATTAAAAGCGTGGGTGCCAATATCACCAATACAGCAACTGATGCCTCCTTTTTCAGGATCAAGACGCCAGATACTGTTCCTTTCATCTTTATCGTGAATAATTGAATTTATCCATCCCTGATAATATTGGACGTCTATCTTTTGAATTTCACCAATCTCGCCAGCGGCGATCATTTCTTTCATTTGGCGAATCATTGGATAACCTGTGTAAGTGTAAGTTACCGCAAAAACGGTTTTAGATTTATTGAGGGTGTCTTCAAGTATTTTTGCTTCTTCATAAGTAGTGGTCATTGGTTTTTCACAAATTACGTGATAACCGTTTTCCAAAAGCTGCTTGGCCATTGGGAAATGCAAAAAGTTTGGTGTAAGAATTGAAACTACTCTAATACGCTCTTCCTCCGGTAGTTTTGCCTCTTCTGCAATTAAATGGTCCAGATCTTTATAAACCCTATCGATTCCAATTCCCAGTTCCTGAGCAAATTTTTTGCTCTCTTCCAGGTCAGGATTAAAAACCCCGCCTACAAATTCAAATTTATCAAACATAGAAGAGGCAACCCGGTGTAGAATTCCGATAAGGGAATCTCCACCTCCGCCTAATACTCCTAATTTTATTTTTTTACTCATAATTTATTTATTTTTTGCTTGGTTATATTTCAATATCTTTTTTCGCGATATCTTCATTTTTGAAGAAAATAGCAAATATTATCATCACTACAAAGGCAAAACCTGCCGGAACTATCCAAATCTGTTCCCAGTCGTGGGTGCCATCTGCGTTTAAATAGAGATCGCTAATTTGTCCTGCTACCCAGAAACCAATCAACATCCCTACTCCGTAGGTTGCCAGGGTAATTAAACCCTGTGCCGCACTTTTAATTTTTGGTCCGGCCTTAGAGTCGGTATAGATCTGTCCGGAAACGAAGAAAAAGTCGTAGCAAATTCCGTGAAGTGCAATTCCTATAATTAGCATATAGACCAGTTCTCCTGCATTACCGTAGGCGAAAAGTAAATAACGCAGTACCCAGGCAAGCATACCGGCCAGTAAAGTAATTTTAAAGCCGAATTTCTTAAAAAAGAAAGGCAGTAATAACAGAAATAATGCCTCTGAGATCTGGCCGATAGACATCATAAAAGTAGGATCTTCCATCCCTACTTCAGAAAGAAACGGGTTGGCATTCTGGTAATAAAAAGCCAGAGGGATACATATTAATACCGATGAAATAAAGAACATTAAAAAGTTTCTACCTTTTAAAAGAGCTAAAGCTTCAAGTCCTAAAATATCAGATAAAGTTACTTTTTCACCTTTGCTGCTTGGTGGGGTTTTAGGTAAAGTGAAACTAAATAATCCCAATATTGCAGAGGCAACCGCAGCCATTAAAAAGGTATACCTAAGCATTCCTTCTTCCCTTGCCATTGCAGAATCCCAGCCAAAGACCAGGCTAATTACTACTCCTGAAACAATCCAGCCAATGGTTCCAAAAACTCTGATGCTGGAAAATTGTTTGGAAGGATCTGTCATCTGGTAAAAAGAAATAGAATTTACCAAAGCCAAAGTTGGCATGTAAAGAATCATATATCCGAGAACGAAGGGATAGAAATTGGTAAAATCTTCCGATTGAAACATCATATAAAGCAAAATCGCGCCTATAAGATGAAGAATTCCTAAAATGCGTTCGGCATTAAAAAAGCGGTCTGCAATTAGGCCAATAATAAAGGGAGCTATAATGGCTCCCCAGGATTGTGTAGAAAAGGCCATTCCGGTTTGGGCCCCGGTGGCACTTAAATTCTGACCTAAAAATGTTCCTAAAGTTACAAACCATCCTCCCCAAATAAAGAATTCGAGGAACATCATGGTTGATAGTTGAAATCTGGTTAAACTTTTCATTATCTACTGTAGCTTTTCTTAGTTACTGGTGCTGTTTAACTTGCTGCCAACTTCTATTAAAAGTTCTCTGGTCGCTTCAATGCCTTCTTCGGGAGATAAATTTTCACCTTCATATTCTACACCTACAAATCCGGTGTAACCGGCATCCTGTACAATTTTCAAAATCCTTTCATAATCAAGCGTAGTTTCTTCGCCTTCTTCATTAAAATTATAAGATTTGGCGCTAACTGCTTTCGCATGAGGCATCATTTCTTCTATCCCCTGGTATTTTGGATACTCCTCAACACACTTTGCTTCCCAGCGTTCGCCATCTTCTCTTTTAAGGCAAAAATTACCAAAATCGGGCAGTGTACCGCAGTTTTCCATATTTACTTCTTCAATTACATCTACAAGTAATGCTGCATCAGAAGAAAGATAGCCGTGATTTTCAACTAAAACATTTACATTTTTTTCTGCAGCATATTCACTAAGAGCTTTTAAACCTTTTGTAGCTGAAGCTTTCCATTCCTCGGACTCTTCACTTCCAAAAAGGTTTACACGAATAGAGTGAGCCCCAAGAAAATTAGCAGCATCTACCCATTTTTTATGATTTTCAACTGCTTTTTTACGTTCTGCCTGGTTAGGGCTGGCCAATTCGCCTTCCCCGTCTACCATAATCAAAACATTTTCTACATTGAATTCTTCACTCTTAGCTTTTAGAGTATCCAAAACCTTTTGCATCGCTTTTTCAGGGTTTTCGGCTTCCTTGATTTGCTGGCCGTAAAAACCACTAACATATTCAATACCTTCAAAACCCATTTCGCTTGCTGTTTCAGCAAAATCCATAGGATCTAACTCCCCGGCATAAATAGGTTTGTTAAGAGACCATTGTGCCAGGGAAAGTTTAAAAAATGGTTCAGCATTTTCCCCGGCCTGAATTTGAGAGATTTCTGAGTTTTTATTTTCTGATTTTTGGTCTTTGCAGGAATAAATTCCGAACGATAAAAAAAGGATAAGTAAAAGGGATGAAACTTTAGTTGGTGTAATTTTCATAGAATAAAATTAAGAGTTAGTAGTATGTGATTTTACTGATATTTTTGGATCTTAAAAGTATACTTTTTTTTAAAGAAGCAAAATTATAACCTTAAATTTATATATTTGGAGCGATTCGATTAACTAAATTATTAATTAACTACAAGACAGTGAGCAATTATTATGAAAACGACACTTACGATGCAATAGTCGTAGGTACAGGAATTAGCGGTGGTTGGGCCGCAAAAGAGCTTAGTGAAAAAGGATTTAAAACCCTGGTTCTTGAACGTGGACGTATGGTAAAACATATAGAAGATTATCCTACCATGAACGATGATCCATGGGATTATAAATATAAAGGCCAGTTAACCCGGGAAGAAGAAAAGCGCCAACAAAAGCAATCCCGTACCGGTTATACTACCAATAAAGCGAGTGCACATTGGTTTGTAGACGATGTTAAACATCCCTACAATGAAACTAAAAGATTTGACTGGATGCGTGGTTACCACGTTGGGGGTAGATCTATTATGTGGGGACGTCACAGTTACCGCCTGAGTGATTTAGACTTTGCAGCCAATAAAAATGACGGTCACGGCGTAGATTGGCCAATTAGATATAAAGATATTGCTCCCTGGTATGATTATGTTGAATCTTATATTGGAGTTAGTGGAGAGAATCTTGGTTTAAGCCAATTACCCGATGGTAAATTTCTTCCGCAAATGCCGCTGAATTGTGTAGAAGACCATCTTAAAAAAAGTATGGCTGAAAACTTTACAGACGGTCGTGTATTAACTGCAGGAAGAGTTGCCCACTTAACGGGTGATAAAGAATTTGAAGGACGTTCTAATTGCCAGTTTAGAAACCGATGCATTAGAGGTTGTCCTTACGGAGCTTACTTTAGCAGTAACTCGTCTACCTTACCGGCTGCAGAGCGAACAGGTAATATGACTTTAAGACCAAATTCTGTAGTAAATCAGGTTATTTACGATCCTGAAACCAAACTGGCAACAGGCGTAAAAGTTATAGATACAGAAACTAAAGAAGAAATAGAATTTAAAGCCAATGTGATTTTCCTTTGTGCTTCTGCAATTGCCTCTACAAGTATCCTGATGCAATCCAAATCTGATAGATTTGAAGATGGTATGGGTAACGATAGTGGTGAATTGGGACATAATGTAATGGATCACCATTTTAAAGCCGGAGCATCCGGAAAATATGATGGTTTTGAAGATCAGTATTACAAAGGAAGAAAGCCGAACGGAATCTATCTACCTCGTTTTAGAAATATAAACGGAAGTGATAACCTTGGTTTTACCAGAGGTTATGGTTACCAGGGTGGTGCAGGTCGTGGAGACTGGAGCGAAAGTATTGCTGAAGCATCTTACGGAAAAGAATTAAAAGAGGCCATTGTTAAGCCTGGAGGCTGGACCATGGGGCTAATGGGCTTTGGTGAGACTTTACCGTATCATGAAAACAAAATGACCCTTGATTATAATAAGACTGATGAATGGGGCTTGCCAACCATAACTTTTGATGCAGAGTTCAAAGAAAATGAACTTATAATGAGAAAGGATATGGTAGAACAAGCCGTAGAAATGCTTGAAAAAGGAGGCTTTAAAGATGTGCAAGGTTATGATGACATTGGTGCTCCCGGGCTTGGAATTCACGAAATGGGAACTGCCCGAATGGGAAGAGACGCAAAGACATCGGTATTAAATGGTAATAACCAGGTGCACGCTGTTCCAAATGTGTATGTAACAGATGGTGCTTTTATGACCTCTGCAGGTTGCCAGAACCCATCTTTAACCTATATGGCTATGACCGCGAGGGCAGCAGAGCATGCCTCTAAAAACTTTAAAAAATCTAACGCTTAATAAAAGGATTATGAATAGAAGACAAGCATTAAGAAACATAGGACTTGGAGCCGGGGCTATTATTGTAGGTCCAGCTACTTTAAACCTCTTGCAAAGCTGTAAGAATGATCCTTCTTATAACTGGGAACCTACATTTTTAAGCGCTTCTAATGGTTTTGCTTTAAAGCAAATTCTAGAAGTTATTCTTCCTAAAACCGACACTCCGGGAGCAGAAGACCTAAATATTGCTGAATTTATAGATTCCTATATGCAGGAAGTGGCACATGAAGATAGACAGGAAAATTTCAGAAGTTCGGCAGATGCTTTTTCCAGGGCTTTTAAGAATGAATTCGATAAAGAAGAAGGCGAAGGCAGTGCAGAAGAATATGAGCAAATTGTAGCGAAATATCTAAAAGCATCTCCGGCAGAAAGAGATGAAATGGCTATGCGTCTTACAGAAACCCAGGACCCTCAGGACAGGGATCAAAAAATAACTTTAGATGCAGATGCCGGTTCATTGGCTTATTTACAAGAAGTACGTGATATGGGTATCTGGGCATATAAAGCCAGCGAAGAAATTGGTGAAAATGTAATGTGGTACGATCCAATTCCGGGTGAATATATCCCATGTGCACCTATTGATGAACTCGGTGGAGGCAAAGCGATGTCGCTTTAAATTACTTGTACATAATATATCAGATAAAAAAAAGCTCACGGTTTTCAAACTAAACTGTGAGTTTTTTAATTTTTTGGCGCCGTGAGTAGTTTACTTGCAAAAACCGGTTTGGGGTTCGCAATAATTTACTGTATACTAATGCTTACTAAATTGTTGAAATTCTTTGAAACGAATAAATACAAATCGAACATTAAAATCATTGAATGTCTTAAAGATTAACTTGCAAAAGTACAATTAGAAATGTGTGAAAAGGATTTGGATTTTAGAAAGACTATTTTTTGAATTCAGCTTATTGTTGCAGGGTTAGACGAAATCGTTTTCGTTATTTTTATTTTGATATACCTTTTTTGTTGACATTTATTTACATAAATTTATAATTAATTTAATACTTAATTTAGAATCTCTCAATTAAAACTAATTCTTATGAAAAAAATTACTTTCAGGAGCCTTTTGTTTGCTATCGCTTTTCTGTGTTTTAGCATGGTGCATGCACAACAGACAGTTTCCGGAACCGTTACCGATGAAAGTGGGCCCTTGCCGGGTGCCACTGTTTCCATAAAAGGAACATCTACAGGAACCACAACAGATTTTGACGGAAATTATTCCCTTGATGATGTGCCAGCAGATGGCGTATTAATTTTTAGTTTTGTGGGTTATGAAACCCAGGAAATCGGTGTGAATGGACGTTCTGTTATTGATGTTAATTTAGCGGGTGATGCTGCTGAATTGGAGGAAGTGATTCTTATTGGGTATGGAACTACTACGGTACAGGATGCAACTGGTTCAGTTTCTTCCGTAACTTCCGAGGATTTTAATAAAGGAGTTATTTCCTCTCCTGAGGAACTTATTCAGGGTAAAACTGCCGGGGTGCAAATTTCGCAAACCTCCGGAGAGCCTGGAGCTGGTATAAATGTAAGGATAAGAGGATCTAATTCGATTCGTTCGGGTAACAATCCTTTGTTCGTTGTTGATGGAGTTCCATTAACCAGTGGTTCTGCTCCCCAAACGAATGTTTCGGGGATTGGAGGTTCAGGACAAAAAAACCCGTTAAACTTTCTTAACCCTAATGATATTGAAAGTATTTCTATTTTGAAAGATGCTTCAGCTACCGCTATTTATGGTTCCAGAGGAGCTAACGGTGTGGTGATTATTCAAACAAAAGGAGGTAGAGGAAGAAAAGGTACGTTTGAGTTTAATAGTACCGTGAGTATAGCATCTCCGGCAAGTGAATATGATCTTTTAGACCGCGAAACTTACTTAAATGCTCTAACAAGTGTGGGTAATAATCCCGATGAATTAGATTTTGGAGCTGACTCAGATTTTCAAGATTTTTATACCCGAACTGTAGTTTCTAACACAAACGATCTTAGTTATTCTAAAAGTTACAATACGGGTAGCGTGAGAGCTTCTTTAGGATATACTGATCAAAAAGGTATAGTAGAAAATACTTCATTAGAACGATTATCAGGCCGTCTTAATGCCTCTCAGCGTCTTTTTGATGATAAATTAACCTTGAGTGCACAGTTGTCTCTTTCTACCGTGGATGAAGAAAGAGCCCCAATTTCTGGAGCAGCTGGTTCTACTGGAGATTTAATTGGTGCGTCTATCACACAAAATCCAACGGCTCCTATAGACCCATTATTTAACCCTGGAGGTAACGTATTAAACCCTGTGAGTTTATTGAATAATTTTGAGGGATTATCAGAATCAGATAGATTTTTAGCAAACCTATCCGCAGAATATGCTATTACATCCGAGCTTAAAGGAAAGGTAACTGTAGGTTACGATAAACAGGATACCGAAACCACATCTGTTTTTAGTTCTGATGTTATAGGACTTAACGGGGTTACGGGAATAGGTAGAGGTAATTATAGTACATTTAATCAGGAAAACAGTCTTTTAGAGGCTACCCTTACTTATCTAAAAGAGTTTGATAACTCGGTACTTGATGTGGTAGCTGGTTATTCCTATCAAAAATTTCAGCGTGATGGATTTGGTTCTGAAGGTGCAGGATTCAATACTACAAATCTTAATGCCATGGCAGGTCAGCTTAGAGATGCTTATGGTAATGTTACTGCCGTAGTTGATGATTTTGCTGTATTTGGATATGGTGCAGATGGGACTTATCTCAATACAATTTTCCCAGAATTTTCTTCTGGCGAATTACCTTCAAATTTCGAACGACCTGTTCCAGCTTTTGTTGTGAATAATGTCTTTGACAATTTTGACGAATTGCAATCATATTTTATGCGGGCTAATTACACCTTAGCAGAAAAGTACCTGTTTACAGGAACATTTAGAGCCGATGGTTCTTCAACATTTGGTGAAAATAACCGGTATGGATATTTCCCATCAGGGGCAGTGGCATGGCAAATACATAAAGAAGATTTTATTGGAGGTAATGTATCCTTGCTTAAGTTACGTTTAGGTGCAGGTATTGTTGGTAGCCAGGAAGGCTTGGGTTACGGGCGTTTCGTGCAGCGCGAAAGAGCTGCAGGTGGTGGAATAAGTAATGATCTTAATGTGTTACCGGCTCCTGGTTCTTTAATTGTTGGAGATCCAAATGCGGATCTTAAATGGGAGGAAACTACAGATTTAAACTTGGGTGTCGATTTTGGATTTAATGCTAACCGTTTATCTGGCTCTTTTAACCTTTATCGTAAAACTACCAATGATCTTTTATTGGCAAGGCAAACTGCTGCTCCAAGTAATGGAGAGGTGGTTTTTAGTAACTTACTGGATGGTAAAGTTGTAAACCAGGGTGTAGAATTTTCTCTGGATTATGATTTTATAAATGAGCAAGATTATAGTTTTTCAGCAAGCTTTAATATAGCATATAATCATAACGAAGTGCAGGATACTCCTTTCGTTATCCCTACAGGGGCAATACGGGGAAATGGACTTACCAATGCCTTTGCCCAGCAATTACAGGCAGGCCAGCCGCTATTTTCATTTTATATGGCTGAATTTACTGGTTTTGATGACGACGGGAACCCTACATACTTTGATTTTGATGGAAATGGCGTGGGCGATCCTGATGCTGATAAATTCTTTGTAGGTAAAGATGCGATTCCAGACTGGAATGGGGGTCTCTCATTGAGTGCCCGTTATAAAGCTTTTGATTTTGCGGCCTACTTTAACGGGCAATTCGATTTCTATGTGTATAATGCAACAAATAATGCCTTTTTTACAAAAAGTGCCTTACTTATAGGTAAGAACGTAACAGAAGATGTTTTAACTACTAATGAAAATGCCGCTTCTACTGTTGCAGTTTCCACGAGGTTCCTGGAAAGAGCGGATTTTGTAAGATTAACTTCAACTTCAATAGGATATAACCTTCCGTTAGATGGGGATAACCTGGTGAAATCTTTACGACTTAGTTTGATTGGTCAGAATCTTTTCTTAATCACAGGTTATAGTGGTTTAGATCCTGAAATTTCAGCTGATACTGGATCTCTTAATGCTTCTTCTATTCCTACTGCAGGAATAGATTATGCATCGTATCCAAGACCAAGAACTATATCTTTTGGACTTAACGCTAGTTTTTAATTAAATAAAATAGACAATGAAAAAGATTAGAATAACAAAACGATTGATAAACCTATTACTGTTAACAGTATTGCTGGGAAATACCATCGTGTCTTGCAGTGATTTGGAAATTGAAGGAACGGATTCTATTATAAAGGATGCTGACGAAACCGGTTTTCAGGGGGTGAGTGATCCGGAATCATTTCTAGACAATGCTTATAATAGTTTACGTGGTTATATAGGTGACCAGGCTAATTTATATGCCCTAAGTGAAGTGACTACAGATGAACAACTGGTACCTACAAGGGGATCAGACTGGGGGGATAATGGAATATGGAGACAATTACATCAACATTCCTGGACGGCAGAGCATAATTTTATTTTAAATGTCTGGAATCAATGGAATACATTGCATTTTCAGGGAGCTCAGGTTCTTTCTGAATTAACAAACAGTACGCCGGAACAGCAAGCAAATGCTTATTTTCTGAGAGCCCTTGGAATGTGGGTTATCCTGGATAATTTTGGACAGGTTCCTGTAAGGGATCCCCAGGCACCACTTTTTGAAGATCCTGTGGTGCTTAAGGGGCAAGAGGCAGTAGATCAAATTGTTTCCGATTTAAATGCAGCTATAGCAGGATTGCCAGCAATTGGTCCGGGTACCGGTATGGGGGATTCAGGTGCAGCAAATGCGCGACCTGGGAAAGAAGCCGCTAAATATCTATTGGCAAAAATTCTTTTAAATAAACATATTTATCTGGGAACTGAACCTAATTCTACAGATATGAACCAGGTGGTAAGTCTTGTAGATGAAATTACAACAGCGGGATATGGCCTTGAAGAAGGTTACTTCGATATTTTTAGAAGAGATTTGGACAGGGAAACCATATGGTTTATCCCTACTGCAGTTGGAAATAGAATCTGGAATGGGCTCCACTATAATCAGGCTCCAGATCAAACGGGTGGTGGATGGAATGGTTTTTCTACCCTTGCCGAATTTTATGATATGTTTGAAGGAAATCCTAATATGAACAGGGGAACCGCAGAAGGAGTGCTTCTAGATGATCAGGAAGAGCGTAGAGGTTATGTTCCTCCATCGGGTTTACCTGCCGGCTCATTTGAAGGTTCTACTGATAATAATGATGATGGATTTGCAGATGGTTCCAGTGTTGGTTTTGGTTTTCTTATTGACCAACAATATGACTATGATGGAACTGCTTTAAATGATAGAGGTGGAAATCCCTTAACTTTTAAAAGAGAATTTACCAATGGTTCTGGCGAAAAAAGCCTTATTAATAATAGTGAGACTACTGGTATTCGTACCATTAAATATAATCCTCGTTATGGGGCATTTACAGAGCATGAAATTTTCTTCAGGTATTCAGATGCCTATCTGATGAAAGCTGAAGCAATAATGAGATCTGGTGGAGATCCTACAGCAATGGTTAATGAGTTAAGGGTTCTTAGAAAAGCTCAACCTCTTAGTAGTGTAACAGAAAGTGATTTTCTTGAAGAAAGAGGAAGGGAATTGTATATGGAATTCTGGAGAAGAAATGATATGATTAGGTTTGGAGAATATACCAGGGATTGGTCTTTAAAAGCTCCTAGCGCAGTTGGGGATGAAACAAAAAACTTGTTTCCAATTCCAGCAAATCAATTGATCTTGAACCCTAATCTTACTCAGAATCCTGGGTATTAATTTAAAGTTTTAAAATTTTAAAAGAGAGGGCATATTCGCCCTCTCTTTTTTTTATAAAATATTTTATTTTAATTATAAATTATAATAGATTGCCTCGAAATATAGTTGAAGAATTCCATGGTAAAAACCAGAAGACTATTCTTAATTTTTTTCCTTACCATCCTGTTTTTTCAGGCCTGTAAAAAAGAAGAGCGTCTTTTTGAAAAAATAGAGGCTTCATATTCTAATATTTATTTTTCAAATGAGCTTGATTCAAATTCAAATCTAAACATCTTTAATTATCTGTACTATTATAATGGTGGAGGAGTGGCAGCAGGGGATTATAATCAGGATGGCCTTATAGATTTGTATTTCACCTCCAATGAGAAGGAGGATAAGCTTTTTTTGAATACAGGTGATTTTAAATTTGAAGATATCACTTCGGCATCCGGGATTGATAACTCCGGCGGATGGACTACAGGAGTTAGTAATGTAGATATTAACGGAGATGGTTTACTGGACCTATACATTTGTAAAGTAAGTAGTTTCATGGATATGGATGGGCATAACCTGCTTTATGTGAATCAGGGTCCGGATGAAGATGGAATTCCCATTTTCGATGAGCAGTCTGCAAAATATGGTCTCGATTTCTCAGGTTTTTCTACTCACGCTGTTTTCCTGGATTACGATCAGGATGGAGATCTTGATATGTTCTTATTAAACCATTCAGTACATCCTAACAGAAATTACGGAAGAGGGGAAAAAAGGCAAAGTTTCGATCCAAAATCTGGAGACCGGCTGTTCAGAAACGATGATGGATTTTTTACAGATGTCTCTTCTGAATCTGGAATCTTTCAGGGAGTGATTGGGTACGGCTTGGGCGTAGCCGTGGGGGACCTTAATAATGATTTGTATCCTGATATATATGTAGGGAATGATTTCTTTGAAAATGATTATTTATATATTAATCAGAAAAATGGAAGTTTTAAAGAGTTAATTTCAGATAAACCTGAAAAAATGGGTCATACTACCCATTTTTCCATGGGAAACGACATCGCTGATATTAATAATGATGGCCTTGCAGATATCATATCTCTGGATATGCTTCCCGAGGATTTGAATACCTACAAAACTTCTGGACAGGAATATCCATTCCAAACTTATGCTAACTATTTGAAGCAAGGCTTTTCACCACAATACATGCAGAATACCTTACACATCAATACAGGGAATCTAAATTTTTCGGAAACTGCATATTTAAGCGGGATTGCTGCTACAGAATGGTCCTGGGGAGTTCTTTTGGCCGATTTTGATAATGATACTCACAAAGATATCTTTATTACCAATGGTATCAAAGGTGCTACCAACGATATGGATTTTATCAGATACATTTCAAATGAAAAAATTCAGAAACAGTTGAGTCAGGGAATATTTGAAAATTATGAGGATCTTATTAAAGAGCTGCCCAAAAAGAAATTATCCAATTACATATTTCAAAATCAGGGTGATAATACTTTTGTAAATCGAAAAGAGGAGTGGCTCAATGCAGAACCTACCTTTAGCCATGGGGTTGTGTATGCAGATCTTGATAATGACGGCGACCTGGATTTAGTCGTAAATAATGCTGATGCAAGCGTGGGTATTTTTAGAAATAATTCAGAAAAATTAATAAAAAACAATTATCTCAAGGTTCACCTGGATGGCGATAACTCTAACAAATTTGGTATTGGTGCAAAAGTTTCACTTTATTATGGAGATAAACTTCAACAGCAGGAACATTATTTAAGCAGGGGATATCTTTCTTCCCTGGCGCCTGGTTTGCATTTTGGTCTTGCTAATCAATCTTTAATTGATTCAGTAAAAGTTATCTGGCCGGGATTTTTGACTGAAACCAGGTACAAAATTGAAGCTAATAGAAGTATTAAATTTAATATTGAGGATGCCACTTCCCTTATAGTTAATGAAGCTGAAAGCAATTCTATATTTACGAGAAGGGATTCTTTGATAGATTACAAACATGTCGAGCAATCTACGCTGGAATTTAATCGAGAACCTCTAATCCCATTTGGTTATAGTAATCAAAGTCCACGTGCCGCAGTAGCCGATATCAATAAAGACGGTTTAGATGACCTGGTAATAGGTGGAGGAAAAACACAGGGCCTGAATTTGTGGTTGCAAAATGTTGATGGCAGTTTTGAGAAATCTGAGCAAATAGTATTTTCAGAAGACGCCATTTCAGAAGATACCGATCAAATATTTATGGATGTGGATGGTGATATGGATTTGGATTTAATAGTAGTAAGCGGGGGTAATGAATTTACAAAAGGAAAACCTTTACAACCTCGATTATACCTTAATGAAAATGGGAAATTTAGATTAGACGACCAACAATTTAAAGGTATTAATCTTAATGCTTCCAGGATAACATCGGTAGATTTGAATGCAGATGGCTTTCCTGATGTTTGTTTTAGTGCTAATATAGTTCCGGGGGAGTACGGTAAAACTCCCCGGCAGTATTTATTTTTGAACGACGGCAATGGTAATTTTAAGGAAGTTACCGATCAATATTCTAAAGAATTTAAGAATGTCGGAAATGTTCAGGATATTATATGGATAGACATCAATAATGATAATATTAAGGATGCTATAATGGTTGGTCACTGGATGCCTGTCACGATTTTTCTGAATAATGGGAAGAAGCTCAGCAAACTGGATAGCGGGCTTCAAGACACGAACGGATGGTGGAATGCGGTAATAGCAGAAGATTTTGATGGTGACGGGGATATAGATATTGTAGCAGGAAATTGGGGGCTTAATTCCAGACTTGAAGCTTCTTTAGAAAAACCTTTAAAGCTGTATCTTGGAGATTTTGATGGAAATGGATCTATAGATCCTGTTTTGAGCTATTTTTATGAAAATAAGGAAACAGCTTTTGCGTCTAAGGACGAACTTGACCACCAAATGCCATTTCTAAAAAAGAAATTCCCCAGTTATAAGGATTATGCAGATGCCGACTTCTCTGAGATTCTACCCAGGGAAAAATTGAAGAATGCAAAATTGAAACAGGTTTTTGAATTGGCTACTTGCTATTTTGAAAATAATGGAGACAATACCTTTACAAAGCATATCTTACCTTTTGAAACACAGGTTTCCGCAATATTTGCTATTGATACGCAGGATTTTAATAATGATGGTTATCCCGATCTATTTTTAGTAGGAAACAACTATGAAATTAGCACTCAATTAGGTAGATTAGACGCCAGCCATGGAACTGTTCTTATTAATGATAAAAACGGTTTCTTCCAAACTTATAAAAAAGAAAAACCTGATATTTCCGGGGCTGCCCGGGATATTCAGGAAATCTGTATAAATGGTGAGTTACATCTAATTGTAACCCTTAATAACGGTACTCCGACTATTTTGAAAATTAATAATTAAATATAATGAAAGCCCTATCATATTTTTTATATTTCAGCCTAATTTTTTTACTGCTTATCTCGTGTACAGGTGAGGATAAAACAGATGAAAAACCAGAGGTTAATGAAAACACTCTCTTTACTTTAATGCCATCTGAGGAGACAGGGATTGAATTTATAAACGAAGTAAAAAACAGCCCCGATTTCAATATTTTTAAATATCGGAATTTTTATAATGGGGGAGGAGTAGCTATTGGCGATATTAATAATGATGGTTTGCCCGATATTTATTTAACAGCCAATATGAAGCCAAATAAACTCTATCTGAATAAGGGAAATTTTCAGTTTGAGGATATTTCGGCATCTGCGGGAGTGGAAGGAAATAAACCCTGGTCTACCGGTGTTAATATGGTAGATATCAATAACGACGGGCTATTGGATATATATGTTAGCAATGCCGGAAATATGGAGGGGGATAATCATAATAACGAACTTTACATCAACAACGGGGATCTTACATTTACTGAAAAAGCCGAAGAGTATAATCTTGCCGAAACCGGTTTTAGTACTCACGCTACCTTCTTCGATTATGATAAGGACGGCGATTTGGATGTATATATTTTAAATAATAGTAATATTCCTGTGAGCAGTTTAGGATATGCTGAACAGCGAGAAGTGAGAGCGCAGGACTGGGAAAATGTTCCAAAAATTTTTCGCGGAGTTGGGGATATGTTGTTACGCAATGACGATGGTAAATTTGTGGATGTTAGTGAAGAAGCGAATATTTACGGAAGTTTGATCGGATTTGGTCTGGGGGTAGTGATAAGTGATTTTAATAATGACCTGTATCCCGATATTTATGTTTCCAATGATTTTTATGAAAGGGATTATCTCTATATCAATAATCAGGATGGAACTTTTACCGAAGATATTGAGAACTGGACTCAGCACTTAAGTCTGTCAGCTATGGGAGTAGATATAGCAGATATCAACAACGATGGTTATGGTGATATTTTCGTAACCGATATGTTACCCGATACTGATGAGAGGGTAAAATCTGTTATGGAATTTGAAAGTTATAATGTTTTTAAACTTAAACAAAGTAAAGATTTCTTTCAGCAGTATATACATAATACGCTTCAGCTAAATAATGGAAATAATACCTTTTCTGAAATAGCACAATTCAGTGGTGTGGAAAGTACCGATTGGAGCTGGGCAGGCTTGATCTTCGATATGGATAATGATGGAAATCGCGATATTTATGTGACCAACGGTATCAATCACGATCTTACCGATCTTGATTTTGTAGAATTTTTTGCGAATGAGATTATTCAGAAAATGGCGTTGACCGGGAAAAAAGAGGCTATAGACTCCATAATTAATAAGATGCCGGTTACACCGCTCCCAAATTATGCCTTTCAGAATATGGGGAATCTCAAATTCAAGAATTCAGCGAGAGAGTGGGGGTTGGGGATTCCAAGTTTATCAAATGGCAGTGCTTATGGAGACCTGGATAACGATGGGGATCTGGATCTTGTAGTGAATAACGTAAATATGGAATCCTTTATCTTTCGAAATAATACAGAAAAACTAAAAGACAGAAATTATTTGAGAATTAGACTAAAAGGAAATCAGAAAAATAGTTTTGGAATTGGAAGTATCATTAGACTTTACCATAATGATGAAATTATTATGCAGGAGCAGAATCCCTCAAGAGGTTTCCAGTCATCCATGGATTATACGATGAACATCGGTCTGGGAAAAGTTAATAAAATAGATTCTTTAAGGATTATTTGGCCCAATGATTCTTCCCAATTGCTTGAAAATATTGAAGCGAATTCTACCCTTATTTTGAAACAAAGTGAAGCGCTGGAAAAATACAATATCAAACCTGAAAAAAAACGTAAGCAATTGTTTGCCGAATTATCTAATAAAAATTTAGAGGCTCATAGCGAGAATTCTTATACAGATTTTGATTATGAAGGATTGATATATAAAAAATTATCTCAAGAAGGGCCTTCGCTTGCTGTCGGAGATATTAACGGAGATGGTAATGAAGATGTATTTATTGGAGGAGCGAAGGGACAGCCGGGAATTATATATATGAATCAAGGGAACGGAAACTTGAAGAAGTCTAAACAGCCTGCCCTGGATACTGACTTTCTTTTTGAAGATACTGCCGCTGCTTTTTTTGATTTTGATGGTGATGGGGATCAGGATCTAATGGTTGGTTCGGGAGGTAATGAAGTGGGAGAAGAGCAGAATTACAGGCCCAGGTTATATATTAATGATGGGCAGGGAAAATTTTCGCCCTATGAAGGGGTACTTCCATCGGTAAACCAGAATGTCGCGGTTATTGCACCCCATGATTTTGATGGTGATGGGGATATAGATGTATTTATCGGTTCCCGAAGTGTAGTTGCTAATTATGGAATAGATCCACAACATTTATTTTTGGAAAATACAGGGGATGGTAATTTTTTAAATGCTACAGAAAGGATGGCTTTTGATGTTAAATATGCCGGTATGGTCACCGATGCGATCTGGGAGGATGTAGATGGAGATGGTAAAAAGGATCTTATAACGGTTTCAGATTGGGGAGCACCAAAGATTTTTAAAAATTCAGGAAGGAGGCTTTCATTTTTTAAAAGCAATTTATCTAAATATACTGGATGGTGGAACACTATAGAAGCTGCCGATTTAAACAATGATGGCCATCAGGATTTTATAATTGGTAACAAAGGCTCTAATATCCCTTATAAACCTTCTATGGAAAAACCTATGAAAATGTGGGTAAACGATTTTGATAACAATGGTACTATTGAACAGATTGTTACCCAGCATGAAAATGGAAAAGATTATCCACTGCACATGAAGAGGGAGATGATCGCCCAGCTGGTTTTTCTAAAAAAAGAGAATTTAAAAGCATCTGACTACGCCAAAAAGTCGATCAATGAACTAATGCCAAAAGACAAGCTTAACAATGCAATTGTGAAGGATGTAGCAATTTCGGAAACAGTTATTGCTATTAATGATGGCAAAGGAAATTTCAAAATTAAAGAACTTCCCGCCCGTATTCAGTTTTCCAGCGTAAATGGTATTTCCTCTATAGATGTGAATAACGATGGTAATTTAGATCTCGTGATGGGGGGGAATAATTACGAATTTAAACCCCAGTTTTCAAGACAGGATGCCAGCTATGGAAATGTCCTGCTTGGTGATGGTGAAATGAATTTTGAATGGCAGGAGTATACCAAAAGCGGATTTTATGTTGAAGGGGAGGTTAAATACTTACGCCGATTTAAAGATAAGAATGGAAGACACTTTATAATAGTGGCTATAAACGATGAAAAACCCAAAATTTTTGAAATTAGTAATAAATAAAGCATTAATTTTTCTGGTCCTTATCGGTTTTTTTCAGGGATGCTCAGAAAATGAAGAAAAGTTTTTTTCAAACCCCGGGGCAGAAACTTCCGGGATAGATTTTATCAATAAACTTATCGAAACCCGGGATCAGAATATTCTCGATTACCTGTATTTCTACAACGGTGGGGGGGTAAGTATAGGTGATATTAATAATGATGGCTTGCCGGATATCTACTTTACCGGAAACCAGGTGGGAAATCGTTTATATCTTAATAAAGGGAATTTACAATTTGAAGATATTACTGAAAAAGCCGGAGTACAGGGCAATAGTACCTGGAATACAGGTTCTACTATGGCCGATGTTAACGGGGATGGTCTTCTGGATATTTATGTTTGTGCCGTGGTAGGAGTAAACGGTTTTACCGGCTACAACGAACTTTTTATTAATAATGGAGATCTAACATTCTCGGAAAAAGCTAAAGAATTCGGGCTGGATCTTGAAAATTACTCTTCTCAGGCAGCTTTCTTTGATGCCGATAATGATGGTGATCTGGATATGTACCTTCTTAATCATGCCATTCATACAAATGAATCTTTTGGTCCCGCTGAAATTAGGAATAACAGGGTTTACGAAAGTGGTGATAAATTATTTCTCAATGAAAATGGGAAATTTATTGATGTAAGTGAAGAAGCGGGGATCTATGGTGGGCCAAATAGTTATGGGCTTGGTATTAGCACAGCCGATTTTAATAACGATGGTTTTACGGATATTTACATTGGAAATGATTTTCATGAAGATGATTACTATTATCTGAATAATGGCGATGGTACTTTTACTGAAAGCCTTAAATCCAATTTTGGCCACGTGTCAAGGTTTTCAATGGGTAATGATGCGGCCGATATTAATAATGATGGATTTATTGATCTTATTACGCTGGATATGTTGCCGGAGGATGAAAAAATCCTCAAATCTTCAGCAGGTGAAGATGACGTTAATCTTCATAATTTGAAAATAGAACGCCTGGGGTACCATCCTCAGTACAGCCGGAATATGCTACATTTAAATATGGGCGGCGATTATTTTGCTGAAGTTGCACTTATGAGTGGTGTTGCTGCTACAGACTGGAGCTGGGGTGCTCTTTTTGCAGACTTTGACCAGGACGGACAACAGGATCTTTTTATCACTAATGGGATTCCTAAACGCCCAAATGATCTTGATTATATTAAATACACTTCTAATGAACAAATTAAGAAAAAATTAGATCAAACCACGTTAATAGATAACGAAGCCTTGGATAAAATGCCTTCCGGTGCAGTTACCAATTACGTTTTTAAAGGCAATTCAAACGGAACTTTTGAGAATATGACTGATATATGGATTGCGAATGATTCAGTAATCTCTACCGGTGTTGCCTACGCCGATCTGGATAACGACGGGGATATAGATATAGTTACTAATAATATAAATAAACCTCCCAGCCTGTATATCAATAATGAAGCTACCGGCAATTATCTGAAAGTTAAATTATGGGCTGGTGAGGGCAATACGTCTGGTATTGGTAGTAAAGCCATTCTTTATACTAATAAGGGAAAGCAATACCGCCAGTTATACACTACAAAGGCTTATCAGTCTTCCTCGGAACCAATTATTCATTTTGGAATTCCTAAAAATGCCCAAATAGATTCACTTAGTATTGTCTGGCCAGACCAGACTATGAAAACACTGAATACAGTGAGGGCAAACAGTGTTTTGGAAGTAAGATGGGAACCTGATGATGAAAAAGCCGATCTTGGGAAGTTATTTAATAAAAAAAATAAATTATGGTTTTCTGTAGCTGAAACCGACTTTGGACTTAATTACAACCACGAGGAAAATCCTTATATAGATTTTAATCTTCAAAAGTTAATCCCACACAAGATCTCCGATTTTGGTCCTGCTGTTGAAGTGGCCGATCTCAACAATGATGGTTTGGATGATGTCCTTTTCGGTGCATCCAGGTATAAACCATCAGTTGTGTTTTTTCAGGATGAAGAAGGTTTTACCAGGGAAAAACAAAAAGAAATTCAAAATGATTCCCTTTATGAGGACACTGATGTTGAAATAGCCGATTTTAATAATGATGGGACACAAGATATTTTAATGATTTCTGGAGGAGGAGAATCTGTAGGAAATAGTGAATGGTTACTGGACCGACTTTATATTAATAAGGCTGGAAATTTTAAGAAAGACAGCCTTTTTCCAGAAATATACGCTAACTCTTCGGTAATAAAATCGGCAGATTTTGATGGAGATGGCGATCTTGATATTTTTATAGGTTCTAATGCGGTTAACTATAAGTACGGAGAAATTCCCAAGGCCTACCTGCTTAGGAATGAGAATGGAAATTTTGTAATTGACGACCAGTCCGCGGTTTTTCAGGAATTGGGAATGATAAACGATGCGGTTTGGGAAGATTTCGATAATGATGGTGATTTGGATCTTATTGTTGTGGGAGAATGGATGTCTCCCAGGTTCCTGGAGAACAGGAATGGAGTTTTTGTAGACGTGACGGATAGCCTTATTTCTGAAAAAATAAATGGCTTATGGCAGCGAATTTTGCCATTTGATATAGATAAAGATGGGGATACCGATTATCTTCTTGGTAATTGGGGCTTGAATACAAAATTAAAAGCGTCCAAAAAATACCCCCTCTTAATGTATTACAAGGATTTTGATAAGAATGGTTTGCCTGAAACATTGTTGGCAACCGAAAAAAATGGAGAATATTATTTTATCCACGGTTTGGATGATCTTGCTTCCCAGTTAAGTGAACTTATAAGAAAAAGGTTTGCCACCTACAAGGATTTTGCAGGTAAAACTGTCCAAGAAATTTTTACTAGTAAAGAACTCGAAACGGCTTCTAAGAGGGAAGTGCATTCCCTGGCTTCCGGATACCTGGAAAATAATAACGGAAAATTTACTTTTAGAGAATTTGATTTGCAGCTGCAAGTAGCGCCTATAAGAGCAATGTTAAAATATGATTTTAATAAAGATGGTACCGAAGAAGTATTGATAGGGGGCAATTATTTTGGGGTTACCCCTTATCACGGCAGGTTTGATGCTTTTGGCGGAGCCCTTCTAATTAATTCAGATAAAATTCTGAATTCCAATGAAATTGGTTTAAATTTGTCACAAAAATCTGTCAAAGATTTTTCTATAATCGAAATACAGCAGCAATCTTATTTATTAATAACAATAAATGATGGGAAAACTGAACTGTATAAATTGAATTATTAATATGAAGAAATTTATATTACTTATTTTCTCCTCCATTCTTATCATTTCATGTGAAAAGAAGGCTGAAAAAATAGAAATCACTTCAGAAGATTTTCATGCGGCGAATGATCATCTTACAAAGGTAATGGTGCATGATATATTTTCTCCACCCGTTGCAAGTCGTGTCTATTCGTATTCAAATATAGCTGCCTACGAGGTTATGGCGCAGTTTGACTCTGAATATAAAAGTCTTGCCGGGCAATTAACAGGGCTTGATCCTGTTCCCGAGTCTACTTCAGAACTAACAAATCCTGAAATAGCTGCACTGGTTGCATTTTACGAAATTGGTAAGAACCTTGTTTTTTCAGAAGAAAGGCTTACAGTTAAAAGCGATAGTATTTTTGAAAGCTGGGAAGCCAGGGATGAACAAACCTTTAAAGCTTCTGAAGCTTATGGTTTGCAAATAGCAAGCCATATTAAAGATTGGATGTCCAGGGATAATTATTCCGAAACACGTACTATGCCCAAATTTTCTGTGCATACAGAAGATGAAAGCCGATGGCAACCCACCCCACCATCTTATATGGATGGGATAGAGCCACATTGGAGCAAAATACGACCATTTGCTATTAATACTGCCAATCAATTTAAGCCGGTGCCACCGCCGGAGTTTTCCATGGAGCCCGGAAGCCGTTTTCATACTGAATTGATGGAAGTCTATAATGTTCGGGAAGAGATTGCTAAAGATGAAGAGAATAGTGAAAAGATGGCTATTGCTAAATTTTGGGACTGTAATCCTTATGTTTCCATTACAAGGGGACATTTAATGTTCGCAACAAAAAAAATAACTCCAGGGGGTCATTGGATGGGGATTACAAAAATAGCCTGTCAGAAATCAGAAGCCGATTTCAGTAAATCTATATATGCTTACACTAAAGTAGCCATAGTACTTTCCGATGGTTTTATTAGCTGTTGGGATGAAAAATATCGCAGTACACTGGTACGTCCTGAGACTTTAATCAATAAGTATATTGATGAGAGTTGGACTTCAGTGTTGCAAACCCCGCCATTTCCTGAATATACCAGCGGCCATTCGGTAGTTTCAGGCGCTGCGGCTATTGCACTTACTGATGTTTTTGGAAACGATTTTAGTTTCGATGATGATACTGAAGTGGAATATGGTCTACCAGTTCGAAGTTTTAATTCGTTTAAAGAAGCCTCTACTGAAGCTGCCGAGAGTAGGTTATATGGAGGAATTCATTACAGGGCAGCTATTGAAGTAGGACTTGACCAGGGTGAGGCACTTGGACACTTTATAATTAATAAGCTGGAAATGACTAATTCCCAGGGTAAGCTCGCAGCCCAGTAGTCTATGAAAAAAATTTTTTTGTTATTCCTGACGCTGGTGCTCTTGGGATTGATCTGGTTTCTATTTATAAAGAAATATGATTACCAGTTTAGGATGGAAGCCAAATATGGTCCTGGTACTGTATATCATGAAATATCAGAATGGAAAAGATTGAACTCAGGAATTTCCGAAGATAACATTGTGGTCACACAAAGTGAGCCTTTCAAAAATCTGACACAAAAAGTATATTCTTATAGTGATTCCCCAATAGAATTTTATTGGGAATTTGAAAAAAGAAATGATAGCATTACAGAAGTTATTCTAAATTTAAGATCTGAAGAAAATTCACTTGCAAATCGTCTGGATATTATTAATCCATTTGTGAAAAGTATTTATTTAGACAGTCTAAAGCAACATCTATTAGCTTTTAGACATAAATTAAAAAGTGAACAAAAGGCCTATCGTATTCAAATTCCGGATAGCATTGTTATTTCACCTGCCATGGATTGTATTTGTCATACTTCTGAAAATATTCCGGTCAAAGGCAAAGCAATAGAAATGGTCCAAACTATTGATATTCTGGAAGATTACATTTTGAGTCGTGATCTCAAATTAACGGGGAATCCATTTGTGAAGATCATTAAATGGAATAGGGAGGAGAATATGATAGATTTTGAATTTTGTTTTCCGGTAAATCTTGCCCAGGATATAAGGCCCTATGGTAAAGTTGAGTTCAGGCAAGTCAGATCCTCAACCTCCTTGAAAGCGGTATTTAATGGTAACTATAGGTTATCTCATAAGGCCTGGTACGATCTTCTTTATGAAGCTGAAGAAAAAGGTTTGAAAACCAATCAATTACCCTTGGAGATTTTTTTTAATAATCCCAATATAGAAAGTAATCCATCACCTACCTGGAAAGCAGAAATCTATATGCCGGTAGTAGAATAAATGTGTTTGTTAGATATTATTTTTAGTAGGAACGGCAATTTTTAATTTTTCCTTTAACAACCTTATTTCAATACTGGTTACTTTACCAATATATTCTCCATCAACTTGAAACGCGATCGGTTTTTTACAAAAAACGCGAGCTTTTTTAACCGGGATTATCTCTACAAATTCAGAATTCACATCGGTTTCATTTCGTAATGTTTTTAGTATCTCAAGGATATCGAAATCTTTAAATATTAGAATTTCAAAAACTCCGTCATCCATTTTTCCTTTCGGATTTACATTAGCCCCGGTACCATATTTTTTAGCGTTGGCAAAGGCCAGCAGAATTCCTTTTCTTGATAGTTTTTTATCGTCTATTTGAATTTCAAATTTAAATGGATACTTACTTTCCCATAACGTTGGAATTGACTGAAGGAGGTAGCCCATTTTTCCCCTTATCCTGGAATTGTGGTAGTTTTTAATTAATTCGGCATTCAGGCCAAGATCGCTGATGTGCAAACAGAGCTCTCCGTTAATCTCAAGCATATTCATCTGAGTTACACAATTTCCCAATGCGATTTTTATTTGTTCATCAAGATTCTTTGAAATTCCTAAATTCATTGCAAGACCATTGGCAGAACCGGCCGGGATTATAGCAATTGGAATATCAAAATCCTTTAAAGCTTCAGCTACAACTTTATTTGTTCCATCCCCGCCAGCGATTAAAACCCGGTCAAAATCACTTTCAGAAATCAATTTCTGAATTTTTTCCCGATCGTTCTCGCCGCTTGTTCTATAGGTTTTTAACTGGGCATCAATTTTTTTAACCTCAATTTCAACCCTTTGAATAATATTTTCTTTATTTAGATCTCCCGAAATAGGATTTACAACAAGTAATACCTTCTGTATTTCTTTCATATAGCTTCTATAATATGCTTAAATTTAATTATTTTGGAATAAGAAAAATTCAATAAAAATCTAAAATTTTGAAATTAGACCTAAAACTCTATCGTGGTTATGTAAATAACCAGGAACTTAATGTATACGGCCATTTATTTAAATCCTGGGCACCAGATAAATATAGATTAGATAGAAAAGGGCTGAAGCATGCGGTGGCAATTATTCACATGTTTCGAATTAGTCCTTTAAAAAACAGGGAGATCACCCTGAAATTTCAAAATACAGAGGTTACTACTAAAACTTTAGACGATGGTTATTTTAGGTTTACAATCCCGTTTTCGGAAAAATTAGAAAGTGGCTGGCACGAATATGAAGTAAGTTGCAATATTAAGAATTTCGGGATGATAGAAAAGGGGGAGTTATTAAAACCGCACCCTTCCAAATACGGAATAATTTCAGATATTGACGATACTTTTCTTATTTCCCACAGCAATAGTGTATTTAGAAAGCTTTATGTAATGCTTTCAAGAAACATCCACAGACGCAAGATTTTTGATGATGTGGTAGAGCATTACAAAGAATTGAGCAGTGCCGGACAGGATTCTCAACAAGCCTCAAATTCCTTTTTCTATGTTTCCAGCAGCGAGTGGAATTTATATGAATTCATTAATGAATTCGCTAAAATTCACGAATTACCGAAAGCAGTAATTAAACTTAAGAAGATCAAAACCGGGATTTCAGATTTTCTCTTTACCGGTCGCGGGAGCCACGATCATAAATTTGAAAAGATAAAGGACATTATCTCTTTCTATCCCAATATTCCATATGTACTACTAGGGGACGATTCGCAAAAAGATGCACATATTTACGAGCGAATTTGCAAGATTTTCCCGAAGAGCTTAAAAGCCGTTTATATTAGGCAGACAGGAAATAGACAAAAACCTGAAATCACTAAAATCCTCAGAAACATAGAAAGCCTGGGCGTAAGTGTTTGTTACTTTAAACATAGCAACAAGGCTATAAAACATTCCCGGGATGAAGGGATTATTTGAGGTTTTTGAACCTTATATTTGCTGAAATCTACCTAACAGGCGAGCTTTTTATTAAGCTGAAGCTAAAGTGAAATTAAATTAATCTGAAATTCCAATAATTGAACGTACAGAACTATATACAATCCAGGGCGCAATTGCCCGCCAAAAGCATACATAATACCATCACGCTATTAGAAGCCGATGCTACGATACCCTTTATTTCCCGCTACCGTAAGGAAGCCACCGGGAATTTAGATGAAGTCGCAGTCGAAAAGATCGCGCTGCTGCTTAATTCTTTTAATGAGCTGGAAAAGCGAAAAACGGCAATTATTAAAGCCATAAAAGCGCAAAATGAGCTAACGGAAACTTTAGCTGAAAAAATTGAAAAAGCAACAACTTTAACTGAAGTTGAAGATCTTTATCTACCCTATAAAAAGAAAAGAAAGACAAAAGCTGATTCTGCCCGGGAAGCCGGTTTAGAACCCCTTGCTAAAATTTTAATGGCACAGAATACGCCAAATATTGAGCAGTCAGCAAAACAATTTCTTTCGGATAAGGTAAAAACCAAAGAAGAAGCATTTACCGGTGCAGGCCATATTATTGCTGAATGGATCAATGAAAATACTTATGTTAGAAATTCCCTTAGGAAATTATATGCGAGAAAAGCGCAGCTAATCACAAAATGGATAAAAACAGAAGAAGAGCATCCGGAAGCTTCAAAATTCACACAGTTTGAAAAATGGGAAGAACCGCTTAAAAGAATTCCTTCACACAGGTTTTTAGCCATTCACCGTGCCGAAAAATTAGGAATAATTAAGCTGAAAATTGAAGTTGAAAAATCTGAGGCACTAAACCTTATAGAGAAAGCGGTAATTAAAAACCCTGGTTTTTCCGGAATAAAATATGTAAAAGAAGCCATTGAGGATGCTTTTACCCGATTGCTAAAAAAATCTTTCGCAACAGAATTTCTAAATGAAGCCAAAGATAAAGCCGATGAAGATGCCATAGCCGTATTCGCCTCAAACCTTGAACAGTTACTGATGGAAGCTCCTTTAGGCAGCAAACGTATTCTCTCACTAGATCCGGGCTTTAAATCGGGTTGTAAATTGGTTTGTTTAGATGAGCAGGGAAATTTGTTGCATAACGAGGCGATATTTCCTCACCCGCCGCAGAAGAAAACAGATGCGGCTTCCGCAAAAATTAAAAGCCTGGTAAATGCTTATAAAATTGAAGCCATTGCAATAGGAAATGGAACCGCTGCGAGGGAAACTGAGCAGTTTATTAAAAATGTTTATTTGCCGAAAGAAGTATCGGTTTTTACGGTAAATGAAGCAGGTGCTTCGGTGTATTCCGCCTCTAAAATTGCCAGGGATGAATTTCCTAATTATGATGTAACTGTGCGTGGTGCGGTTTCTATTGGCAGAAGATTGAGTGACCCGCTGGCAGAACTGGTAAAAATAGATCCAAAATCAATAGGAGTAGGGCAGTACCAGCACGAGGTAGATCAAACCAAATTAAAGGAAAAACTGGATGTGGTAGTAATGCGTTGTGTGAATAAAATAGGCGTAAACTTAAATACCGCAAGTAAGGAATTACTGGCTTATGTCTCCGGAATAGGTCCGGGATTGGCACAAAATATCCTGGACTATAGAAAGGAAAATAAACGTTTTGCAAGCCGAAAAGAATTACTGAAAGTAACACGTCTGGGAGAAAAAGCCTTTGAGCAATCTGCCGGATTCTTACGAATTAGAAATGCCAAAAACCCATTAGATAATTCTGCAGTGCATCCTGAAAGTTATTTTGTAGTAGAAAAAATGGCTAAAAATAATGCTTTAAAACCGGAAGAACTTATTGGAAATACAGAAGTTCTCAAAAAAATAAAACCGGAAGAATATATTTCCGGAAGTCTTGGTTTGCCGAGTTTAAAAGATATTTTAGAGGAATTAAAAAAACCGGGCGCCGATCCCAGGGCAAAGAAAAAACCATTTAGTTTTGATCCTTTTGTAAAAACCATCGGTGATCTAAAGCCGGGTATGAAACTCCCCGGAATAGTAAACAATATCACCAATTTTGGCTGTTTTGTTGATATAGGAATCAAAGAAAGCGGTCTCATCCATATCTCTAAACTCGCCAATGAATTTATTAGTGATGTAAACTCTGTTGTAAAGCTAAATCAGGAACTGGAGGTTACCGTTCTTTCAGTTGATGAAGAAAAAAAGCGGGTTCAACTTTCTTTAGTTGACTAACTAAAAGAGGCCGTCTAAAAAAATCTGGTTTCGTCAAGCTGAACTTGTTTCAGCCTCTAATATGTTTAATTATCAGAATTTTAGATTCTGAAATAAATTACCATTGACGTATTTTTAAAATCCTGTTATTCAGGCTTGTTTTTATAATTCAAAATGAAACTTAACTGGTATGGAAGTTTCATTTTTTGTGTGTATTCCTCTCACTCCGTTCGTCGGATACAATTAAAACGAAACAAAAAAGGGCGTCCTATGTGGAGGTGTTTTTTTGGCAACAGGGCCAAAAAATCGCAAATCAGCAGCTAAATTTTTTCCAGGGCTTCAAAAATTATTAACGCTGCTGATTTTCTACACTCACACACGGAGTTTAAAACTCGCTTTGCTCGAAAACGTCATTTTCCTCCGCTAGGTAATTTTTTTATCACGGGTCTCAGAATGACGATTTAAAAAACTTTTCAGACGCCTCTTTTAGCTTAAGACTTCTAATCCCTTTTCCTAAAATTTGCTCCGTCAAACTCTTCCCGGTCATAAAACTCGTCATCAGAATAGTGCTCTTTATTACGACGTTCCGTATCATAATTCTCATCGTCTATAATATTTGTCTCATCATTTCGTCTGGAAATAGATTTATCGGCATATTCTTCTTCCTTACGGCGTTTAATATGTTCATCTTCTCTTTCGGCAGGGGACGGGCGATTATAAGAGCTTAATACTGTTTCTTCATATTGCCTGTCCAGATCAGCACCTCTTTCGATTCGTTTTGTTTCAGCAAAGGTTTGGTGGGTTATTCTGGAAGTATAGATATATTTTTCATCCTCTTCCAGCTCTACCAGCCCTATAGGAACAATCACGTGATTTTGCCCATCCTTGTTTACAAATTCTTTTATTTCAGGATCTGCAGGTTTTCCGTAAGGGTCATGACGTGAATCTATAATTGTTTGATCTACTTCCACATCCACATAAACTACGCGGTCAAGATTTTTATTGATTAATAAATTATCAACTTTTCCTACTACACGTTTATCGGCATCTCTTACTACCCAACCCCGAATATCGGGATAACCTCCTGCAATTTTATAGTCTTTCAATTCACTTAAATAAATTAAATTTTTATTCTTGATATCTGGTTTACTCATAATGCTTAGTTTTTTTGTTATGAAATCAATTCTTTGTTGGTAAAAAAGCTTATTTTATCTTTTCCCATAAAATTGATGGCTGAAGTATCATTTAGCTCCTCAATATCATCGGTATCATCGGTATCATCAATGTCATCCACATCGTCATTGTTGTCATCATAAGCGAATACGTAAAATAATATTCCAAGAATGATGATTGCTATTAAAAGAATCCACGGCCAAATTGGTTTTTTCTTTTCAACTTTAATCTCTGCCATAATATTGTTTGATTGGTTAGTGTATTAAAAATAATCAATAATGTTTTTTAATATTGCTAAGGTTACCACAAACAATTGTTAATAGGTCATAAGCAAAAGGACATCCACTTAGAATGCCCTTTTTTAAAAAGATATTTTAAAAGTAATTTGTTGGATAAACCACAACACTTTTTGACTGCCTCTTTGATAATTACTTCTTTTTTCGAAAATTTTTATCATCGAATTCCTTTTTGTTATAGAAGTCTTCTTCATTATTATTTTCTCTGTCTCTTTTTGAGGTACCGCTTTTTTCTGATCCTGAATTCTTAGGATTGGAATCTCTATCGCTGTCGCTCGAGAAACTTGTTTTTTCAGTATTTTTAGGATTAAAATCATCTTTGATTTGACCTCTTTCACTATCTTTATTATGACTTGTAGCGCCGGTATGTGAAACATCTGAGTCTCCGATATCTTTATCCCGTTGGTTACGTTTTTCAGGTGCGGTATCTTCAGCCAATTTTTTTTGCCTGTCTTCGCCTTTGTTGCGATCACCTGTAACAGCGTTTTTGTCTTTTGGAGTTTTGTTGTGTTCACCTGTATCTGCCTTCTTGTCTTTTGAGGCTTTATTGCGATCACCTGGATCTGCCTTTGTCTCTGTTGAGGTTTTGTAGCGTTCACTCGTAACTGCGTTCTTGTCTTTGGAGGTTTTGTTACGATCACTGGAGGAATTAGTATCCCGATTATAAGATTCCAAGACAACTTTTTCATATTCCCTGTTTACATTAGAGCCTTTCTTCATTCTTTTAGTCTGGGCAAAAGTTTTGTGGTTGACTTTGTCTGTATAAACAAACTTGTTGTCATCGTTTAATTTTACCAGACCAATAGGGATTATGATATGGTCTTCACCATCTTTATTCATAAATTCATGAACCCCTTCGCTTGAACCAGACCTGTAGGGATCGTGTTTTGCTTCAATTATACTTTTGTCAACTTCTACATCCAGGTAAACAACGCGTTCTGTATTTTTATTTACGAGAAGATTTTCTACTTTTCCTATCACACGGTCGTCAGCATCTTTTACTTCCCAGCCTCGAACATCTGGATCATCACTTGAAACTTTATAATCTGAAAGTTCATTTAAATAGAACAAATTTTTATCCGTATTCCTTTTATTGTTATCATCATTATTTGCCATGATCTTTTTATTTTTTTATTAGCTCATTTTCATTTTCTCCAATACATCACCTGCTTCTTTATAAAAAGAATTCACTGCATCCTTTTGATCAAGCGTGGGGGTTGATGGCTCTATATTTTGTAATGCCATTCTTACTTCCTGAACATCTTGTGAGATATCTGGAAATTTTTCATTCTGCATTTTTTCCATCAAGTCAACTATTTTTGTTCCCACATCGTTAATCGTATTCGCATGGGTAAGAGAATCTGGATTCTCTTTAATGTCTCTTACATTATTTTTTAATTCCTGAATTTCGACCTGAGTATTTATGTTAGCCTCTTCTGCTCTGTTTTCGAGAGCATTGATAAGATATATTAGCGCTTCGCTACTATATTCGTGGTCTATTCCCATTTTCTCCTGGTCACCAATATGTGTCAGATATTTTGAAACGCTTTCATCTCCAGAAAGGTTATCCTCTTCCCAGGTTGCAGTTTCAAAATCATCCTCATCGTCAGTTTCCATAGGTGTAGCAACCTGTTCGGTATTTTCCTCTTCACTAAAATCATCATCATCCTCGTTATCGGCGATTACAAAGTATAATATAACCGCGAGGATTATTAATCCAACGAGAACCCAGGGCCAAATGGGTTTTTTCTTTTCAATCTTTATTTCTGCCATAATTTTTTGGTTTTTAATTAGTATAGTTTAACTAGTTGAAATTACACTTTGTGCTCACCTATCACTATTAATAATTGGCTAAATAAAAGTTAAATAACAATTAAAAAATAAATATTTATTATAAAAAATTATTATTTATATAGTGAATTTATAAAAAAAAGAAAGAAATTGGTGTATGTTGTCGCTATTTTTTTGCCTTTTATAAAGCCTTGTTAACGGTGGGTGACTTATAAAAAGGTTGTACTATCTGCTGAAAATATTAATGAGATGTCCAGGGAAATGGGAAGATGATATTTGTTTATATAAAAAACGAAATCCGGAAACGAAGAGGTTTCCGGATTTCAATATTGACTACTTAAAAATTTATTTTTCTTTATATTTTTCAAACCAGGCCAGAATGGAAGCAATTTTAGCCATTAAATTGCTGGGGGTACTTGCTATCCCATGCGATGCTCCCGGAATTCTAACCATTGCGGTCTCTACACCTTCAATTTTTAGTGCCGCATAAAACTGCTCAGATTCAGCAATTGGTGTACGGTAATCCTCTTCTCCCGTTAATAACATAGTTGGGGTTTTTACATTGGCAACATAGGTTAAAGGAGATCTTTTTAAATAATTTTCCGGATCTTCCCATGGCTTTTTGCCGAACCAATACTTATAAAAATATCCGGGATTATCTGCATACAGGACAAAACTGTACCAGTTTATAACCGGTTTTGCTACAACGGCTGCTTTAAAACGGTCTGTTTTTCCAACTATCCAGGCTGTTAAAACTCCGCCTCCGCTACCGCCGGTAACAAAAAGTTTTTCTTCATCTATGTACCCCTTTTTAATTAGTGCATCTACTCCAGACATTAAATCATCGTAGTCATTATTTGGATAATCATGATGAATCAAGTTACCAAATTCCTCTCCATAACCTGAACTTCCTCTGGGATTAGTATATAACACAACATATCCTGCAGCTGCCATCAACTGTATTTCTGCAGCAAAAACATTACCATAACTGGCAAAAGGGCCTCCATGAATCTCAAGAATCATGGGATATTTTTTGGAAGGGTCAAAATTGGGAGGGGTAACTATCCACCCCTGCATTTCTCTTTGGTCAAAAGATGACTCCCATCTTATCTCTTCTACATTTCCTAAATTTTTAAATGAAAATAGATCTTCATTAACGTTGGTAATTACCCTTGTATTTCCTTTACTTCCCACGGCCAGTTCTGCAGGCATTGCCTCTTTGCCTGATGTGAAAGCGTAATTTCCATTTGAGGCAAGGCTGAAAGATGCTGCATTATAAGGTCTTCCTTGAGAAAGCCCACCTAAATCTGCAGTTAGATCAGAAACTTTACCTGAAAGATCAATTTTTGCAAGTTTAGTACTTCCCTGATCATCATAAAAAAAATAGATCTCTTTAGAATTCTTTCCCCATTGGATGCCATTGATATCCCTGTCAAACCCTGAAGAAATCAAGGTTTTATCGGTGCCATCTGTATTCATTATATAAAGGTTATTTAGCTGATAACCCTGTAATTTATCATCAAATCCTAAGTAAGCTAATTTATCTCCATTGGGGGAAACAATAGGCTTAGAATCTGGACCCTGTCTATCTGTAAGAGCTGTAAGTTTTCCCGTTGAAATATCCATTTTATATATTTCAGAATTCAAGGGATCAAGTTCACGGTCGTCGTGCATGTTTGATGAAAAATATATCGTCTTACCATCTTTTCCCCAAACCGGTTTTTCATAATCAAATTCAGAACTGGTAATTTGTCTGGGAGTTCCTCCGTTGGTGGAGATTACAAAAATCTGCGAACTGCCGCTTTTCAAATAACCTGAGCCATCACCACGATAATTCATTTCTGAAATGTATTTTGGACCATCGTTCCATTCTGCTCCTTCAGGTTTTTCTGGAAGTTTAATTATAGATGCTTTTTCTGAGGGAACAAATTTGGTGAATACGATTTGTTCTCCGTCGGGACTCCAGGAGATATCCCCGGGAGACTCTTTGGCATCACTAAGTATCATCTTCTGCTTTGTATCCATCCACATCAAATAAAGCTTCATTTCTCCATCCATATTAGATTTAAAAAGGACCTTGCTGCCATCGGGAGACCAAATAGGATTAAAATCCCTGTTTTTTCCTGTTGTCAGCGGCCTGTTTTTCGATCCATCAAAATCGGCAATCCAAAGATTAGACAAATTTTTATCTGTCATAATATCTTTAAAGTTTCTAACATAGATTACCTGTTTTCCATCAGGTGAAATTTGAGGATCAGAAACATATTCCAGGTCATAGATATCTATCAATTCGAGATTTGTCTTGTCTTGGGCCACAAAACTTTGGCTTGTAAGTAAAAGCAGAAGTAATATTCTTTTCATATAGGGTTTGTTTTGAATGAAACAAAAATTTTATAGAAGTTCCAGTAATCGATTCCAGGCTTTATCGTGAGCCTCTTTATTTGCTTTTTCAGCATCGGGTTGGTGACCGCTACGCATAAAAGCGTGGCCGGCTCCGTCGTATATTTCATGTTCGTAAATTTTCCCCGCTTCCTCCATCATTTTTTCACTCGCTTCAATCGTAGAATTTACTCTATTGTCATCGCCTCCGTAATAGCCATAAACAGGAGCCGAAATATTTGAGATAGCTTCAGGGTCCCCAGGGCCGGTCCCGTAGAATACGTGCGCAGAAGAGATTCCCTCATTATTGGTAGCATACCTAAAAGTTTGCGAACCACCCCAGCAAAAGCCAACGACTGCAACTTCTCCAGTAGAAGCTGAATCGTTTTTAATATAATTAAAAGCAGCATCAAGATCGGCGGTAACCTGTTCGGGATCTAAAGCATAAATGGCGTCCCTGGCAGAATCCGGATTGTCAAAATCGGTGGTGCGGCGTTTTCCCTGTGTATTTGAGATCAAATCTGGGGCAATTACTAAATAACCGGCTTCTGCCAGTTTATCGGTAAATAATCTTGCCCAATCGTTTAAACCACGATTTTCGTGAATTACGATCACAGATTTTGTGGCCTCATCAGTTTCGGGATAAGCAACAAATGCCTGAAATTCCCTTTCCCCGTGGGATAAAGTAACCCATTCGTGATGTCGTGGTGAATCTGAAAGTTCCTCGGCTTCAGTTTTTTGAGTTACTGTGGTATCTGTTGCTACCTGGGACTGCTCGCTGGTTTCTTCTTTTTTATTCTTTTTATTTCCGCAGGAAAAAAGACAGAAAGCAAATAAAAACAGTATCGGTAGGTGGTTTAAATTTTTCATATTTATGAAATTTCAATTGAAGATTCTTTCAATAACCTATCTGAAAACTCCTGAAGGAAAAACCACTACACTTTCGTGGCCATCTTTTCCAACGGCTGCAACACCGAAAAAGAAGTTGTCTATGACAATTCCGTCCAGAGTAAATTCATTTACATCACCTACAAAGCGGGAATATTGCCATTGCGCTTCAGTAGTTTCTCTCCAGTAAATTTTATAACCGGCAATATCGCCTTCAACTTTTTCCCATCTTAATTTTGCTGAAGGTTCCACAATCCCACCTATGGCAACATTTTTAGGTGCTGGGGGCGCCCAGGCCAGACTGGCCATATTGATTGCGTTTACAGCAGTAAGTTTTTTGGCATAATCGAAATTTACGCCTTCTACAACATCGCCATATTCAATACCGTCTTCGGTTCTTATATCCTGATGTTGGCGATTATAATTTTCGTGTGCTTCCATAATCCTTATTCCAGCAAAGCCCAGGTCATTAAATGGGCGGTGGTGGCCACCACGACCAAACCTGTCTAAACGGTAGATCATCATTGGGTTCATTTCAGGCATATAGGTTTCTGTAGTTTTATTAACATATCGGGCTAACTGACGGGAAATTCCGTCTACTTCACCCCCGTAAAACCTACGCATGTTTCGTTCCCTTTCGGTTTCATTTGGAGGAACGGGTTCAGAAAATATTCTGAATGTGCGATTATCAATCACACCATCTACACCTTCAATATTCCCTATCATATCGTTATTTAAAATTCCAATGATCTCCCAATTGTTTTCTTTGGCATACTCGGCAAGTCCTTTACCGCCGAAGAGACCCTGTTCCTCACCGGAAAGTCCAACGTACACAACACTGCTTTCAAATTCATACTGAGACAAAACCCTGGCAGCTTCTATAGCGCCGGCCATTCCACTGGCATTATCGTTTGCTCCGGGAGCATCGGTTTCAAAATCCATAGTATTACTTGCGCGGGAATCTATATCGCCGCTCATTATTATGTAGCGGTTTGGGTATTTTGTTCCTTTTTGAACTGCTACAACGTTCACCACCCAGGCATCGTGGGGGATTCGTTCTCCGTCTTCGGTAGTTACAAAGTCTTTTTGATAAAAAACATCCAGACAATTATCACAATTGCTGGAAATATCATCGAATTCAGATTTTATCCATCTTCGAGCTGCGCCAATTCCGCGGGTATCAGAAACGGTGTCGCTAAAAGTGTTCCTGGTGCCAAAACCGGCAAGTTTTCTAATATCGGCCTCAATTCTATCAGCTGAAACCTTATCTATTATTTCATAAATACGCTGGTCTGTTTGGGCATTTGTTTGTTGAAAAACTAATCCTGTAAAAAGGAGCAAGGCAAGAGTTGGTAAATTTTTAATCATATAATAATATTATTTTAGGCTTCTAAAATACCCAAAGTTTACGTGATATCACAATTAAATATTTTTTTTTGCAGGATTATAAAACAAAAAAATCCCGACAAAGTTGCCGGGATTCTGTATTGTATTCTAATTAACTACAATCTAGCTTTTTTTCATATCATGAATTTCAGCTTTTGCTTCGTTTACTTTTTTCTCAGCGTTTGTAAGACTGGCTTTCGTCTTATTTTTTAAAGTATCAACTTTGTGGCTTAAAGAGTCAGAGAATTCGTTAAATTTCCCTTTTGTTCCTTGTATAGCTTCATTGCTTGAATCTGAAATCGCCTTTCTTGTATCTGCACCTTTTTTAGGAGCAAATAATAATCCTAATGCTGCTCCTGCAGCTGCTCCTGATATTAATCCTAATAACATTTTTCCTGATTTCATCGATCTAAGTTTTAAGTTTTGGTTCGTATTTTAATTCAGTGTAAAATTAAAGTATAATCGAACGTTTGCAATATTTTTGTAGTTAAGTTAAGCATAAACTTTTAAAAAAAATGTAAAGGATTTTAACAGTTTTAAGCCTTAAGAATTGTTAGCGAATTTATTAAGAATATCCCTTACTTTAGAAGTGTCTTCTACGTAGTAACGTGCACTGGTTTTTTTCATTCCAACTTTAACAGTATAAGATTCTTCGGGGAGTTCTTCAAACATGTATTCATCTGTCCAATCGTCTCCAATTGCAAAAATGAAATCGTAATCTTTGCCTACTAATTTTTTATTAGAAGCTTTTCCCTTATTCACCCCGCTACTTTTTATTTCCAATACTTTATTTCCTTCTAAAACACTAAGGCCGCGATTGGAAATTAATTCTTTTAAAACATTAGAAAGCTCGTTAGCTCTAATTTCACCAAGTTCTGGATCGGCTTTTCTATAATGCCAGGCCAGGGAATAGTTTTTATCTTCAATAAAAGTACCGGGGGTTCTGTCTACAAAAGTTTCAATTACAGGACGCACTGCACTCATCCAGTCGTTATTCACATTTTCTGAAAGTTCCCATTCGCTGTTTTTCTGGCGCATCCAAACTCCGTGTTCAGAAATAAGTTCAACGGGAATTTCTTTCCACCAGGTACCAAGCGTGTCTTTATCTCTCCCGCTAATCAATATCACATTGGTGTTTTCAGACTGGTTTAATTTATGGACCAGATCTATTAATTCCTGGTCCGGTTTTGCTTTTTCAGGTTTATCGGTAAAGTTTACAAGCGTACCGTCGTAATCAAGGAATAGAATCCTGTTCTTTGCGTTTTTAAATTTCTCCAGAATATCATCTGAAACTTTAGAAGAAACCCGTGTCGCTTTAAAAGCATCACGACCCTGGCTGGTATCTTTTAGTGCTTGCATAAAATCGCTCGCCCATTTTTCAACACTATAGCGTTTCAATCGCTTTTGAAGCGTTTTATTGCGTTGTTGTTGCTCTTCTTCCGGCATTTCTATAGCCTGAATTAAAGCTTCTGAAATTTGTTCAAAATTATTAGGATTAATAATTAGCGCCTCATTCATTTCGTGTGCTGCACCGGCCATTTCGCTTAAAATAAGTACCCCGGTTTGGTTTACTCGGGTGGCCACAAATTCTTTGGCAACGAGGTTCATTCCGTCCCTAATTGGAGTTAATAAGGCAATATCACAGCTTGTATACAGATCAATTAAGTTTTCAAAAGGCATGGAACGGTAAAAATACCAGATAGGCGTCCAGCTCACGGTAGAGAATTTTCCGTTAATTCTACCTACCAGTTCATCTATTTCCCGCTTTAGACGTTTGTACTGGGGAACATTAGACCTTGATGGAACGGCAAGCATCACTAATCTTACTTTTTCAATAAACTCCGGATGTTTGTCAAGGAAATATTCAAAAGCACGAATCCTGTTTGCGATACCTTTGGTGTAATCTAAACGGTCTATACTTAATATAAGTTTAGCTTCAGGTGTTTCATTAGAATGATGGTCTAATCTTCGTTGTAATTCGGTACGCTGTTCTTCGGTGTTTTTATGATGGTTCAGTGCAGCATTTTCAAATTTATTATAATCTATTCCCATTGGAAAAGAATCTACTTTTACGATTCTCTCCGGAAGTGTGATTTCGTTGAAATTTACCTGATGGCGTAAAATACGGCTTACTGAACTTAAAAAATGCCTTTCATAATCGTAGGTGTGAAAACCAATCAAATCGGCACCAAGCACTCCTTTTAAAACTTCATCACGCCAGGGTAAGGTTCTAAAAACTTCGTAAGAAGGAAACGGAATATGATTAAAGAAACCGATAATTGCATCAGGTTGTTGTTCCCTAATCATATTGGGTACTAACAGCAATTGATAATCGTGCACCCAAATATGATCTCCATCTTTATAATGTTTCAGGACTTCCTCGGCATATTTTTTATTTACGCTTTTATAGGTTTCCCAGTGGTTTTTATCGGCTTCGGTATATTCCATAAAATAATGGAAAAGCGGCCAGATGGTACGGTTACTAAACCCGTAATAAAATCCTTCAATTTCATCTTCGCTAAGATTTACAGCAACACAAGCTTCTTTGCGGGCTTTTTCTTTAACATCTTCTAAAAGATTTTCAGGGATCTCCTCTTCGGTAAGACCGCTCCAACCAATCCAGATACTATCACCATCCTTATGGAATGATTTTAAGCCAGTTGCGAGTCCGCCTACGCTTGGCGTGACTTCCAGGTTGTTATCTTCTAAGCTAATTTGTAATGGTAATCGGTTGGAAATTATTATTGTCTTACTCATAATTATATGTGAATGCTGTTGTTTCGATATTGATTTTTATTAAATTTCCGAAAATCATTTAACACGACAAGTTTTTTTAAAGAATTTTTAGAGTATATGGATAATTTAGATTACGGAATTATAGGGAATTGCAAAAGTGCTGCGTTAATTTCAAAAACAGGTTCACTTGAATGGTGTTGTTTACCAAATTTTGCTTCGGCGGCTGTTTTTGCAAAACTCCTGGATGAAAAACGCGGTGGAAGTTTTGAATTTATTTTAGATGATTCCTATAAAATCACCCAGGAATATCTTTGGGAAACCAACATTTTAAATACTGAATTTACCGACGGTGAAAATTCCTTTCAGGTCATAGACTTTATGCCACGTTACCAGCGGGAAGATGGTACTTACTACGCTCCGCCAGATGTGATTAGATTTATACGTTTAATTAGCGGAAAACCTAAGTTTAAGGTGAAGTATGATCCCCGTTTAGATTTTGCAAGGGAAAAAACATATAATGACCATAAAGGAAATTATATAAAAAGTTATACCAAAGAAGGTAAATACGATTCACTTTTTCTTTACTCTAATTTAGACCTAAATGACGTTTTAGAGCAAAATGAAATTGAATTAACCGGAAACGCTTATTTTCTGCTTGGTTATCACGAAAAGCTCATCACTCAATCTTTAGATCGCTCTTATTTAAAATTTCAGCGTACTAAGACCTATTGGATGAATTGGAGCGCGAAGACTACTCGTTACACCCATTATGAAAACGAAATAATGCGTAGCGCTTTGGTTTTAAAATGTCTTAGTTACAAGAAATCGGGTGCAGTTTTAGCAGCGGCAACAACTTCTTTGCCTGAAACTATTGGGGAAGAACGCAACTGGGATTATCGTTTTTGCTGGATTCGCGATGCTTCAATGGTAATTAAGGTGATGGCGGGTCTTGGTCATATAAAATCGGCTAAAGATTTTCTTCAATTTATCATTGATATTATTCCTGATAAAGATGAGAAAATCCAGATTATGTACGGAATTGACGGGGAGAAGGAGCTTACCGAACATATCCTGGATCACTTATCTGGTTATAAAGATTCCCATCCTGTAAGGACTGGAAATGCTGCTTATATCCAAAAGCAAAACGATATCTACGGAATTTTGATGGAGGTGATCTATCAGCAATTCAACCAATTTGAAACTTCTTTGGAAAATTCTGAAGAACTCTGGACCGTAGTGCGAGGAATTGTCAAAATTGTAGAAGAAAACTGGCAAAAACCAGATAAAGGAATATGGGAATTACGTACCGAAGACCGGCATTTTGTATTTTCAAAACTCCTGTGTTGGGTAGCAATAGATCGTGCGATAAAGATCGGGGAAGTATTAAGAATGGGAATAAACGATACTCATTGGAAATCTTTACGCGCCGAAATTTACAACGATATTTATAATAATGGCTGGAATGAGGAAGTTCAGGCTTATACCCAATATTACGGATCTAAAGACCTGGATGCTTCAACTTTATTGATGGAGCAATATGGGTTTATTGAGGCTAAAGATCCACGTTTTGTAAGTACGGTTCAAGCCACTGAAAGGGAATTATGCAAAGACGGACTGATGTATCGCTATAAAAATAAAGACGACTTTGGAGAACCAAGTTCTTCTTTTACTATTTGTACGTTTTGGCTTATAGACAGCTTGTTCAAAATAGGTGAGAAGAAGAAAGCAAAACAGATGTTCGATCAGTTGCTTTCGTATAGTAATCATTTAGGCTTGTTTAGTGAGGATATAGATTTTGAAACCAAAAGGTTACTGGGTAATTTTCCGCAGGCTTATTCTCATTTGGCGTTAATAGAAACCGCCGCTAATTTTAGTATGGGAACTAGCTCTGAAGAAACCTGGCTTAGCGAGTTTTAAAAATTCGACTGCTTATCATCATCTTTATTGATTTGTACGCGGCTTTTAGGGAGACTCTCCGGATAATTCTCTTTGAGGAAATCTATGAGTTTCTCCCTAATAAATACGCGTAAATCAAAAGCTGTGGGGGAATCTTTCGCACTTACCAAAACCCTTATTTCCATAGACCTGTCGGTTGCATCGGTCACCTGAACTACTTTGGCTTGTTTATCCCAAAGTGGAGTGATTTCAAGTAATCTGTCCAGTTCTTCCCTAATTTTATCTACCGGAACGGTATAATCGGTGTAAATGAATACAGTTCCTAAAAGATCAGCAGAATTTTTAGTCCAGTTTTGAAAAGGGGTTTCTATAAAATAAGTAGAGGGAACTACCAATCTTCTTTTATCCCATATTTTTATCACAACGTAAGTAAGGGTGATCTCTTCAATCCAACCCCATTCGTTTTCCACAATTACTGCATCCTGTAATCTTATAGGTTGTGTAAATGCAATTTGTATTCCCGCAAGTAAAGTTCCAATAGCTTTTTGCGCAGAAAAACCTATAATAATTCCTGCAATCCCTGCTGAAGTTAAAACGCTTACCCCAACAGAACGTATACTATCAAAGCTCATTAATGCAATTCCAATAGCCAAAATCACAATAATGAAAATGATAGTATTCTCCAGGATATTAAACTGTGTATAAATTTTTCTGGCCTTTAAGTTATCCGAAGTATTTACATCATAACGCTTCAGCACATGGGTCTTGAGAATTTTAAGAGTGAGAATAATTAACCACGTAGCGCTTAGAATTATTGCCAGGGTACTTAATGGTTGAAGAAGATCATAGGTGTATTCATATCTAAAAATCTTGCTTAATAATGCAACTTTCAAAATTAAAGCAGCCAGGAATATTAATAATGGCACCCAAACCCTATGCGCGAAATTTCCTGGTAGGATATTTTTTGGATCTTTTCCTATTTTCTTCAGTATATAAAAGGCGATAAAAAAACATACTAGAAGGATAATTACACCAATGAGAATGTATCTGAGCATTAAAGGGTCTGAGGTCATAAACAATTTTATTTATTTGACTTTTGAGGATTTTCTGCCTTAAAATGGGGCTCTTTTAATTCTACTCGCGAGCGTGTAAAGTATATACCTTCTTCCAGTTCCTTAATATAAGCAACCATCTGTTCCCTTAATTTGCAATGAAGTTCCCAGGCGATAACACCCGTCCTTGCACTACAAATTGCCCTTAGTTTCAAGGATTTTTCGGTCATGTCGGTAACATGTAGCATTGGAGGATGTTCTTCGTCCCATTCTTCAGAATTTTCAAGTAATTCTTTAAATTTCAGTCTAAGTTTTTCTACATCAACACGGTAATCTACATAGAGTTCAATTTCATTAATAGTATTCGGACTCGTTATTGAAAGATTTTCAAAAGTATCTGAGATTACTGTTTTTAGAGGAACAATCAACCTTCTAAGGTCCCAGGTTCTCACTATCATATAGGTGAACCTAATGTCTTCTACATAACCCCAGCGATCATCAATTATAACAGTATCTCCAATTCTTGCAGGTTTGGTAATTGCAATTTGGACTCCTGCAATAATATTTCCCAAAGTGCTTTGGGCAGCAATACCTAAAATTATGGTGGCCAATCCCGCGGAAGCCAGCATAGAAACACCCAGTTTTTCCAAAGAGCGGAATTGTGAAAGAATAACTGCTGTACCAACAATCACTACAGTAAAGGTTAGAATTCTTCTGGCCACGGATAAATATGTTAAGAGTTGGCGGGATTCGTGACTGTCTTCTGAAGTCACATCGCCAATCTTATTTTCAGCAACATAGCGCATAAAGAAATCTAAAATCCGCATAAAAAACCAGGTGCCTGAAGCAATAACAATGGCTAGTAGAATGGCGTAAACAGTACTGGAAAAAGCGCCGGAATAAGAAATAAGGTTATTAAGACTAATATAAAAAAACAAAACCCCGGTAGCCAAAGCCGCGGGAACACCCAGTCGTTTAGACAAATCCAGGATTAAGGGCTTATCAAAAGCTTTAGCAATTCTTCTTATTAAAATTATTACAACTCTTCCCAAAATATAGGAAACTATCATCAGCAAAAAAGTAAGAACGGGCTTCCATAAAGGGACGGAGCCAATTTGCACTTGTGACCAGGTTGGCATATATCGGTCTAGAAATGTTGGGCCGTAAATCTGGTAAAGTTCTTCGGTATTTTCAACGGTATTTGCAGAAATTAACCAAAAAGCTCCATAATCTCTATATTTCACTCTTTGCACTCTAAAAATTATATCCCGGTTTTCTATCTGTGTTTCTCCAAAAACAACACTTCTTCTAGGCTGTCCCGCTACCGCTTGATTAGTTGTGGTCATAATATCTATTTGTCCGTCAGGACGGTCTGATAAGGCATCCCAGCTAATGGCTATCCGTTGGTCCATCACAAAATAGAGTTTCTTGGCCATATCAATTGCCTCTTTCTCGGTTATAGTGTTAGGCATTAAATTAAGGTTTAGGGCATAGGCAGCATCTTTGAAATTTTTATTTCTACAACTTATTACAAAATGTTCCAGCGTAGCTTGCGGAGTTTGTAGATTGAATTTATTTGGCGGAAAACCCAAAGGATTATTCAATCTGGTTATGAGGTAATAAGCTTCATTATAATCTTTTAAACTATTGGGTAGATAATCAGATTGAGTAGTATCACCTATTTTTTCTGTGGATGGAAGTTCATCTTCAGTGCTTGTGGAATCCTGTTGGAAAGCAAAAGCTGAAATTTGCAGTAAGAATATACTGAAACCTAAAAAGAGCAATCTTACACGGTTTTCCATACTTTATATTTGAAATCAATTCGAAATTGACGAGTGGAATAATTCTAAAAATAGGGAATAAAAAAAGACCGTCTAAATTTGACGGCCTTTTTAAAACAGATTTATCAGAAATTTTAGAAACAATACTTATTTTCTGAAGTCAGTTTTTCAGCAATAGTGTTTCTTAATTCTACTACGTTTGGCATTCTATCATATTTAGTGAAACGCTTTAGACCCATTAGCATCATACGTTGTTCATCACCTTCGGCAAAAGAAGCAATTCCCTCTTTCGCTTTCTGGTTTACGGTATCTACAGCGTGATATAAATATAATTTTGCCATTGCGATTTGCTCTTTTTGAGCATCTTCACCAAAACGTTTTACATTTTTTTCGGCTCTTAGAATAGCAGATTCAGCCATATAAGCTTCTATAAGAATATCTGAAGCAGCCAAAAGCAATTGCTGGTGTTCTTCCAGATCCTGACCAAATTTCTGAACTGCGCTTCCCGCTACCATCAAAAAAACTTTTTTCAGTTTCTTGATCATATCCTTTTCTTCAGCGAATAACTCATTAAAATCTGGTTTATCCATAGAAGGGATTCCGGTAAGTTCTTCTCCAACAGCCTGTGCCGGGCCCAAAAGATCTACGTGACCTTTCATCGCCTTTTTAATCAGCATTCCAACGGCTAACATTCGGTTTATCTCGTTAGTACCTTCATAAATCCTGGCAATTCTTGCATCTCTCCAGGCAGATTCCATAGGGGTGTCTGCTGAAAAGCCCATTCCACCTAAAACTTGTATACCTTCATCACTACAGTTTTGAACATCTTCAGAGCAAGCCACTTTAAGAATTGAGCATTCTATTGCGTATTCCTCAAAAGTCTTTAACTCAGCATCAGCATGCGATTCTCCGGCTTCCATACGAAGATTGATTCGATCTTCAATATTCTTTGCTACACGGTAACTTGCTGCTTCACCAACCCAGGCTGAAGTAGCCATTTCAGCAAGTTTCAATTTTATGGCACCAAACTTTGCAATTGGTGTTTTAAACTGAACCCTGTCATTCGCATATTTTACAGCAACATCGGTTACTCTTCGCTGAGCTTCAAGAGAAGCTGCGGCAAGTTTAATTCGTCCAACGTTTAGGGCATTCATGGCGATTTTAAATCCGTTTCCTCTTTCTGAAAGCATATTTTCAGCAGGTATCACGGTGTCGTTAAAAAATACCTGACGGGTAGAGGAAGCGTGGATTCCCAGTTTCTTCTCTTCTTCGCCAAAAGTAATTCCGTTAGGATTTTCCTTATCGTATTCTACAATAAATCCGGTAATATTTTTATCGTCTTGAATTCGGGCAAAAACAATAAAAACAGTTGCAAACCCCGCATTGGAGATCCACATTTTTTGTCCGTTTATCTTGTAATTTTTTCTGTCGTCGGTAAGCTCAGCTTTGGTTTTACCCGAATTGGCATCACTTCCGGCTCCCGGTTCGGTAAGACAGTAAGCGCCAAACCACTCTCCGGTAGCTAACTTCGGAATATACTTTTTGCGTTGTTCTTCATTTCCATAAAGCAGGATTGGCAAAGTCCCAATTCCAGTATGTGCTCCAAAAGCGGTAGCGATAGAACCGGTTGCTCCTGAAATATAATCGCAAACCAGCATTGTGGAAACGAAGCCCATTCCAAGGCCGTCGTATTCTTCCGGCACAGCTACCCCAAGAAATCCAAGTTCCCCGGCTTTGCCCATTACTTCTTCAGTAAGTGCGTAATTTTTCTTTTCGAATTCTTCCTTTTTCGGCCAGATCTCGCGATCAACAAATTCCTTAACCGAATCACGCATCATTTTTTGCTCCTCCGTAAAATCTTCCGGAGTAAATATATCTTCCGCCTTGGTTTCCTTTACCAGGAATTGCCCACCGCGGAGGAGTTTATCTTCTTTAATTGATTTTTCCATTATTTATATTGTTGTTTTATTTTTTTTGAAATAAGAATCAGGAAACAAGATTCAAGATTCAAGACTTTTCTAATCCGTCTATAAATCCTGATATCATTTTCTGTATTTCCTGAATTTTTAATTCAAATGCTTTAAATTTTTCTTCTGAAATATGTTCTTCTGAATAGGCAATTATTAATTGTGTTTCCCATTCAAAAGCCGAACCGAGACTATTTTCAAGATATTGGGTAAAATGCTTATCGGTTCTTTTGCTCGTCCCCTCAGCAATATTTGAAGGAATAGAAACCGCACATCTTATTAATTGGGACACAAGATTAAATTTTTCAAAATCAGGAAAATTTCTAACCATTTTATAAGTTTCTCTAGTAAGAAACATTCCTTCTTTCCAAATTTTTAATTTTTTAAAATTGTGCCTTTGCATCTCTGGAGTTCTCGTTATAGTCTTGTATCTTGACTCTTAATTCTTGGATCTAACTAAGAAACTCGTAAACCCCAGCAGCTCCCTGTCCGGTTCCTACGCACATGGTTACCATTGCGTATTTGTCTTTAAGGTTGCGTTTGCGCATTTCATCAAAGATCTGCACCGAAAGTTTTGCTCCTGTACAGCCCAGCGGATGGCCCATAGAAATAGCGCCTCCATTAGGATTCAAGGTCTCCGGATTTAAACCGAGTTCTCTTATTACTGCCAGTGATTGTGAAGCAAAAGCTTCATTCAATTCAATAAGTTGCATATCGTCCTGTTTCAATCCGGCTTGTTTTAAAGCCTTTGGAATAGCGTGAACCGGACCAATCCCCATAATTCTTGGATCTACACCAACCGGTGCATAACTCACCATTCTCGCGATAGGTTCCAGGTTTAATTCTTTGACCATTTCTTCGCTCATTACCATTACAAAGGCAGCACCATCACTCATTTGTGAGGAATTACCAGCTGTCACACTTCCACCTTCAGCAAAAACCGGTCTTAGTTTGCCTAAAGCTTCTTTAGAAGTATCGGCACGCGGACCTTCATCTTTGTTTACCGTATATGTTTTGGTTTGTTTTTTTCCGTCTTTTCCCACAAAAGTTTCTTCCACATCTATCGGTACAATCTGACCCTGAAAACGATCTTCTTCTTGTGCTTTCAATGCTTTTTGATGGGAATTAAAAGCAAATTCATCCTGGTCTTCCCTTGAAACTTTGTATTTCTCGGCTACGGCTTCCGCGGTAAGTCCCATGCCCCAGTAATAATCTTCGTTGCCTTCTTTGGCAGTTTTATAATTGGGAACCGGTTTATAACCGCCCATCGGGATGTAACTCATACTTTCGGCCCCACCGGCGATAATACAATCGGCCATTCCGCTTTGGATCTTAGCCGAAGCAATCGCAATGGTTTCCAATCCTGAGGCACAATAACGGTTAACCGTCATCCCCGGAACCTTATCGGTATCCAAACTCATTAATGAGATCAAACGCCCAACGTTTAAACCTTGTTCGGCTTCGGGCATTGCGTTTCCTACAATTACATCATCGATCCTTGTTTTATCAAAATCGGGTAATTGCTTCATCATATATTCTATGGTTTCTGCCGCCAGATCATCGGGCCGCTTAAACCTGAACACACCCCGGGGAGCTTTCCCCACGGCTGTTCTGTATGCTTTTACTATGTATGCTGTTTTGTTCATTTTTTAGTATTTAGATGTTAGTATTGAGTATTGAGAAAACTCAAACAGCTAACGATTTCATTAATGCATAATTCATTTTTTGAACCTCAATCACTTCAGATAAAATTGGTGCAACTTTTTCTTGATCCACCAAATTCAATCTATGAGAAAGTAATAATTGAGTATAAAGTTCATAAGAAGATCCGCTTGCTATGCCTAAGAAATTTTTAAATTCTCCTTTGGTATTTCTACCGGCTCTTTCGGCAATATTAGAAGGAACTGAAACAGCACTTCTTCTTATTTGACTCGTTAAACCAAACTTTTCTTCAGCTGGAAAATTAGCAGAGAGTAGGTAAGTTTTTTCAGCAATATCCATTGCTTTATTCCAAATTTTTAAATCATTTAATTTGTGCATATTTCTGATTTTTAGATTACTCACTACTCTATACTAAATACTCACTACTAATTTCTTAGCGGTTTCCCTTTCTTCAACATATGCTGAAGGCGTTCTAAGGTTTTGCGTTCTCCGGTTAGGGAAAGAAATGCTTCTCTTTCCAGATCTAAAAGGTATTGTTCGCTTACCATTTGTGGTTCTGAAAGATCACCACCGGCCATTACATAAGCCAGTTTGTTGGCAATTTTCTTATCGTGGTCGCTAATGTATTTTCCGGCATTCATCTGGTCGGTTCCTACTAAGAATGCGCCTAAGGCCTGTTTTCCGAGGACTTTGATATCGGTACGGTGAATTGGCTTTGTATAACCATTTTCGGCCATTAACAACGCGTGTTTCTTAGCGATGGTGAGTTGCCGTTCCTGATTTATCACTACGATATCTTTTCCTTTCTGAAGAATATTCAAATCGAAAGCTTCGTGGGCCGAGGTAGAAACTTTTGCCATCCCAATGGTTAGGAAATGTTCCCTTAAACGGTTCAGTTCTACATCATCTTTTTCAAAAGTGTCAGCTGCGCGAACGGTCATTTCTTTAGAACCCCCACCGCCGGGAATTACCCCAACACCAAATTCAACTAAACCAATATAAGTTTCGGCTGCTGCCACAACTTTATCGGCGTGAAGTGAAAGTTCACACCCGCCACCAAGCGTCATAGAGTGTGGTGCGGCTACGGTTGGAATGGAGGAGTAACGCATACGCATCATCGTATCCTGGAAATATTTAATCGCCATATTCAACTCTTCGTATTCCTGCTCTACGGCCATCATAAAGATCATCCCGATATTGGCGCCCACAGAGAAATTTTTCCCATTGTTGGCAACAACTAATCCCTGGTAATCTTTTTCGGCCATATCTATGGCTTTGTTAATTCCATCCAGTACATCGCCGCCGATCGCGTTCATTTTACTTCGGAATTCAACATTAAGGATTCCATCACCAAGATCTTCAACCACAACTCCGCTGTTACTGAAAACCTCTTTTGACTCACGAATATTATCTAAAATGATAAACGCATCCTGACCTGGAATTTTTGTGTAATCTTTTTTCTGAATATCGTAAAAATAGGTATTGCCTTCTTTTACTGTATAGAAAGATTCTTTTCCGTTTTCCAGCATTTCATTTACCCAGGCCGCAGGTTCTGTACCTTCGGCTTTCATCATTTCAATACCTTTCTTCACGCCAATGGCATCCCAAATTTGAAACGGACCGTGCTCCCAACCAAATCCGGCTTTTACTCCGTCATCAATTTTGTAAAGTTCATCGGAGATTTCAGGGATCCTATTAGAAACATAAGCGAAAAGTGCAGAAAAATTCTTGCGGTAAAATTCACCCGCTTTGTCTTTTCCGTTTATTAAAACTTCAAAACGATCGGCTACATTATCTATACTTTTAGTTTCCTCTAAAGTCGCGAAAGAAGCTTTTTTCTGGTCACGATATTCCATCGTTTCCAGATCCAGTGATTTAATCGTGCTGGAACCATCTTCATTCTTAATTTTCTTGTAAAAACCTTGTCCGCTTTTGCTCCCGTACCATTCGTTATCCATCATTGTTTGGATAAAATCGGGCAGGGCAAAAAGGTCGTGGGCTTCATCGTTTGGTACGCCTTTGTGAAGGCCGTTGGCCACGTGTACCAAAGTATCTAAACCAACAACATCTACCGTACGGAAAGTCGCCGATTTTTGTCGGCCAATTACGGGACCGGTAAGTTTATCGACTTCCTCAATGGTCATATCCATATCTTTTATCATATGGAAAAGGCTCATAATGCTGAAAATACCAATTCGGTTTCCGATAAATGCGGGAGTATCTTTTGCTACTACCGATTTCTTTCCGAGGAATTTTTCGCCATATTCATTCAGGAACTCCAACACTTCCGGTTTGGTATCGGGTCCTGGGATAATTTCGAATAATTTCAGGTAGCGCGGTGGGTTAAAAAAGTGGGTTCCACAGAAATGCTGCTGAAAATCCTCGCTTCTTCCTTCGTTCATTTGCTGAATAGGAATTCCCGATGTGTTGGAAGAAATAAGCGTTCCTTTTTTACGGTGTTTTTCTAAATTATCAAACACCTGTTTTTTAATATCCAGGCGTTCTACCACTACCTCGATAATCCAATCGGCTTCAGAAACTTTAGAAATATCGTCTTCCATATTTCCGGTTTCTATGCGATTGGCAAAATCTTTATGATAAATAGGAGAGGGCTTAGACTTTAAAGCCGACTGTAAAGATTCGTTTACCAGGCGGTCTCTTACCTCTTTATCTTCTAAAGTAAGACCTTTTTTCTTTTCTTTCTCGTTGAGTTCCCGCGGGACAATATCCAGCAAAAGAACTTCTACGCCAATGTTGGCGAAGTGGCAGGCAATACCGCTTCCCATAATTCCGGAGCCGATTACCGCTACTTTATTAATTCTTCTCTTCATAATTTTTTCTGGTTTTTACTATAAGGTTTTCGATTATTCATGAACTTTATTTCACAAATTGCTAAATTCGTCATTGCGAGGGACGAAGCAATCTGCAAATTGTTGATAAACGACTATGAGATTACTTTACTTCGTTCGTAATGACGTTTCGATTTTGAGATAATATTATTTTACTCTATTTTATTTTAATTTCTTCTTTATAAATTTTCTTTTCAGAAATAAGATTCAAAATCGTGTTTGCAACTTCTGTGAAGGTTTTTAGATCTTCTTCTGAAACGTTTTCTTTTACCGCTTCATCAAAGCGCAATACCACTTTTTTAGAATATTCCCGCATTTCCTGTCCAAAATCGGTTAAATAGATAAGGACGCTGCGCCCATCTTTTGGATTCTTTTTTCTAACTATTAGTCCCTTATCTTCCATAGTCTTTAGGATTCTGGATAAGCTTGTGGCTTCCATTCCCATCTTGGGGCCCAGTGAGGTAGAAGGGGTACCACTTTCGGGGTCGATACTTAAAAGGGCAAAACCGGTAGACATTGTACTTCCGGCCTTTCCGGCCTCTTCATTATACATTTTAGAAACCGCCATCCATGTGGCCCTTAATACATAATCTATTGTCTTTTCCTTCATTTTCGAATGTTGATTCTCAAAGTTAAGAAAAATATATTATGCACGCATAATAAAATCGAATAAATAATCAGGTCTTAGTATTTATTACTTAAATTTATGCGAAATGCATAAAAAAACCCTTCTCAGGGAAGGGTTTTAACTTTAATTTTAAATAATTAGTAATTAGGAAGGTCTGTAAATCTTCTCATACAGTTTCATATACCGTTCTTTTATATTTCTACGCTTCAATTTCATCGTAGGGGTGAGGTGTCCTTCTTCAATCCCCCAAACTTCAGGTGTTAGTTCAACAACTTTTATACGTTCCCATTTTCCGAACTTCTCGTTATAAAAATCTACTTCCTCCTGAATACGTTCTTTAACCTGGGTATTTTCAGCGATAGCCTTTTCAGAACCATCTTGAATATCAATATTTTTGCGTTTGGCCCATTCCTGAACAAATTCAAAATTTGGTTGAATAAGTGCTGCCGGCATTTTTTCGCCATCACCAATTACCATTATTTGCTCGATAAAACGGGATTGTTTCATCGTATTTTCGAGGATTTGTGGGGCTACATATTTTCCTCCCGAAGTTTTAAACATTTCCTTCTTACGGTCGGTGATTTTAAGGAAACCGTCTTTGTCCAGTTCCCCAATGTCGCCGGTATGGAAAAAATGATCTCCGTTTAAAACCTCTTCGGTTTTTTGCGGTTCCTTATAATAACCAAGCATTACGTTTGGTCCTTTGGCAAGAATTTCACCGTCTTCGGCAATTTTTACCGTTACATTATCTATCGGCCTACCTACCGTCCCAATTCTAAAACCTTCATTTCTTTGATCGTTTACCGCGATTACGGGTGAAGTTTCAGTTAATCCATAACCTTCCATTACCGGAATATCAGCTGCGGCAAAAACACGTGCCAAACGTGGTTGGAGTGCGGCAGATCCGGAAACGATCAATTCAATATTTCCGCCCAAACCTTCTTTCCATTTAGAGAAAATAAGTTTTCTGGCGAGTTTAAGTCTGGTTTCATACCACCAACCATTTGCGCCGTATGGTTCGTATTCTAATCCAAGTTCCACAGCCCAGAAAAATAACTTTTGCTTAACCCCACCAACGGTAGAACCTTTAGCGATAATTTTATCGTAAACCTTCTCTAAAAGTCTTGGAACGGCGGTAATTACGTGTGGTTTTACCTCTTTAAGGTTATCGCTTATTTTTTCTATTGATTCCGCAAAATGAATAGAAACCGAATAGTACTGATATAGATAAAGAATCATTCGCTCAAAAACGTGGCAAACCGGTAAAAAACTGAGCGCTACATAAGTTCCCCTTTCAAAAGGAACGCGAGGAGCGCTGTCTAAAACATTACTTACTATATTATTATGAGAGAGCATAACGCCTTTTGGTCTGCCTGTGGTTCCCGAGGTATAGATTAAAGTAGCAAGATCGTCCGGTTTAACGGCTTTCTTTAATTGTTCAACTTCATCCTGATTTCCTTTATCATCTCCCAGCTCAAGAACTTCGGTCCAGTTTTTCGCACCTTCTATTTCATCAAAAGTATAGACCTCTTTTAGTTTGGTATCATGCTTAATGGAATTTAGCTTATCCAGCACTTCTTTATCAGAAACAAAGCAAAATACAGATTCACTATGATCCAGCACATATTGATAATCCTCTTCCGAAATCGTAGGATAAATTGGGACAGTTTGGGCACCGGTTTGTAAAACACCAATATCCATAATATTCCATTCAGTTCGGTTACTGGTAGAAATTATGGCTATTTTATCGTTTGGTTTTATGCCCAGGCGCAATAATCCGCGGCTTATCGCATTTGCTTTATCTATATATTCCTGGGTAGAAGTAGCTTTCCAGGTCCCGTTATATTTAGTGACCAGGGCCTTATCTAAAGCGTGTTTTTCCAGTTGAAAATAAGGAAAGTCAAATAGTCTTGTTGGTTTATCCATTAGGGTGTAGCATTATTATATACTTTGCAAAATAACAAATTTATAGACTATTTCAAATTGAAATATTAAAATATACACAGATATATTAATAAGAATATAAAATCTTTAATTAAAATCAGCTATTTAGATTATAAGGAAAGTGAATTGAATAGTATTTTACTGAATTGATAATCATTGGATTAATTGAAAAATGAAAACGCCCGACAATAAAAAAATATCATCGGGCGTTTTAAAGAAATTTTAGTGAAAAATTATTTTTCCTCCAGCCATTTTCTGGCATTTATAAAAGCTTCCAGCCAGGGACTTACTTTATCGTCTTTCCTATCTTTTGGGTAATATGCCCAGTTCCAGGGGAATGTAGAACGCTCTAAATGCGGCATCATCACCAAATGCCTTCCGGTATCATCGGTTAGCATCGCGGTGTTGTGATTAGATCCGTTGGGATTGGCGGGGTATTTATCATAGCCATATTCTCCAACGATGTTATAATGTTCTTTTTTATATGGAAAACTGAATTTCCCTTCCCCGTGTGCAGCCCAAATACCAAGTTTACTTCCAGAAAGAGTAGAAAGCATCACCGAGTTATTTTCCATAATTTCTACGGAAGTAAAATTACACTCAAACTTATGCGAGGCATTATGAAGCATTTTAGGTTTCTTTTCGTGATGAGGATTTATTAACCCTAACTCCACAAAAAGCTGGCAACCATTACATACGCCAAGTGACAAAGTATCCTCTCTTTTAAAGAAATTATCCAGCGCGGTTTTGGCTTTTTCGTTATACAAGAAAGCTCCTGCCCAACCTTTGGCACTTCCCAAAACATCTGAATTTGAGAACCCACCAACCGCAGCGATAAACTTAATGTCTTCCAGCGTTTCCCTACCCGATATCAAATCGGTCATATGTACATCTTTTACGTCAAAACCGGCTAAGTGCATTGCACGAGCCATTTCACGTTCAGAATTGGAACCTTTTTCACGAATAATCGCAGCTTTAATAGGTTCGCCGGGCTTCTCCATTAAGCTGGATTGAGCAGGAAGTTGACCGGTAAATCCATAAGGAAATTTAAATTCCAGCGGCTGATTCTTATAATTGTTGAATCGCTCCGTAGCTTTGTCTATCCCACTTTGCTTTTGGTCTAAAAGGAATGAAGTTTTGTACCAAACATCCCGCAAATCAGGAATATTCAAACTGAGGTTTTCTGAACCGTTCTTGATTTTTAGTTCATTTCCTTCGGTTACTTTTCCAATTTTAAAGAATTCAACTTTATTATCGGTAAGTACTTTTTCGGCTGTTTCGTCTTTCGCCTGGAAAACAATTCCGCAGTTTTCGTTAAACAGCAATTTTACGCTGTCTTTCTCATTTAAGGCTGAAAGATCTAGTTCTGCACCGAGATTGGTATCTGCAAAACACATTTCCAGAAGCGTAGTAATTAATCCACCTGAAGCCACATCGTGACCGGCCTGGATTAAATCCTGCTTAATTAGGCCCTGAATGTTATAAAAAGCATTAGCGAATTTCTTATCGTCTTTTATTGTAGGGACTTCTTTCCCCACTTTATTCAGGATTTGTGCAAAAGAAGATCCGCCAAGTTTAAACTTGTCCTGAGATAAATTGATGTAATAAATATCGCCGCCATTTTTCTGAAAAACAGGTTCTACAACTTTCGTTATATCGTCGCAATGTCCTGCAGCCGAAATTATAACCGTTCCGGGAGAAAGTACCTCGCCGTCTTTATAACGCTGTTTCATGGAAAGTGAATCTTTTCCGGTAGGAACATTTATTCCCAGGGAAATGGCGAAATCTGAAACGGCCTGCACAGCTTCATAAAGCCTGGCATCTTCGCCCTCATTATTACAAGGCCACATCCAGTTTGCTGAAAGCGAAATAGATTTTAAACCTTTTTCCAGCGGTGCCCATACGATATTTGAAAGCGCTTCACCAATTGAATTTTTAGAACCAGCAACCGGATCTACCAAAGCCGAAACCGGAGAGTGGCCAATAGAAGTCGCCACCCCTTCTTTCCCGTTATAATCCAGCGACATTACGCCGCAATTATTTAGCGGAAGCTGCAATGGCCCGGCTGTCTGTTGTTTTGCAACGCGTCCGGTTACACAACGGTCTACTTTGTTGGTTAACCAGTCTTTACAGGCCACGGCTTCCAATTGAAGCAACTGCGTTAGATAATCTTTTATATTTTCTGAAGAATAAACTACATCGTCATAAGTTCGGTTTACCGATTTATCTTTCATTATGGTTTTTGGCGAGCTGCCAAACATATCTGAAAGCTCCAGATCCATTGGTTTTTGACCGGATTTTGAACCTTCAAAAGTAAACCTGTGATCGCCGGTAACATCACCAACCTGGTAAATTGGCGAGCGTTCACGTTCTGAAACTCTTTTTAAGATTTCATAATTTTTACCGCCAATAACAAGCCCCATTCGTTCCTGAGATTCGTTACCGATAATCTCCTTAGCCGAAAGGGTAGGATCGCCTACCGGAAGTTTATCTAAATCAATTTTCCCGCCGGTTTCTTCAACCAGTTCACTAAGGCAGTTTAAATGTCCGCCGGCACCGTGATCGTGAATGGAAACAATTGGATTTTCTTCACTTTCTACCATTCCGCGTACCGCGTTGGAGGCACGTTTTTGCATTTCAGGGTTGGCCCTTTGGATGGCGTTTAATTCTATACCACTTCCTAATTCACCGGTATCTGCTGAAGAAACCGCGGCACCGCCCATTCCTATCCGGTAATTTTCACCACCTAGGATTACAATTTTATCGCCCTTTTTTGGGATATCTTTTTGCGCCTGGCTTGCTTTTCCGTAACCAATTCCACCGGCAAGCATAATTACTTTATCGTAGCCTAAACTTCTTTGATGCTCAGAATGCTCAAAAGTAAGCACCGAGCCCGAAATTAAAGGTTGCCCGAATTTATTTCCAAAATCTGAAGCCCCGTTGGAAGCCTTTATCAAAATATCCATCGGGGTTTGGTATAACCAATCACGTTCTTTCATCCCATTTTCCCATTTCCGATCTTTATCGAGTCTGGAATAGGAAGTCATATAAACTGCGGTTCCGGCCAAAGGCAAAGAACCTTTTCCGCCGGCAAGCCTGTCGCGAATTTCCCCACCGCTTCCGGTAGCTGCGCCATTAAAAGGCTCCACCGTGGTTGGGAAATTATGGGTTTCGGCTTTTATGGAAATAACCGAATCAAAATCTTTGTTTTCGTAAAATTCAGGAACATCGGGAAGTTTCGGTGCAAATTGCTGCACTCGCGGGCCATTAATAAAGGCCACGTTATCCTTATATGCCGAAACAATCTCGTTTGGGTTTTCTTCGGAAGTTTTCCTGATTAATTTAAATAATGAACTCGGTTTTTCTTCTCCATCAATCACAAAAGTACCGTTGAAAATCTTATGACGGCAATGTTCAGAATTCACCTGCGAGAATCCAAAAACTTCAGAATCGGTTAGTTTTCGACCTAATTTATTGGCTAAGCCTTGCAAATAAGCGACCTCTTCAACGTTAAGCGCTAATCCTTCCTGTTGGTTATAGGCATCAATATCATCAATTTCAATGATAGGCTCGGGATTGACATGAATATCAAAAATATCCTGATCCAGACCTTCATATTTCTGGGAAAGCATCGGGTCAAAATCGTGGTAATTCTTGTCTATTCGCAAGAATTCCTCAATTCTGATTATTCCCTTAACACCCATATTTTCGGTAATTTCTACCGCGTTGGTACTCCAGGGGGTAATCATTGCGGCACGGGGACCAACAAAAAAATCTGCCAGAGCAGATTTATCGATTTGTTGTGTATTCCCAAAAAGCCAGTTTAATTTTGTGATGTCATGTGCCGTAAGGTTGGTATGCGTTTCTACCGCAAAAACCTTAGTGGTTTGGTCTCCAAAGAAAAGGATCATTCTATGTTATTTTGTGTTGTTCGAGAAAGCACAAATTTAGGTTTTTTAAAGGGAATATTTTATGATGTGAATGAAGAAATAAATTGAAAAAAAAATACCACGAATTGACGAATAATTTATGCTGATGAAAAAATTCTCGTTGAAAGCTTAAGTTTTTTAATTAAATTATCATTGCTTTTTAGATAGAAAGAGAATTCTTGACTAACTTCCTGCAAGGTTTACAAAACCTTGTAGGTCTGAGTAGTTTTCAAACCTAAGAGGTATAAAAAAACCTCGCAGGAGGTGGGTGCGATAAATCTCTATAAAATACGGTAGCTTGAATTTAATATTCACCCAACCCATCTACGGTATTCATTTCAAAAACATCCCAGTCATCAGGATTGTATTCAAGAGAAGGTTCTGTTATTGTTTTCTTTCTTCTTAGTGTTTGGTCTTTGGCAAAATCTTCGGGATCATCAAAGTGGCCAATGATGTCTATCAACTCCCCGTTTTTAAAAAGTCCGATAGGGTCGTTGCCGTTAAAATCCAGCGGTGCTCCCGTTTTTAATTGATTTGATTTCGAAATTATTTCAGAAATATCGGCAGATTCATTTCCAATCACAAAAGTTTCATTGTGTGCCAGATCGCCTTCCAGTAAAACTTCTGCCATCCAATCGCCGGCGCCATTAGATTGTTTTCTTATGGAATAAGCTTCAGCTTCGAGGTCTAAATTTTCTCCGGTAAGATTTACGATTTCAAGCGCTTTGTTAAAAGAAGTCCCTTCTACATATTCTGAAAAGAAAATTTCACTTGAAAAATTATTTTCCAGCGGAAGATCTTCAGGATACGAGGTGTCGTCTTCTGAACAGGAATAAAGAAGTATTAAAAGGAATAAAAAGTAGTAATTTTTCATAGAGAGTCAATTTCAGGGAAAATAACAGGATTTTACCTGAAATTGATTCAATCAAAAAATTTGGGGAGAAACCCTTAAGGTTTTTTCTCTAAAAGCGCCATATAAAAACCGTCATAGCCGGTTTCAGAAGAAAGTATTTTCTTATCTCTAAGCAATCTGAATTGTTTTCCTTCTTCAGTATTCTTCAGGAAGTTTTCTACTTGCTTTTTATTTTCAGAAGGTAAAACCGAACAGGTCGCGTAAACCATTTTTCCGCCGGGTTTAACGATACGGGAATAGGTTTCGATAATTTCAGCCTGGGTTTTAATAAGGTTGTCTATAAATTCCGGCTGCAGTTTCCATTTAGCATCAGGGTTTCGACTTAAAACTCCGAGTCCGCTACAGGGTGAATCTATAAGCACGCGATCTGCAGTGCCATAAAGTTTCTTGATTACTTTCGTGGTGTCAATTGCACGTGGATCAATATTGTGTGCACCGGCTCTTTTGGCGCGGCGCTTTAATTCTTTGAGCTTATTTCCGTAGATATCGGTAGCGATAATCTGGCCTTTATTTTCCATAAGCGCGGCAAGGTGAAGCGTTTTTCCTCCGGCACCGGCGCAGGTATCTACCACGCGCATTCCCGGCTCTACCTCAAGAAATTCCGCTACTAACTGGGAAGACGCATCCTGAACTTCAAAGAAACCATCTTTAAAAGCCTGGGTTCTAAAAACGTTGCCACGTTCTGCCAGTTTTAAAGCGTCTTTATAACCTTTTATAGGTTCAGAAATTATTTCTTCGTCCTTAAGAACACTGCGTAAATTATCTTTAGTTGTTTTAAGCGTGTTGGCCCTAAGTATAACAGGTGCCTGCATATTGAGGGCAGCGATTTCTTTTTCCCAGACTTTTTCGCCCAATTCTTTAACTCCCAGTTCATCCATCCAATCTGGGATAGATTCACGGTATTTTCTAATCTTGCTTAAACTGTCAAATTTCCCTTTTATTCTTCGGGTTGGAGTGTTTTCAAATTGTGGCCAGTCTGGTAGGGCAATTCCACGTAAAGTAGCCCAGACGGTGAATAATCTAAATAGATTTTCGCGATCGAACGGCTCTTTTACTTCAGCAATTTCGGCATAAAGTCTTTTCCAGCGAACAATATCGTAAACGGTTTCGGCAATAAAACTACGGTCTCTTGAGCCCCAACGTTTGTCGCGTTTTAAGGTTTGCTCAATAACCTTATCGGCATATTTACCATTATTAAAAATTTCATTTAAGGCATCCATGGTTGCAAAAACCAAATTCCTGTGTAACCGCATAACTAAATTTTGAATTTGCAAAGGTAAGTTTTTTACTCGATAATCGAGATTTAATGCTCGGGGGCTTTCTTCGAAATTAAAATAGTATTTTCTTTCAATGCTTTCTAAGCTTTCTGAGTATTTTACTTCGTAAAAATTTACCTTTGACTCGATAATCGAGGTAGTTTACTGGATTTATAAAACGATAAAACCCAACCTATGAACAGATTTATAGTTTTTTTCCTGCTTTTAATATTTAGCGCCTGCAAAAATGAAAAAGAAGCTGAAAATGAAGAACAGGCTAAAGCTGAAATAGATTTTGCTTCAGTAGCAATAGAACCCATTCTGGAAGATGATTCCTTAAGTATTCGCGCAATTGAAATTATTGGGAATAACCTCGCTTTTGCGTCTAATAATGCCACCTTTGGAATGTATAATTTTGAAAACAAAACCTGGCGGACCAATACCCAAAAATACGATACGCTGGTTCCAGAGTTTAGAGCAGTAGCTTCTACCGATACAGATTTCTTTATGCTGAGCGTAGGTAGTCCTGCTTTACTTTATAAAACCGGAGATTCCGGGGCGATGGAACTGGTCTATAAAGAGGAGAACGAAAAAGCTTTTTACGATGCCATGGCTTTTTGGAACAACCAGGAAGGAATCGCGATGGGCGACCCAACCAATAATTGTATTTCTATAAATTGTATTTCTATAATTATTACACGTGACGGCGGAAAATCCTGGGAAAAATTAGACTGCGAAGTATTGCCTGAAGTTATAGAAGGTGAAGCGGCTTTTGCGGCCAGTAATTCTAATATCGCTATTCAAGGAGATAAAACCTGGATCTTAACCGGCGGAATAAAATCCCGAATTTATTTCTCACCAGATAAAGGTGAAACCTGGGAGGTTTTTGATACTCCCTTAATAGACGGGGAAGCGACAACCGGCGGCTATAGTGTGGATTTTTATGATGAGAATTTTGGGATTATCATGGGTGGAGATTATACTAATCCAGATGGAAATATGGGTAACAAGGCCATTACTAAAGATGGTGGCAAAACCTGGGTATTAGTTGCAGAAGGGGAGGATCCCGGTTATAAGAGTAGTGTAAAGTTTGTACCCAATAGTGGAGGAGAAAAGATAATTGCAACCGGATTTAGTGGGATTTCATACACTAAAGATTCAGGTAAAACCTGGGAAGAGCTTTCTAAAGAAGGTTTTTATACTTTAAAGTTTAAAAACGATTCGGTAGCATTTGCTGCCGGAAAAGGCCGAATTTCAAAACTAACTTTTAGATAAAAGAATCCCGGAAAGCCTAAGCCAACCGGGATACTAACTACTAACTAACCAAAAAACTAAATCTGAAACTCACTTAGTGAGATTTTTAATACCTCGATTTTACACCGAAGTATTTATTTTTTTCTGTGGACTCGCAAGAAGTTAACTTACTCTTCTTCCCGCTTTTCACGTTCTTTTCGTGCACGGTATTCTTTAATCAATTTTTTATGAAATTCGCCTTCAAGTTTATGAAGTTTAATAATTTCCTGTGCGGTCATTATTTCTTTCAAGTCCTTAAAAAGCTTCTGTTTTAAAATATAATCCTGTTTTTCTATCGTCACATATTCGGCTAACATTTCTTCGGCATCATCTTCTGTTATGCATTCCAGATTAGGAAGGTCTCTATGCTCACGTTTTCTTAGCTCGTGCATTTTTGATTCATATTCATTATAAATCGGCCAGAATTGCTGCGCTTTTTTCTTATCGAGATTTAATTCCTGAGTGAAAAACGCAGTTTTTAGCTCCTTAATTTTTTCACGATGAGAATCGTCACGTTCCTGTGATTGCATTTGCCACAATCCAGAAAACATAAATATTATAAGTATAAGTTTTTTCATATTTAATTTTCATCTAATATATAAAGGGGATCTTCTATATTTTCATCAAGATAATTCATCATCGCTTCAGAATTTATTGTATTTAAATCGGCATCGTCAATAATATAGCCTTGTTGAAAAATATAATTTGACATTTCCCCGGTAGAGAAATCTATATTATTATCATCTATATAGTTTTCCATTACTGAAAGTTCGAGATTTTCCCAACTGGTTTGTGTTTCGGGGTTTATATAGAAAGTACTGGCAAAAGCTATAACCATAGCCGCGATGCTCGCTGCATAAAGGAAAACTTCTTTCGTAAATAAGGTTCTTACTTTTGGTTCCTTTTTAGATACTTTTTCAAGCAACTCATCTTCCAGCCCGTCAAAATATCCTTTAGGCGTGGTAAAACCGGTTGATTTCTTTTCTCCCAGATTTTCTGAAAGTTTCACCATATCCAATAGTTCGTCCTCCAAACCCTCAAAATATTTTGATGGGGCTTTAAAACCTGACTTGGGATTATATGATAAACTATTCTTCTTCATTTGTTTATTTGACTATGAAAAGTACAAAAGGTTTAATTGGTTTTTAAGTATTCCTCTATTTTTTTGACCGCGTGATGGTAGGAGGCTTTTAACGCTCCTTCACTGGTTTCCAGAATTTCTGAGATCTCCCGGTATTTTAATTCCTGGAAATATTTCATATTAAAAACCTGTTGCTGTTTAGCCGGAAGACTGGCAATAGCCTGTTGCAATTTTAGTTGAATTTCATCTCCTTCAAAATAAACGTCGCTTTCCAAATTTGAAATAAGCTGCTGTTGTAAATCCTCTGAAGTAATATGATTTCGTTTAGCCCTTTTATTTAGAAAGCTAATCGATTCGTTAGTAGCTATACGATACATCCAGGAAAACAATTTACTTTCTCCTTTAAAATTATGAATATTTCTAAATACTTTTATAAAAGTATTTTGAAGCACATCATGCGCATCTTCATGGTCCTTGACCATGTTACGTATGTGCCAGTATAAGCGCTCTTTATATAAAGATACCAGTTCTTTAAAAGCTTCTGAAGAAGTCTTTTTATCCTGTAAGCGTTTAATAAGGAGATTTTCGGACGTTTTCAAAGGGATGCTAGTCTTAATACTTTTTGGTGAATCCCGTGTAACGGAAGTCAAAGGTAATTAAAACTTTATTCTTCTTAAAGTCAGTGCATAAAAGAATTTAAGGAAGAAATCCTTTTCACCTTAAAGTGCATTTCATCGATTAAATGCATAAAAAACGGATAAAAAGCACTTTTTGTTTGATAAATAGGTTTTTTTAATATACTTTTACATTATCAAAATGATTTAATCTTTTTTGCCCCAAATGAAAATGAATTAAGTCTTTTATTCTTATTTGCCCCAAAATGAGAGTAATTCTAAGAAAAGGATGGAGTTTTTTACTTCATCCTTTTTTTGTGTTTAATTCCTATCCTAATATAAGCCGGGAGACGGTTGAAAACAAAAACGGACAATTAAATAAAGAACCTAATTTTTATTGAAAAGACTTTTTTATTTTTAAAACCAAGAAAGTTTCATTTTTAAGACTTAATTTTCACTTGATTTTATCAGCTCCACATTTTATAGCGCTTCATTTTATGAAATATTGAAAATCTTCGGTTAATAAGATTTTCGACGCTTTATTTTACTGAAATAAGTTAATTAAGATTCCTAAAAATAGTAGTTTTAGGGCTCATTTTAGAGTACCTTAACTATGAGTGAAAACAAGCACTTTGTAATTGATTTCGACAGCACATTTACCCAGGTAGAAGCCCTGGATGTTTTGGGAGAAATATCCCTGGCCAACGATCCCGACAGAAAAAAGAACCTCGATGAGGTAGAAGCCCTAACCGATAGGGGAATGAACGGAGAAATCTCTTTTAGAGAATCGTTGGTAGAGCGGATAAGGCTTTTAAAAGCGAATAAAAGTGATTTACCAAAATTAGTAGAAAATTTAAGTGAAAGGGTTTCCTCTTCATTTGTTAGAAACCGGGAATTTTTTAATGATCATCACGAAAATATCTATATCGTATCCAACGGTTTTAAGGAATTTATAGTTCCAATAGTAGAACCTTACGGCATTAAAGCCGAGAATGTTTTCGCCAATACATTTGAGTTCGATGAAAGTGGCGGAATTGTTGGTTTTGATAAAGACAATGTGCTTTCTTCCAGTAACGGGAAAGTAGAACAACTTAAAAAACTAAAATTAAAAGGTGATGTTTATGTAATTGGCGATGGTTACAACGATTATGAAATAAAAGCCGCGGGACTTGCCAATAAGTTTTATGCCTTTACCGAAAATGTGGAAAGGGCAAATATTCTTGAAAAGGCAGACCATATAACACCAAGTTTAGACGAATTTTTATTTGTACACAATATGAACAAAGCGATCTCTTATCCTAAAAACCGAATTAACGTGCTTCTTCTTGAAAATGTACACCAGGACGCGGTAGACATTATGAAGAAAGAAGGTTATAATGTTACTGTACATCCCGGCGCAATGGATGAAGATGAACTTTGTGAGCGTATAAAAGATGTTTCGGTAATTGGGATTCGGTCTAAAACCCATCTAACTGAAAAAGTTTTGGAAAATGCCAACCGACTAATTGCGGTGGGAGCTTTTTGTATAGGAACCAATCAGATAGATCTGCAGGCCTGTCTAAAGAAAGGAGTTGCGGTTTTTAACGCGCCTTACAGCAATACGAGATCTGTAGTTGAATTGGCTATAGGGGAGATAATCTTACTTATGCGTAACCTACCCGACAAAATGCGCTTAATGCACGAAGGGAAATGGGAGAAATCTGCCACAAACAGCTTTGAAACCAGGGGTAAAAAACTTGGGATTATTGGCTACGGAAATATTGGTGCACAACTTTCGGTAATGGCAGAATCGGTTGGGTTTGATGTTTATTATTATGATGTTCAGGAAAAACTGCCAATGGGAAATGTTACCAAGTGCCATTCCCTAAAAGAGCTTTTAGAAACTGTAGACATTGTTACTCTTCATGTAGACGGAAGAATAGAGAACAAGAATATTATCGGCGAGAAGGAATTTGGTTATATGAAGGAAAACGTGATCTTCCTTAATTTAAGCAGGGGTCACGTAGTAGATATAAAAGCACTTAAAAAGAATATAGAATCCGGAAAAATAATGGGGGCGGGGATAGATGTTTATCCGCAGGAACCTAAGACCAATAATGAGGAATTCATCTCTGAATTAAGAAATTTGCCAAATGTGATCTTAACACCACATATTGGCGGCAGCACCCTGGAAGCCCAGGAAAATATAGGGAATTTCGTTCCGGGAAAAATCATAGAGTATATTAATACCGGAAGTACGACCAACTCGGTTAATTTCCCTAATCTACAACTGCCGGTGCTGCTTAATGCGCACAGGCTTATTCATATTCACGAAAACAGGCCGGGAATTTTAGCAGAGATCAACAGGATCCTCGCCGGGCATGATATTAATATTGAAGGCCAGTATTTAAAGACCAATGAGACCATTGGTTATGTAATTACCGATATTGATAAGAAATACGATAAAAAGGTGATAAAAGACCTTAAAGGCCTAAAAGGAACGATACGTTTCAGAGTTTTATACTAGAATAATTTTTTCTGAAAATATATCCCGGGAGTTATTTCTTTAAAAAAGGAAAAACGTCCCGGGATTTTTTTATTTCTTATTTCAAGATTTCTAAAACTTTCTGCCAGTTTTCGGCACGTTTGTGATTATTGAAATTTACGTTATGAAAAGCGCTAAACATAATGGTTTCCCCTTTAAAATAGTCGAGGTTTTTGAGATGGTCGTCTAACATAATATCTGTGTCTATGATACTTTTATCTCCGCAAAAAACGATGTTTTTCCAATGAATAAAAGGAAAATGCTCCTCCAGCCAGGCTCTTTTCTCAACCAAACTCTGCGGAAACTCCATTGCAGCTGAAACAATATAAATCTCATAATTTTCCTGAAGCTTTTTTACCGCTTCTACAGCCCCATCCATAACGGGAACGGTTCTAAAAAAAATTTCGGTAGAAGCGAATTTCTTAACCATTCCTTTTTTAGGAAATGCATTTTCTTCACTTTTTCCTTTTAAATCTTGTTTGCTGAATTTTTCGCCATAATCGCGTTCATACCAGCTTATAAAATGTGCTTCAACATCGGCTAAAACGCCGTCCATATCTATTGCGATCGATTTTTTCATAGCATAGTGTTTTTGATGTGAAGTAGCTAAAATAAGCAGTTTTATAACCAAAGGCGTTAATATACCCACTTTTGGGTATTGCGACCTTTGTAGTTATCAGGTATTTTTACTTAGTATTATTTCGTTTAGACTAAAAGGGATGCGGCTTGGTTTAAGGTAGGGGTTAAACCAGGTAGTTTTCCCTTTTTATTTTATATTAAATCAAAAGCGTAAGCATATTTTGTGAATTCATAAGAGCTTTTTATACCTAGTTTTTGCTTAATATTTTTTCTATGAGTAGAAACTGTTTCTACCGAGATAAAAAGTTTTTCAGCAATTTTTACTGAACTTTCCCCCATCGCAACCAGTTTTAAGACTTCTTTTTCTCTATCTCCTAAATTTAAAAAATGCTCCAGATTTTGATTGAAAAACATATTTTCTGCCAGTAAACGTTCGGCTTTATTTGGAATATGTTTCATTTGGTCTATGGGAATAGCGGTAGTACATGTGTGTGTGGGTATACCGTCTTTAGACTGGTGAAATATACGAACGGAACTAAGGTGCCAAACCCATTCTTTACGTTTTTTGAATTTAACCTGCTGAAAAAAGCTGAAAGTTTCTTCCGGATCCTGATTGGCAAGGAGTGCTTCCATTTTTTTTAAGAAATTGGTCATATCTTCATTATTAAAGAAACGCTTATGATAATCGGCTCCAATTTCCTGAAGTTCCTTTTGTTTAATTCCCAATTTCGACAAACCTTTTTCGCTCATATAAATTGGTGTAAAAGGTTCTAATTGATGCACTACCACCACACAGGGCATAAAATCTGCCGTTTCTTTCAATAATTCCATTTTTTCCTCCAGAATTGCAGAATCAGTTTCCATCTTTTTTATCGTATTGGTTAGTTGCTACCTAAGATAAAAATTTCTACGTGCAATTAGATTGGTTTTAATTGATTATGTTCTTGTTTTTGAGGGATACTTAGTAGAATTCTGCTAAGCCTGTCTTAATTTAAAGTAAACGGAGGAGAGGATTTTAATCTAGAATAATTTCCAAAGCGCCTGAAATATAATACACATGGCAGCAATCGACACCGACTTCGTATTCTTGTTCCACCAAAAGATCTTCATCTTGAAATCCCTGAAAAAGAAGACTGATTTCTTCATTTTTATATTGGGAAACAAAATTGTCATTAAAGATTGTGTAGAAACCATTCTCAAAATCACTAATTAGATTAAGTTGGCGATCGTTGGTAATATCGGTGATGCTAGTGCTGTCTAATACCACGGGATTTCTTTGTGTATCAGTTATCTCAACCGTAATACTCCTAAATTCTTCGGTGCAAATTCCGCTGCATTCCCTGCTTTTCTCTTTTCCGCAGGAAAAACTGAGAGAAATAATTCCAATAAATAAAATAAATCTGGGTAGCATGACTAAATCGTTTTCCTGTAAGATGCGGAAAATATCGAATGCTTGCGCTAAATATTAAAAGAATTTACTCGATAATCGAGATTTATCCCGATAAATATCGGGAGCTCCAAGACCTGTCCGAATCATTCAGGCTGGCTTGCCCCGAGTTAGTTTAATAATCCTTCAAAATAAATTCAGTTGCCATTTGCGCATGCAGTTTTGTGGTATCTAAGAGTGGAATTTCTGTATCCGTTTCTTTGATTAACATGGGAAGTTCTGTACAGCCTAAAATTATGGCTTCGGCGCCGCGCTCTTTAAGCAATTGCATTTGCTCTAAATAGAAATTTTTTGCTGTATCGGTAAATTTGCCTTGCGTGAGCTCTTTGGAAATAAACCGGTGGGTTTCCTCGATAAAATCTTCAGCAGGAATTAAAGTTTCAATTTGATGTTCTTCTGCTAATCTTCCCTGAAGAAATTCTCTCGTCATCGTAGGTTTGGTGCCTAAAAGTCCCAGCTTTTTAAAACCTTTCTGTTTGGCTTCCTTTGCGATTGCATCAGCGATATGAAGTATAGGAATATTGATTTTTGCCTGCACAAAATCGAAAACCAGATGCGGCGTATTGGCGCAAATTATTATTGCTTTTGCTCCGGAATTTTCAAGTTTTTGAGCAATTTCTAAATATGAATTTTTAATTTTTTCAGGATCGTTTTCACGCATCAACTTTACGTTTAGACTGTATAAAAGCAATGGCGGATTTTGTTCCGAACCAATTTCTTCACCTACAAGCTCATTTAAAAGTCGGTAATATTCTATGGTAGAGTGCCAGGAGGTACCCCCAATCATTCCCAGTAAATTCATAAATTTTAGATTTTTCCTAAATTATGCAATTTTAAGTTCCTGTTTGAATTCTGCTTCTTTTTCCAGTTTACGAAAGCTGCTTAGAATTCCCACAGCTTCCAATGCCGCACCTTCAGAATCATAGGTGAAGGTGATTTTAGAGGATTTAGTATCAGGTAAAATATCGTGAATATCCTCAATTTTAGAAAGTTCTTTGGTGACGTATTCAATGCAGTTTCCGCAGTTTAGTTCTTCCAGTAAAATAGTAGCTTTCATAATTTCTAGTTTTTAATTTATACAAAATTAAAGTCAGGGATTCAGAAATTCTATGAGGAAGATCAGTTTAGGGTATTTTACTTAAGGAAAACAGGACTCGTTTCTTACTTTTGCAGATTACTTTTAAGAAATGGTTAAAGGAAAGCTGACAGATTAAGTTAGGATAAAAATTTTGTTTCTTGCAGCGTTAAAATTTCAAAGAAATTGCGAAAGAAAAGACAGCCCATAAAATATACTGAAGGCAGGATTTTTAGTTCCCTGGCCAACCTGGCCTGGCCTATAATCCTGGCCAATATTTTACAAACAGCCTATCAGTTAATCGATACGTTCTGGCTGGGAAGACTGGGTGCTGATGCTGTAGCTGCGGTGAGTATTAGTTTCCCCATTCTTTTTCTTATTCTCTCGCTGGGAGCGGGATTAACGCTGGCAGGAACTGTAATTGTCTCGCAATACAAAGGCGCTGAAAATCAGGATCAGGTTAATTACAGCTCTTCACAAACCGTTTTTGTGATCTTTTTTATATCGGTTTTACTGGCTGTTGTAGGATATTTTTCTGCAGCTCCCTTAATGAAGCTCATAGGGGCAGGTCCCGAAATTCTGAGTGACTCCGTAAGCTATTTTAAAGTCTCTTCGCTGGGCTTTATTTTCCTGTTTATGTTCTACGTCTTCCAGTCGCTTATGCGCGGGATAGGGAATGTACTGCTGCCTATGTATATTGTGCTGGCCACAGTTTTACTAAACTTAGTCTTAGACCCGCTTTTTATTTTCGGTTTTGGGCCCATTCCAGGTTTTGGAGTAGCGGGAGCCGCTGTAGCCAGTGTGATCACTCAGGGTTTGTCGGCTTTAATCGGATTAATAATTCTTTTCCGTGGAAATAAAGGTATAAAAATTAATTTGAGCAGGATGAAATTCGATTTTTCCTGGACGCGAAGTATGTTTAATATCGGGATTCCTTCCAGTATAGAAATGTCTACCCGTGCCGGTGGGATGACGGTTATGGTAATGCTGGTAACCAGTTTTGGAAGTGAAGTTGTAGCCGCTTATGGAATTGGCAGCAGGGTTTTGAGTCTTATTGTAGTGCCCGCACTTGGTTTTGCCATAGCTACCACTACTTTGGTTGGCCAGAATATTGGAGCCGGGAAAATAAAACGGGCAGAACGAATTGGAAACTTAAGCACTAAAATTGCCTTTTTTGGTCTAACCGGAGTAGGCATGATCCTTTTCTTTTTGGCGGAACCTATAACGGCGTTTTTTGTGCCAAACGATCCCGGGGTGATTCGGGACGGCTCTTTGTTTATAAAGATTATGGCGCCCAGTTTTGGCGTACTCGGGGTGCAGCAGGTTTTAAATGGGGTTTTTAATGGTGCAGGTTTTACAAAGGCGTCGCTGTTAATTTCGGTATTTGCGCTTTGGATTGTTAGATTTCCTACTGCCTTTGTGTTATCTAATAATACAGATCTTTCTTTTGAAGGAATTTGGTGGGCTTTCCCAATTTCTAATCTTATCGCAGCTATTGTAGCTTTTATCTATTATAAAATGGGATATTGGAAGTTGAGGACAATTCGTTACCGGCATCGCCAACTTTAATCCCTCATTGAGGGTTTATTTCCCCGAGGCCTGCCCGAATCATTCAGGCGGGCTTGCCTCGAAATTATAAAATAGTTTTCCAATTCATACCTCGTGGGCTTGCCCTGAGGTTCTTGATTTCTTTCAGTAAAATTTTAATTCTCGAAATTATTTTTCTGAAGAAATAAATGCGAATTTTATCCTTTTATAAGTTTTAAAAATGAAAACTGAAAACCAGCAACGAATTGCACTTAGCACCTATTTCTTTCTCTCGGGTTTTTGTTTTTCTACCTGGGCGTCGCGAATTCCTAACATTAAAATGGCTTTCGATTTAAATGAAGCAGAACTGGGAAACCTGCTTATGGTTATGCCGATAAGTTCACTTATTGGCCTCCCGGTTTCAGGCTGGTTGGTTTCTCGCTTTGAAAGCAGGTTTCCATTAATTGTATCTTTTGTTTTATTAGCAGCCTCCCTTAGTATAATCGGGATTGCCGATAGCCTCTTTTTGCTAATCACGGGAATTTTTGCTTTTGCATTTTCTATGCGAATTTTTAATATCGCTATGAATACGCAATCCTTAACACTACAGAAAAACTTTAAAAGAAAGATTATTGGTTCTTTTCACGGGCTGTGGAGCACAGGCGGACTTTTAGGGGTTGCGTTTTCCACTTTACTAATCAAATTTGATGTTCCTATTTACCAGCATCTACCGGCGGTTGCCATCTTTACTTTTATTTTAGCATTAATTGCTTTTAAATCTTTGCTGAAAAAAGATCGTTCTACCCAGGGAAATAAACTGCGCTTCGGAAAACCCGATAAACCAACGATGTATCTTGGCTTTATAGTTTTTCTTGCCGCAATTACCGAAGGAGGAATGTTCGATTGGAGTGGAGTGTATTTTAAAGAAGTGGTGAACGAAGATATTTTTACCCTGGGATATTTGATTTTTATGGTCTTTATGGCACTTTCCCGTTTCTTTTCAGATCGGATTGTGGAAAGAATAGGGATGGAAAAGAATTATATTATAAGCGCTTCCCTGGTATGTTTTGGTGTTTTGCTTATGGTTATATTCCCATATTTCTGGCCGGCATTAATCGGGTTTTGTTTGGTAGGGATTGGAGTAGCGGCAGTCATTCCAATGACATTTCTTCTTGCGGGTTCTTCGGAAAAATATTCCCCGGGAATGGCGATTTCCATTATTACAACTTATGCTATCGTAGGAATGCTTTTAGGCCCGCCGCTGGTTGGGTATTTAGCACATTTATTTAATCTGAAAGTATCCTTTATCCTTTTCTTTATTTCAGCATTAATGCTGATTCCTATTTCACAGCTTTTCTTTAAAAAGCAGAAAGAAAATGCTCAGCAATAAGGGAGATATATTTTAAAGAATGAATGCTTTCAATTATTAATCTTTATCAGCCGGTGTGATCATAATATGTGCGCGGTGCGTTCCGGGATCCATTAACCAGGGCATTCCGGGAACGTGAGGCTTATCGGGAAGTCCGGTTTCCTCGGTGGTAGCATAAGGCATATAAATCACGTAGCGCAGTTTTGCATCTTTCAATTCCCCGGTTTCACGGTTTAAATTCGCTTCTTTACCTGAAAGGATGTAAGTCATACTTGGTGCATCGGGCATTTTTAGTTTTCCGCTTTCTACTTCTTGCTGACGTACCGCCCGGGTTTGCATCATATCCTTGCCTTCAGCTTTTAATTCCCTTCCACGGGACATAAAGTCGTCCAGTTTTTTATTGTAACAACTCACCGAAATACCGTTCATATTTGGATCGTCCGCAATGCAAACCAGGTTGTTAGTGCCTTCTTTCAGTAAAACAACTTTGCCTTCCCGGTCATAGCCGTAAACGCTCACGGCATTTCTGTCTTCTTCAGGCGCGGCCATACTGGCCATTTTTATCTGGATTTCTTCAGAAATATATTCTTCCTGGGCTATTCCGTGAAAACCGAAAGCCAGGATTACAATGGTGGAAAGTAAATTTTTCATTTTAAACTGATTTTAATTTATAATGCTTGTAGTATAATCTAGTGATAATATTGGAGAACGTCATGCTGAACATGTTTCAGCATCTAACTTGAAAAGTATTAATCTTATCTTAGACCCCCGATAAAAATCGGGGCAGGCTCTGAAACCGGTTCAGGGTGACGATTCAACTAAATTGTAAAAGCTAATAACTACTCTTAATTCCATCCTTCATTATCCATTCATCTAAAGTTACATATTTTAAGTCACTTCTTTCCTTAAAACTTCTAAAGGTGGTTTTCTAATTACACTTAAACTATTGCTCAATCCAATGATTAAAACAAGCAATACGATTCCCGGGAATACTACCAAAAATGGAATTAGAGATGGCGTAAACGGGGATTCAAAAACCAACCAGGCCAATAATTGACTGCTGATTAAAGATAATAAAACACCCGATAATCCGCCAAGAACCCCTAAATAAATATATTCCAGGGCAGTGATATTCAGTATCTGTTTGCCTTTAGCCCCCAGGGTTCGCAGCAGTACGCTTTCCCGAATTCGTTGATATTTACTGGTTCTTATCGCACCTAATAGCACAATAATTCCTGTGAGAATACTAAAGAATGCCATAAAATTAATGATCCAGGAAATTCTTCCTAAAAGCATTTCTATAACATTTAAAACCTGCCTTAAATCTATAATGGAAACATTGGGGAACTTTTTAACCAATTCCTGCTGTAATGCAGCCGATTTTTCTTCCCCGGGAACTTTGGTGGTTAAAACGTGAAATTGTGGAGCTTCTTCCAGAACACCTTCAGGAAATACAAGAGAAAAATTTAATTGCATCCTTGACCAGTCAACAGTTCTTACACTGCCTACTACGGCATCAAGTAGAACACCCTGAACGTTGAAGGTTAGTTCATCCCCAACATCAACTTTAGCATCTTCAGCAAAATTATCACTTATAGAAACGGGTACTGGTTTAATATCAGCTCCTTCAGCCGTCCACGATCCACTTTCAATATTTTCCGAAGCAATAAGGGAGTCGCGATAAGTAACCCGGAATTCATGATTTAAAACCCAACTATTAATTTGCGAAGTTGTATCATTTCTAATCTCGTTAACCGATTTTCCAGCTATGCTTTGTACCCTCATGGTAACAATAGGAATATCGCTTAAAACCGGTAAATTGTTCGCTTTTATAGTTTGAGCTACGGCTTCTCGCTGTTCACTTTGTACATCCAAAAGAATCATATTCGGGCTATCGGCCTGCGATTCTATAGAAGCCTGTGCCAGCAACAGATCTTTACTGAAATAAAGCGTACTTATCAAAAAAGTTCCGATGCCAATTGCGAGTACGAGCGTTAAAGTTTGATTTTGTGGCCTAAAAAGGTTCAAAAGACTTTGCCTGGCCGCAAATCCCCAGCTATGCGGGAAATATTTGCGAATAGCCTGCATAAACAAGTAAGCTACTCCGGCGAGAATAGAAAAGGTAACTAAAATGCCACCTACAAAAGCGAGGGAATATTCCCAGTCTTCCAGGAGCCAGAGCGAAAACAAAAAGATGAATAAAAAGATACCTAAAGAAACCAGGATAATCGCCTTTCGGGATTTTTTGGATTCTTCTTTTACAACCCTTAATGCCTGTAAGGGAGAAATATAAAGTGTACCGATTAAAGGATATAAAGCGAATAATACCGACATTAAAATCCCTAATAAGATTCCCATTACAATCACCTGTAAAGAGAAAGTGATTTGCACATCTACCGGGAGCAGGCCTTCCAATAGCCATGGAAATAATTGCTGTAGGACCAACCCAAGAGCGGTGCCGATAATGCCGCCAATTAGGCCCATAAAAGCCACCTGAATTAAATAAATTAAAAACGTTTGTTTTTTGCTGGCCCCCAGGCATTTTAAAACCGCTACCGCACGTAATTTTTCTTTGATGTAAATATGAATAGCACTTGCAATACCAACACAACCCAGCAACAGGGCTATAAAAGCAACGAGGTTAAGGAATTTCCCGAAATTTTCATAACGCCTACCGAGTCGGTCGCTGGTAGAGGTATGGGTGTCTATATCTGCTTCTTCAGCATCAAGAATGGGATCAAGCTCTTCGTCCAGCTTTTCCATATCGGTTTTAGGATCGGCCGTGAAATAAAATTCATAATCTATCCGGCTCCCGGTTTGTACAAGACCGGATTCTTCAATAAATCTATATGGAATAAGTACCGGTGGCGCTACGGAACTAAAAATAGCCGTACTACCGGGAACGCTGTTAAGTGCACCGGCAATAGGTAAAGTAACTTTTCCGATTTTTATGCTGTCTCCAGGTTTTATTCCCAATTGAAGCATCACGGTGGCATCAACCAATGCCGCGCCATCTTCCTGGTAAGTATTTGCGGCAGCTACCGGTTGAGTCTCCAATTCACCATAAAACGGGAATCCGCCTTCAATTCCTCTAACTTGCATTAACTTGGTGGCTTCGTTTTGCGGAAAAGCAGCCATAGAAGCAAACTTGATCTCCCGGGCCTCTGCGCCGCCCAGCGAATCCATAATTTGCATTACACGCTCATTGGGGGGATCGTCGCTGTCTATTTTAAAATCGGCGCCCATTAGCGCTTTTGATTGTAAGGAAATATTGTCTTTTAGGTTTTCCCCAAAAGATTGTATGGAAACCACTGCGGCAATTCCCAGCACGATAGAAGCCATAAAAAGCGTTAACTTTTTACCGCTGGCTTTCCCGTCACGCCACGCCATTTTAAAAAGCCAGTTAAAGCCCGGTTTCGAGGTTTTATTGTTGCTCATTATACGTGCTTTTCCTGGTTTTCAACAATTCGTCCACCTTTTAACCTAAGAATGTGCTGGGTTTTTTCGGCTAATTCAATATCGTGGGTCACGATAATTAGCGTTGTCCCGGCCTCTTTATTAAGATCGAAAAGCAAGGCTTCTACTTTTTCCCCGGTTTCGGCATCCAGGTTTCCTGTGGGTTCATCTGCAAATAAGATGGACGGGCGGGTAGAAAAAGCACGGGCCAAAGCTACCCTTTGCTGTTCCCCACCGGAAAGTTGGGAAGGATAATGATTTATACGGTCTCCCAAACCTACTTTTCCCAGTAATTCTTTACTTATTTTAGAAGCATCTTTATTTCCCTGCAGTTCCAATGGAACGGCCACATTTTCTAAAGCCGTAAGGGTGGGCAGTAGTTGAAAATCCTGGAAAACAAAACCAATATGCTGATTTCTAAGAAGTGCCCTTTCATCTTCCCCCAGGGTGTTTAGTTCGCTTCCGCATAAATTAATAGAACCCGAATCTGGGCTGTCTAATCCGGCACAAAGGCCCAAAAGGGTTGTTTTTCCACTTCCTGAGGGCCCAACGATGGCAAAGGTTTTTCCTTCTTCAACATCAAAATTAATATCCTGTAATACTTTAAGTTTTTTGGATCCGCTGGAATAGCTTTTCTCCAGGTTGGTAACGTTTAATATCTTTGTCATCTTGGAACTTGATTATTTTCTTTTTTGAATCCCTCATGGGTTTGCCCTGAGGTAGTTGATTAAAGGCAAAATAAGGAAATGATTTGATTATAAACCCCGTTGCTATGAGAAACTTGATGCGTTATTGCGCGATTCTTTCAATATTTTTGATGTTTTCCTGCGGAGAAAATGCCGGAAAAAAATCGGAGGAAGCTCCCGCTGAAGAAGCCGAAACTAAAACTGAAGCTGAGGTTGCTGAAAAGGATGTGATCCTTTTCTTCGGAAACAGTTTGACAGCTGGAATGGGTTTGGAACCTTCTGAAGCTTTTCCGGCACTTATTCAAAACAGACTGGATTCCCTTGGTTATGATTACGAAGTTGTGAACGCCGGGTTAAGCGGGGAAACCACAGCCAGCGGGAAAAACAGGATCAACTGGGTTTTAAATCAGGATGTAGATGTTTTTGTTTTAGAATTAGGTGCTAATGATGGCCTACGCGGAATTCCAATAGAAGAAACCAAAAGGAACCTTCAGGATATCATTACTACGGTAAAAGAGGAAAATCCAGACACCAAGATAGTTTTGGCCGGAATGCAGATTCCCCCTAATATGGGAGAAGAATACACCAGCGAATTCAGGAATATTTTCCCTGAACTTGCCGAAAAAAACGATGTGAAACTTATTCCATTTCTTCTTGAAGGAGTTGCCGGAGATCCTGAATTAAATCAGCAGGATGGTATTCACCCCACGGCTGATGGCTATAAAATTGTAACCGAAAATGTTTGGAGTGTACTGGAAGAGGTAGTGGAGAAGAAGTAGTCTTGTAATTAAACCAGGGTTTATATGTAATCCTTCAAAGCATAGTTAATAAAATCATACTTATTCATTTTATAGTGTAAAATGATATAATATTGCCAAGAGTAATCCCCTTAAACTTTACTTCTATGACGATATTTGTTATTAGTTCCCTGGTAGCTATTATAGTGTCCTTTTTATGTTCACTTACCGAAGCAACTTTACTGAGTTTAAATAACGTAAAAATTGAAACCGATAAGCAAAAGGCGATAAAATACGCCGTGATCCTGGATAGGCTAAAAGCCAATATTAACCGCCCCATAGCTGCTATTCTCATCCTGAACACCATTGCCCATACCGGCGGCGCTACCATTGCAGGAAGTGCCTTTGATGAAATTTACGGTGATGAGTGGATATGGGTTTTCTCTGTGGTTTTTACTATTGTGATCCTTTTTGGGACCGAAATTTTACCTAAGGTTATTGGAGTTTCCAATTCAGCTAATTTAGCTAGATATATAGCCCTTCCGTTAGAAATTACCATTAAAATCCTCTCCCCGCTTATTTATATTACCGATTTATTTAACAGGCTAATTTTGAGAAAAAAAGAAACCTCTAATAAATACTCTTTAGAGGATATTCAAACCATAGCTAAAGTTGCCCAGGTAGAAAATGTAATCAATAAAGAACAGGAAGAAATTATTGTGAAAACCTCAAAATTAAAAAGTAGAAAAATTGAAGAGGTAATGGTACCACTTTCAGAAGTAATTTATTTTCCAGAGGCAATTGAAGTAAATGAATTTTTTGATAGTGCTGAACAACATTTACATACCCGTTATCCAACAAGTAAGACTAATTCTGCCCAGGATATTTTTGGCTATTTAAACTTAAAAGAAATTGCCCTGCAACGAGATAAGTTGAGTTCTGATAATCTTTCTAAGTTTATACGCCCCATACTTTTTGTAAAAGATACGAATAGTATTATCCAGGTTCTTAAAGAGCTGAATGAAAAAAGATATCATCTTGCTATCGTTGCAAATGAAAAAGGAGATTATATTGGGATGGTAACTTTAGAGGATATTGTAGAAGAAATAGTTGGCCAAATTGCCGATGAATTCGATATAGAATAACTTGCCAATTATAATCCACTTTCTAAAAAACACATTTTAAAAAGCGGGATATTTACAAGCTCAATAGAACCTGGCCGAACAGAGGTTTTCTAAATAGAACCTCTTTTACCTCTCCAAAATATTAACACCTAATCCTTCCTGCTTTTTTCAAAACTTCAACCCATCTTCTAATTGGCACGAAAGTTTAAAAAAAAATGCTATTTTAGGCTTTTATTAAGAATAATGGCTACAGAATTGGCTTTATGCCAATTTTTAATAATCTAAGCTGGATTTGATGCTTCTTTTCTTAATATTTCAAGCAATTCATTCAATCACAAAACATAAAATTTTTTATGAAAAGAAGAAAGTTCGTTCAATTAACCGGTATGGGCGCAGGGGCTTTAATGGTTCCTTCCTATTTAATGGGAAGTAATATTTCTGCCGAAGCACTTTTGCATCCCGGTATGGATATCCTAACCAAAAGAAAGCTCGCCGATGTAGCCTTAAATACAGCTAAATCCCTGGGCTCTACTTATGCAGATGCCAGGATAGGCCGCTACCTTAACCAGTATGTTTTTACCCGGGAAGATAAAGTTCAAAACGTGGTAAATACCGAATCTTTTGGTATTGGAATTCGGGTAATTGCTAACGGTACCTGGGGTTTTGCCTCTACCAATAGCGTTACCGAAGAAGGAATTATGAAAGCCACGCAGCAGGCAGTAGCCATTGCCAAGGCAAATTCTAAAATTCAAAAAGAACCGGTAAAACTGGCACCCGTGCAATCTCACGGCGAGGTTTCCTGGAAAACCCCCATTAAAAAAGATTTTAAAGAAGTTCCGGTTTCAGAAAAAGTAGATTTATTACTCAGCGCTAATGCTGCTGCAATGGATAACGGGGCCAATTTTGTGAATTCAGCGCTTTTTATGGTGAATGAGCAGAAGTATTTTGCATCTACCGAAGGTTCATACATAGATCAGGATGTACATAGAATTTGGCCAACTTTTGGGGTAACGGCTATAGATCGTGAAGCCGGAAAATTCAAATCCCGTGATGCGATGAGCGCTCCAATGGGAATGGGCTATGAATATATGGATGGCCTGGAATCTGAAAAACTGGAAGGCCCTTCGGGATTGAGGTTGTACCGCAACAGTTATGATATGGTAGAAGATGCCACTTTGGCCGCAAAACAAGCCAAAGAAATGCTTTCAGCTAAATCTGTAGAGCCCGGGAAATATGATTTGGTGCTAGAACCTAATCACTTAGGTTTAACCATTCACGAATCTGTAGGTCACCCTTTAGAACTGGATCGTGTGCTTGGTTATGAAGCCAATTACGCCGGTACCAGTTTCGCAACTTTAGATAAATGGAAATCTGGAGATTTCCAGTACGGTAGCGATATTGTAAATCTTGTAGCCGATAAAACCCAGGTAGGTTCTCTTGGAGCCGTTGGCTTTGATGATGAAGGTGTGAAAACTAAGAAATGGGATCTTGTTAGAAATGGAGTTTTAACCAATTACCAGGCTATTCGTGATCAGGTGCATATGATAGATCAAAATGAATCGCACGGCTGCTGTTACGCGCAGAGCTGGAACGATGTTCAGTTTCAACGTATGCCCAATGTTTCTTTAGAACCGGGTAAAGAGAAGTATTCTATAAACGATATGATTAAAGACGTGGAAAAAGGTATTTATATCGCCGGGCGCGGTTCTTATTCCATAGATCAGCAACGCTATAATTTCCAGTTTGGCGGTACGGTGTTTTACGAGATCAAAAACGGGGAAATTGTGGGAATGTTAGACGATGTGGCCTACCAGTCCAATACCCAGGAATTTTGGAATTCCTGTACCAAAATCTGCGATAAGAGCGATTACCGTATGTTCGGATCTTTCTTTGACGGAAAAGGCCAGCCTTCTCAGGTTAGCGCAGTTTCCCACGGAAGTTCTACCTCCAGGTTTAATGGCGTAAATGTGATCAATACGGGTAGAAGTGTTTAATCAAGCTTTACTCGATAATCGAAATTAGAGTTTTATCCTATACGGCTTCGTGGGCTTGCTCCGAGGTAGTTTACTAAAAAAAGAAATATAGAAATGGCAATATATACCAAAGAAGAAGCCAGGCAAATAATGGAGAAAGCAATGAGCTTTTCTACCGCAGACGCCTGTGTAATTAATATGGGAGGTAGCGAAAGTGGAAACATTCGCTATGCCCGAAATACGGTTTCCACTTCCGGGCACCGCTCCAATCAAACGCTGGCCGTGGAGGCTAGCTTCGGAAAAAAATCAGGAACGGCTACCGTAGATGAATTTGATGATGAATCGCTGGAGAGTGTAGTGAAAAGGGCAGAGGAGTTGGCGAAACTTGCTCCTGAAAATCCGGAGTTTATGGTTCCGCTTGGTCCGCAGACATACGATGATTCTATAAGTTTTGTGGAATCTACCGCGAATATTACGCCGGAACTCAGGGCAGAAGTAGCTGCAAAAAGTATTGATCCTGCTTCTGAAAAGGACGTGACCGCAGCCGGTTTCCTTAACGATTCTTCTGGCTTTAGCGCGATGATGAATTCCAATGGGCTATTTGCTTACAACAAATCTACCGATGTGGATTTTACGGTAACCATGAGGACGAATGATGGGACCGGCTCCGGCTGGGTAACCCGCGACTTCAACGATGTTAATAAATTTGATGCTGAAGAAGCAGCAAAAGTAGCTATAGACAAAGCGGTTATGTCCCGTGAAGCAAGGGCCATAGAACCGGGAAAATACACCGTGATTTTAGAACCGGCAGCTTCAGTAGATTTACTTCGGAATATGACTGGCTCATTTAATGCCCGTACTGCAGATGAAGGCCGAAGTTTTATGTCTAAAGACGATGGTACCAAAATGGGTGAAAAAATCGTAGATGAACGCGTAAATATTTGGAGCGATCCTCTACATCCAGATGTACCAACCTCTACCTGGAACGGCGAGGGAATGCCGCTTAAAAAAATGAAATGGATAGAAAACGGAGTGGTTAAAAACCTTGCTTATAGCCGATACTGGGCAGGGCAGCAGGGAGTAGATCCGGTGCCATTCCCATCTAATTTTATTATGGAAGGTGGCGACGCCTCACGGGAAGAACTTATAAAAAGCACCAAAAGGGGTATTCTGGTAACCAGGTTATGGTACATTAGAAGTGTGGATCCGCAAACCTTATTATATACCGGACTTACCCGTGACGGAACGTTTTACATAGAAAACGGGGAAATAAGATATCCCGTTAAAAACTTCAGGTTTAACGAGAGCCCGATAATTATGCTGAACAACCTGGAAACTCTGGGCGAACAGGTAAGGATCAACGGAAATTTAATTCCATATATGAAAGTAAGGGACTTTACCTTTACCAGCCTTTCAGACGCAGTTTAAAATGTAGAGATGTTAAAAAACTGGTTGTAGTGAAATATTCATTACAACCAGTTTTATTTTTTTTATAAAATTTTGAAGGTTTTATTTTTTTGCAGACCTACAAGATTTCAGAAACCTTGCAGGAGGTTTAACTGAATTACTTATTTTTCGATAAAAATAAATCAAAAATTGTTTTTTACTTTTCTGAAGTTTCAGGGTCTAATTAGAAAAGAGGAAGTTATTAATTAGGAAAGGACCTGAAGATCATTCGTGAATTCGTGGCGACAAAAATCATTATACATGATATAATCTACATTATACAGTTTTAAAAACTACATTATACAACAAAATGAATAGCTTTTTCTTTACCAGGCTTCAATATGAATCGGGAGATTGGGATGTGGATCAAAGGATGCCCTCTAATTTGCTGAATTCCCTGGTGGAGTACACCACGCTGGAAGTTGACACAAAAGAAAATATTGTTCCGCTTAGTAGTGACGAGATTTTTAAATGCCCGTTTTGTTATATTTCAGGACATAAATTAGTGCAGTTTACCACGAAGGAAAGAGAGAATTTTGAAAAGTATATAAGAAACGGCGGCTTTGTTTTCGCCGATGATTGCAATCACGATATAGACGGACTTTTCGCCAAATCCTTTGAACGCCAAATGGAAGATATCTTTGGACCGGGAGAGTTGGCAAAGATCCCAAACGATCATGAAATTTATAATGTCTTTTTTGAATTTGAAAACGGTCCGCCAACCACTTCGCAGGAATTGAACGGCTGGGGAGATGACCTGGTGCACGAATATTTAAAGGCTATTGTTATAAATGGAAGGATTGGCGTGCTTTACAGTAATAAAGATTATGGTTGCGAATGGGATTACGATTTTAGGAACAAACGATTTTACAAAATAGATAATACCCGGTTTGGGGTGAATATCGTGATGTATGCACTTACATCTTAGCCAGCATGATGCTGGACGCAAAAATTAGCAGGGTTATTACGATTTTTAGCCTGTGATGAATTCCCTTAGTAAGGAGTTTAAATTTATAATTAGAAGAAATTATGGATCAGCAATTAGCCGATTTAGACCAGGAGGTAAAAACGCTTACCGGTAAACTTAAAGAACTTAAAACCGAGATTGCCAAGGTAATCATAGGGCAGGAAGAAACCGTAGACCAGTTACTTATTACTTTTCTGGCAGGGGGGCATGCCCTTTTGGAAGGTGTTCCCGGTTTGGCGAAAACCCTTATGATACGCAGCCTTTCCCAGGCGATAGACCTGAAATTTAAAAGGATTCAGTTTACCCCAGATTTGATGCCGTCAGATATTATTGGGACTGAAATCCTCGAGGAAGACCATACCACGGGTAAGAAATTCTTTGAATTTAATAAGGGACCAATTTTTGCGAATATCATCCTGGCCGATGAGATTAACCGTACACCCCCAAAAACCCAGGCCGCACTTTTAGAGGCCATGCAGGAGTTTGAAGTAACCTATTCAGGTACCACTTACGAGCTGGAGCGTCCGTTTTTTATCCTGGCAACGCAAAACCCTATAGAACAATCGGGGACTTTTCCCTTACCGGAAGCACAGCAGGACAGGTTCCTTTTTTATATAAAAATCGGTTATCCTACCGAAGCTGAAGAAAACCAGATTTTAAAACATACTACAGGTTCTAAAAAAGCGACGATCAAGCCCGTGCTTACGGGAGCTGAAATTTTAAGACTTCAGGAACTGGTGAGGGAAGTGCCCATTAGTGATGAGCTTATTTCTTATGTAAATAAACTTATTCGCGCAACCCGGCCTGAAAATAGCAGCAATGAATTTGTAAAAGAATGGGTAAGCTGGGGAGCAGGACCAAGGGCAGGACAGGCTTTAATCTTAACCGCGAAAGCCAGGGCCTTGCAGCAGGGTAGGCTGGCCGTTACTCCTGAAGATCTGGAGCATTGCGCTTATCCGGTTTTGCGTCACAGGGTGATCGTGAATTTTAAGGCAGAGGCAGAGGGAATAACTTCAGATGAAGTTACCGGGGAATTAATGAAATCTATATTTCCGGCAGAAAAAGCGAGAAAATAAGTAAACTGCCTCACAGCAAGCACAAGAGGCATTTATAGTGAAGAATTGTTTAATTTTCGAGGTAAGCCTCGGAGCATCTAAATCTCGATTATCGAGTGAAGCAGGATTATCAGCAGTTATTAAAACGGGCGGTTATTAACAGCGTGAGCGGCCTGGCCCTTATCGCCCGGGTTATTGTAGATGGTTACCTTTCAGGATTAAACCATAGCCGCAGGCTGGGGCCAGGAATGGAGTTTAGCCAGTATCGCGGTTACGAACCCGGGGACGATATGCGCCTGCTGGACTGGAAAATGCTGGCCCGTTCCGGGAGGTATTACATCAAACAATCTGAGGTAGAAACCAATATTTCGGTAAAATTTATCCTGGATGCCAGCAATTCCATGCAGCACCGCGAGGATGGAATTTCCAAAATGGAATATACGCGGGTTTTAATAGCTTCTTTAGCCTGGCTCGCCCAAAATCAAGGCGATGCCGTTGGCCTATTTGCTTTGAACGATAAGGAATTGCACGCGCTTTATCCCCGGGTTCATAAAAAGCATTTTAATCGATTACTGCAGGAATTGATCAATATTAAAACTGAAGGAAAATGGCCTAAAAACCCGAAAGCAGCTGAAAAATTGCATGATAGAAGCCATAAAGAACTTATTTTCTTTATTTCAGATCTGCACGAGGAAACTTCGGAATTGACTAATGTGATCACCAAATTAAAAACCCCCAGGAATGAAGTAGTTGTTTTGCACCTGCTTGGGAAAAATGAACTGGAATTTAACCACAAAGGTTCTCTTACTTTTGAAGACCTGGAAACCGGTGCGCGAATGGAGATAGACGCCAAAGAAGCCCGGGCACAATACCTGAAATCCCTCGAAAAATCGATTAAAACCACCAAAGAGGTTATGCTTGCTAACGCGATTAGCTATCAGCTTTTACGGCTTGATGAGCCAATTGGGGAAGCGCTACAATTGCTATTGAAGAAACGCAACAATTTAATGTAATATGTTTTTCCTTAATCCTTCATTCTTATGGGCTTTACTGGGACTCGCCGTTCCGGTGGCAATACATTTATGGAGCAAAAAACAGGGGAAAACCATAAAAGTTGGCAGTATAAAATTTTTGCAGGAATCTGATTCCCAGAAAAGCAGGAGCATAAAATTAAACGAACTCTGGTTATTGTTACTCAGAATGCTCATCATTACAATTTTGGTATCTATTTTGGCTGAACCCCGCTTAAATTATAAAACCGAAAACTCACCCATCACTTATTTAGTAGAATCTTCTTTGCTCTCTTCTTCGGAAGTAAAAACCCTTACCGATAGTTTAGATAATACCGCTGAGGTACGTTATTTACAAGCTGGTTTTCCTGAATATCAAACGGAAATTCCGAAAATCCCTTCTGAAACCCCAAATTACTGGCAACTCGCTGCGGAAATGCAAACTTTAAAAACCGATAGTGTCGTGGTTTTTACCAATGCTTTTTTAAGTGGGATTAAAGGAAAACGTCCTGGAACTGGCAAAAACATTAACTGGATCAACCTCAATTCAGGTGAGACAGAAACCAATCTGGTTGGGGCGGTAAAAAAAGGTGATAGTGTGGAGTTTATTTCAGCGATAAGCGATGCCGAAGGCTTTAAATTTCAGAAAGAAAAACAAAATTTAACTGTTGAAAATAAAAAAAATGAATTAGAAAATTTTCCTGTAGTGGAAATGGATTCGCTGAGGATAAATATTTTTTCCGAAGAAGAATTTAAGGCAGAAAGCAGGTATTTGAAAGCTTCATTTTCTGCTGTTGCGAAGTACGTGGAACAACCAATTGAAATTAGATTTTTTAAAGAGGATAATTTTAAGCCGGCTTCAGATGAATTATTGGTTTGGTTAAGCCAAAAACCTGCACCACAGAGCGAAGGGAAAATTTTAAAATTCCGAAGGGATACTTTGGCAAATTCATTAATTGAAGCCGGGAAATCTAAAAGTGAATACTATTTAACCGACGAATTAACTTCAGAAAATATTGTGGAGGAGCATTTAGCCGAGCAGCTTATAAAAATGCTGGACCTCTATTCTGAAATTGAAAGTGAAGCAGAAAAATATGACCGTCGGGTAATGAATTTGGGACTTCTAAAACCAAATTTTGAAGTCGGTTTGGAACCGATTAAAAACCGGAAGGGAAGGGATATCTCCAAATATTTATGGATACTATTAATAATCCTGATATTATCAGAAAGAGTGCTGGCTAGATATAGAAAACAATGAGTAGAAAGGGAAAAGACATATTAAAAAGGTTTCAAAAACGCTGGCAGTTTTTGCTATGGCTGGAAGTTTTCCTTTATGCCACCAGTTCCGCTGTTTTTGTTTGGTTCCTTTCTTTTAGTTTGCTCCTGAGTATTTTTACTGCTATACTTGTTTTTCTGATCGTAATGGTTTTAGAAAGGCCCTGGAAAATCGATTTAAAAAGGGTGAGCAAATTTATTGACCAGAAGTCGAATAAACTGGAATACAGCAGCGGATTATTATTGCAACCAACCGAAGGGCTACCGGGATTGGCTAAACTTCAGCAGCAAAAAGTGGCAAAAGAAGTCGAAGGCGAAAGTAAAAAAATACAGCCGGAAAATAACTTGAAAACCGTTGCGATAACTTCCGTAGTGATGATTGGAATTGGCTTTTGCGCATTTTATTTTGGATTAACTGAGAGCTACCTTTCAAAAGAAAAAAATATTCCGGAGGAAGAAATTATAGTTTTTAGACCTATAGATTCCACCTTTATAAAATCAGAAGTCCCGGTTTTAAAAGAGCAACAGCTAACTATCAATTATCCCGCTTATACGGGCGCTACTGCTTCCATCTCTTCTAAAATGGATATTAAAGCCGTAGAAGGCTCGCGGGTGAGCTGGAAACTTGGTTTTGAAGGCGCGGTAGACAGCGTAAGCATTGAAAGTATGGGCAGGCGCCGTCCCTTAAAAAACAACAATGGCGAATATAGCGGAAGTTCGGTTTTAGAAAATTCCGGGTTTTATAATTTCAGGTTTACCGATACAGCGGGGAACGCATATGTTTCAGATCTTTTTGCGATAGAAGTTACCAAAGATAAAGCGCCGGTAATTCTGCTGGAAGATTTAAAGCAGTTTACCTCTTTTAATTATGATGACAAAAAATTGATCAATTTTAGCGCTTCTATTACCGACGATTTTGGTGTTGCCGATGCGTATATTATCGCCACGGTGAGTAAAGGAACGGGGGAATCTGTGAAATTCAGGGAAGAAAAATTGAGCTTTAATAATTCTGTAATCCGAGGTAAAAAGAAGCTGAATTTGGCTAAAAATATAAATCTGGATCAAATGAAAATGGAGCCCGGGGACGAACTCTATTTTTACGTGGAAGCCCGGGACCTTAAACAACCGCAAGCCAATATTGCCCGGAGTGAAACCCATTTTGCAGTGATAAAAGATACCGTGGATTATGGTCCCGGCGTTGAAGGCGGACTTGGAGTAGACCTAATGCCCGATTATTTTAGGAGTCAACGGCAATTGATTATAGATACGGAAAAACTGATCAGCCAGCGCGACGAACTTTCCAAAGAAGAATTTAATACTACCAGCAATAATCTTGGATTTGACCAAAAAGCGCTTCGGTTAAAATATGGTCAGTTTATGGGTGATGAAGCTGAAGGTGGTATGGAAACCGGAGGTGAAACTTCGGGAGAGAATAACGAAGATCCATTAGCCGATTATACCCACGATCACGATGGCAATAATGAACACAATCTGGTTGAAGAAGATGAGCACGACCACGGTGAAGACCCGGATGAGGAAGACCCGTTGGCTGATTACCTGCACAATCACAGCGATCCCGAATCTTCTACTTTGTTTACCGATAATTTAAAAAGCAAGTTGCGGCAGGCGCTGAATATAATGTGGGATGCCGAGCTGCACTTGCGGCTTTACGAGCCAGAAAAGTCATTGCCATTTCAATATGAGGCCCTGGAGCTTATCCAGGAGATAAAGAACAGCGCGAGGATTTATGTGCACCGCATAGGTTTTGATCCGCCACCAATTAAGGAAGATGCCCGGCTTTCTGGAGAACTTGAAGAAGTTGATAATTTCAGTAAAAAAGAAGAACTGGAAGAACCCGATAAATATCTTTTTATTAGGGAAAGTATTTTAAGATTAGAGGAGTTGAAAGCTTTAAGTTCCGAAATCTCTAAAAACGACCGGGAACTCTTTGAAAAAGCTGGAAATGAGCTGGCGGAAAAAGCAATATCCGAACCCGGCAAGTATTTGAATACATTGCAGCAGTTAAAACGCCTTGCTGAAGAAGAACAAATTGGGCAGGGACTTTTAGCTGAAGTACAGAAAGGCTTGTTACAGGCACTTCCAAAAGACAGCCCTGAACCCGGAAAAAGAAGCATTTTTGGCGGGAAACTCAACGATTTATTATTAAAAGAACTGGAATTGAATGGGCAGTAATCTAACGTTTTTAAATAATACCTGGTTCTGGCCGGTACTTATCTGCTGGCTTATTTTGTTGTTGGTTTTTTGCTGGAAAGAATGGACGCAATCTGGAGAAAAACGTTTAATTCTGAAGATTTTCCTGGCATTTTTAGCGGTTTCTTCTTTGGCTTTAATAGCCTTAAAACCTGCTATTCCAAAAGAAATAAAAGAAGGAAGCTATTTAATTATTACTGAAAATTTTAAGCAAAAACAGCTGGATAGCCTAAAGAAGGAATATCGAAAAATCAAGGTAATTGATTATCGTAAAAGCGAGGTTTTACCAGGGCTGGAAAGTTCGAAAGAAATCTTTGTTTTGGGGAGCGGAATAAAGGATTATGATCTATGGCAGTTTAAAAACCTGCCGGTAACCTATTTGCCCGGGGAAACCGCTTCCGGGATTATAAAACTAAATTATAAGCGGCAAAATCAGGTTGGAGATAAGCTGGAAGTAAGAGGTGAATTTTTAGCACCAAAACCTGAAAACCGACTGGTTTTAGAAGATGCCGGTGGGATTTCTGTGGATTCTATTGTTTTTCCTTTGGAAGAAAATACAAACTTTAAACTTTCAAGCGATTTAAAAGTTGAAGGGAATTATGTTTTTAGCCTTACTGAAAAGGATTCTTTGGGGGAAATTCTAAATCGAAATCCTTTACCGGTAAAAGTTGATAAAGAAGAAAATTTAAGAATTTTAATCCTGAATTCTTATCCTACATTTGAGATCAAATACCTAAAAAACTTTTTAGCCGAATCGGGTCACGAACTCGTAGTAAAAAACCGCATTACCACCGGCAGGTTTAAATTCGAATTTTTTAATACAGAAAGAGTAAGTATAGGAAGGTTAAAAGAATCGAATCTGGAAGATTTTGAGCTACTTATTGTAGATACGGGAGCTATTAGAAACCTTTCTTCCGCAGAAAGAAATGTGCTGCAAAATTCGGTTAGGGAAGCAGGTTTAGGGTTTTTAATATTGGGTAAAGCCAATATTTTAAATGGGTTGGGCGATTTTTCTGTTTTTGAACCACAGCGGGTTTCAGCTACAGAAGCGGTATTGGATGATCTTCCGGGAATTATTGTAAGCAGGCAGCCTTATCAGCTAAAAAAGGAGTTTGGTTTGGAAGAGATCCAAAGATCAAATTCAGCAGTTTTAAGTGCTTATAAACGTTTGGGGCAGGGCAGGATTGGCACCACATTATTGGAAAACACCTGGCAATTGCAACTTGAAGGAAAGCAGGAAGCTTATCAACAAATCTGGGCTGAACTTTTAGGACAATTGAGCAAAAGGGAATTAGTAACCACCGACTGGCATCCGGAAACTGAATTCGCGTTTAAAGACGAACCTTTTGAATTTCAGATACGGAGTTCAATAGAAAACCCGAGAGTAAGAGATGAAAATAATTATCTAATCCCGCTAAAACAGGATTTAAATAATTCAGAATTATGGACCGGAAAAACCTATCCGTTGGAAACGGGTTGGCAGGAATTAAGCATAGAGCAGGATACTACTTCAGGCTTTAATTATTTTGTACATAAATCCGATGACTGGCAGGCTTTAAAATCTTACCAAAGCTTGCAGGAAAATAGCAGGTTTTTTTCGCAGCAAATCGTAGAGGAAGAGTCGGTGAAAATGCCAGTTGCTATAAATCCCTTATGGTTTTTCGGCTTATTTCTAATCGGGATGGGCGGTTTGTGGTTAGAGCCTAAATTGTAAAAACACCAAATTTCCGCAGAAAAAATTATTTGTTTTTTCGGGAAGTTCTATAGTTTTTAATCTTCTTTAATTTTTCACTTTTTGAAACCACTGCCAAACTCAAAGAAACCAAAACAGAAATAGCCGCTGTGGTTCCTAAGGCTCCGCCATAACCCTTAAAAAACGTACTTGCATTTAGGTAGATGATAGAAAAGATAAATCCTGAAAAACCTACCAATAAATAGCTGGGAAGTATTTTTGAAGAGACCATTCCTATAAAAGTGGCTCCAATAAAAACGATAGGGATATTTTTGGTTAAATATGGAGTAAAAATCTCAGGGAAAAAATGAAAAAATAAGCCTACCAAAAGCGATAATCCGGCTGAAGCGCGAACAGCCCCCTGACCATATTTATTATTCACCACATAAGTAAGCATGGCAGAAATAATACCGGTAAAAAAAAGGATACTCATTTCCATCAAAACAGGGTATATAAAATTATTGAAGAAATCGCGATACTACTAAAAGCGATGGTTCCCAGTTTACCGCCAAATCCGTTGAAAATGTTTTTAGAGAGAATAAGAATACTACCCGCGATAAAGCCCGCGAATAAAATAAACTTTAGGTTAGGCGCTACGGTGGCAGAAGTCATTCCCACAAAAGCCCCACAATAAACAGCCGGCGGCACTTCTTTTAAAAGTTTTGATTTCTTATTTATTGAGGGCACAAAAGAAGCCAGGGTACCTATAAGTCCGGCGGCGATAACCGGGCCAAATTTTAGTTCAATATTTATAAAAAATGTACTGAGTGCGCCGGTTACTACAAATAAAATAAGATAGAGATCTTTTATAAAATAACGCTCTTCCTCACGGGGGGCTTTAAAATAAGCGACGCTTATCAATACCGAAATTATCCCTAAAAATAGTAGCACCAAAGGCGCATTCATCTTGTCGAAAAATATAGCAAACAGAAATGCGAACTGCATTAGGATTAGAATAGAGAAAGACAGTCTTCTGAATATTTTCGTCATATCTCAGGCTTGGAGCTTAATTTTTTAAGTCGCCAAAATTACTAAAACTATAAGGTTTAGACTGTTGAATTTTAAAAATTAATAGAGCTTTTCCTTTTCTCTTTTTCAGAATAATCAAGCTGAAAAATTCTTTTCAAAATTTAACGGAGCGGAATTATTTTGAGTTCAGATATTTTATAAATTTGGAAAAAATCCTATAAAAAGGAAATAATCCAAATATGAAAAATAAGTCTATCTTACATCTGGACCTGGATACATTTTTTGTTTCGGTAGAGCGCTTGAAGCATTCCGAATTAAAAAATAAACCCCTTATCGTTGGGGGAATGGGCGATCGTGGGGTAGTGGCGGCTTGTAGTTACGAGACGCGAAAATTTGGAGTACACTCGGGAATGGCCATGAAAGTAGCCCGGCAGCTTTGTCCGCAGGCCACCGTAATTAAGGGTAATGCGAGTACTTATACCAGGCATTCGCAAGAGGTTACCGAAATTATTAGAAGCAAGGTGCCAAGTTTTGAAAAAGCCAGTGTAGACGAGTTTTATGCCGATTTGAGCGGAATGGATAAATTTTTTGGGATCAACCAATTTGCCCGGGAGTTAAGGCAAACTATTATAAAGGAAAGCGGTTTACCGATCTCTTTCGGACTTTCGCAAAATAAGGTGGTGTCTAAAATTGCGACAGGTGAGGCCAAACCCAATGCCGAGATCGTTATTGCGCAAGGAGGGGAGAAGGTTTTTCTTGCGCCTTTAAGCGTGAATAAGATCCCGATGGTGGGGAATAAGACGTTTCAAAAGTTACTGAATTTAGGTGTTAGGGACATAAAGACCATACAGGAAATGCCGGTGGAAATGCTGGAGAGCGTTTTAGGAAAGGCGGGGAGAACAATCTGGAAACGCGCTAACGGCCTGGATGATTCGCCAATTATCCCATATCACGAAAGAAAATCTATCTCTACCGAGCGCACTTTTGGCCGGGATACCATAGATATGGTACGCCTTCATGCCACGCTGGTAGCGATGACCGAGAGCCTGGCGTACCAGTTACGCCGGGGCAGTAAACTTACCAGCGTGGTGAGTGTGAAGATCAGGTATTCCGATTACCAGACACATTCCAAACAGGTGAAGATCTCCTATACCAGTGCCGATCATATCCTTATCCCTAAAGTTGAAATGCTCTTTAAACAACTCTATTCCCGACGCTTGTTGATTCGGTTGATCGGTGTAAAATTCAGCGGACTTGTAGGTGGAAATTACCAGATCAACCTGTTTGATGATTCTGAAGAAATGCTGAATTTATACAATTCTATAGATAAGATTAAGGAACGTTATGGGGAACACAGCGTGATGCGCGCGGTAACCCTGGGCACCAAAACCATTGGTCGTATGGAGAATCCGTTTAACGGCGAACCGCCCATCGTGCTCGCCCATAGAAAACAATAATGATCTATTTAAACTGCCATACCTGGTATTCGTTACGCTACGGGACTTTTTCGGTAGAAAAGCTCTGTGAGCTCGCCCAAAAATTTAAAGTTGAATCTTTAGCGCTTACCGACATCAATAATACTTCAGGCTGTCTTAATTTTATAAAAATCGCTTCGGAATATGGCATCAAACCAATAACAGGTATAGATTTTAGAAATAGGGCAGAACAGCAATATGTGGGAATTGCAAAGAATAATGAAGGTTTCCGGCAGTTGAATGCGCATTTATCACAGCAACTTCATTCAAAAAAAGAGTTTAAACCTGAAGCTCCCGAATTACCTGATTGTTTTATTATTTATCCTTTTGAAAAAGTTGTAGCTAATAAAAAGTTCAGTTTCAAAGAGAATGAATTTATTGGAGTTTCCGTAGAAAGTCTGCGGAAACTTAAATTTTCAAAATACCTGGAATTTAAAGATAAACTGGTGTTGCTGCAAAGCGTGAGTTTTAGGAATAAGCGCGATTATAACGCGCATCGTTTGTTACGTGCCATAGATAATAATACGCTGCTTAGTAAGCTTCCCGAAAGCGAACAGGGATCTTTTACCCACCAAATGATGCCTTCAGAAATTATTGCATCGGAATTTGAGGATTATCCGCACGTTTTGGAAAATACACGGAAACTGGTAAAAGCCTGCCGGGTCGATTTTGAATTTGGAAAAGAACAAAATAGAAATCTACTGGTTTCAGGCGAAAGTCCCGAAGCTGATGTTGCCCGCTTAAGAAAATTATGTAATGAAAACCTTTTAAAGCGTTATCCTGAGGCTAAGAAAAAAGTTTTGGAACGGGTAGAAAAAGAGCTTAAGGCTATTATTAAACTTGGCTTTGTCTCTTATTTTTTGATCAATTACGATATTGTAAGCTATGCCCGGTCGCGAAATTTTCCATTTATAGGGCGGGGGAGTGGTGCAAATTCTATTATAGCCTATATTATTGGGATTACTAATGTAGACCCCGTTGAGCTGGATTTGTATTTTGAACGTTTTATTAATGAAAGTCGAAGTTCCCCACCCGATTTTGATATCGATTTCTCCTGGAAAGACCGCAACGAGGTGACCGATTTCATTTTTAAAAATTATGAATTTACCGCTCTTATGGGAACTTATGTAACCTTTAAGAGACGTGCGGTAGCCCGGGAACTGGGGAAGGTTTTTGGTTTGCCTAAAGAAAATATCGATAAACTTTCGGCAGGGTTTTTCAGTATAAATGAGCTGGATAAATTAGAGAAACTGGTACTTCGGTATAGTGCATTAATTGAAGGTTTCCCTAATTATTTAAGCGTGCATTCCGGCGGGATTTTGATCCTTAATGACAGCGTGTATAATTATGCCGCGACTTTTTTACCGCCCAAGGGTTTTGAAACCATCCAGATAGATATGAATATTGCGGAGGATGTGGGAATCCATAAATTTGATATCCTCGCCCAGCGCGGACTTTCGAAAATCACTGATGCTATTGAAATTATAAAGGAAAATCAGCCAAACGCTGAAATTGAGGATATTGAAAATATCAAGGCTTTTAAAGAAGATCCGGAAATCAATAACCTGCTTAAAACCGGGGATTGTATGGGAGTTTTTTATGTAGAATCCCCGGCAATGCGCGGCCTGCTTACCAAACTACAAACCGATAATTATTTGAACCTGGTGGCGGCGAGCTCTATAATTAGGCCCGGAATTTCCAGCGGGGGAATGAAAGAAGAGTATATAAAACGCCATCGCGATCCTTCGCGAAGAAAAATGGCTCATCCCGTGATGCTGGAAATTATGGAAGACACTTACGGAGTTATGGTGTACCAGGAAGATGTGATGAAAGTGGCTCATAAATTTGCCGGACTTAGTTTTGAAGATGCCGATGTATTGCGTCGCGGAATGAGTGGAAAGAAAACTTCTAAAGGTCAAATGGAACGCATTGAAGCGAAATTCAGGGAAAATTGCAGGCAAAAGAATTATAATGAAAAGATTATTGATGAGGTTTGGGAGCAAATTTCCTCATTTGCCGGGTATGCATTTCCCAAGGGACATTCGGCTTCCTATGCGGTAGAGAGTTACCAGAGTTTGTATTTAAAAAAATATTTTCCGCTGGAGTTTATGGTGGCCGCGCTTAACAATGGCGGCGGATTTTACGATGTGGAAACCTATATCCAGGAGATTAGAAAGTGCGGTGGGAAAGTTCATCCACCCTGCATTAATAAAAGCGATCATCCCAGTAGTATTTTTGGGAAAGATATTTATTTGGGCCTGGGTTATATCAAAGAACTGGAAACTAAAACCGTGCAGCAAATCCTGGAAAATCGTCAGTTTTTTGGCATATTTAAGTCCTTTGATGATTTTATAGACCGGGTGCGTATTTCTATAGAGCAACTGAGTATTTTGCTGAAAATTGATGCTTTTAGGTTTACTAAAACAGATAAGCATCATTTGCTCTGGAAAGCCCATTTTAAGCTGAATGCCACCAAACCGGCGGTTAAACAGGAAAAATTATTTGCCACACCCCACCGGGATTTTGAACTTCCACAGTTTGAATATTCAGCATTAATAGAAGCATTTGACCAACTTGAGTTGCTGGGTTTTCCGCTTTGTTCACATTTTAAATTGCTTAAAAATCCTATAGAAAAGTCAGTAAAGGCGAGAGATTTAAAAGATTATGTGGGGAAGGAAATATTGGTCTATGGTGCGCTAATTACCGCCAAAAAAACCGGAACTTCTAACGGCAAATATATGTATTTCGGGACTTTTTTTGATAAGGAAGGCGATGTGTTCGATACGGTGCAATTCCCAGCTACCGCAGAAAAATATCCGCTGCGCAGCAAAGGAATTTATAAATGCTACGGTACCGTAAATAATGATCTGGATTATATCTCGATCAGCATAAAATGGCTGCAACGCCAGGATACTTTGACTGATCCCAGGTTGGTGGGGTACCAGTTTTCTTAGGATTAACTTGACCGTCATCCTGAGGTCTGAGATAAAAAAGTTTTATCTAGCGGAGGGAAATGACAGATAAATATGATATTATTGAATTTATTAATGAGGCTGAAATAGATTGGTGTTCTGTTCTTTTTCCATTGATGAA
>NZ_JAIQZA010000090.1 GCF_020164485.1 Salegentibacter tibetensis
GGCTGTCCGTTAAAATCCTTACTTTTACCCATGTCTAGCTTTTTTGTGTCGTAACTCAAAAGTAGACATACCGGGTTAGTGTTCAAATTGCTAGCCCGGTTTATTTTTTTTACCGGACACTAGTGATTTTTTTTATTTTTTATAAAAAGCCTTTGACATTATAAGATTTATATTAAATTTGCATCCGCAATACGCTATTGCAGCTACGACAACTTGTGGAAGTTCTTTTAAACACGCGAAAATAGCTCAGTTGGTAGAGCGCCACCTTGCCAAGGTGGAGGTCGCGGGTTCGAATCCCGTTTTTCGCTCATATATAATATTACCACGCTCGGGTGGTGGAATTGGTAGACACGTTGGACTTAAAATCCAATGGACAATGTGTCCGTACGGGTTCAAGTCCCGTCCCGAGTACTTAAAGCCTTGTTAATCATCTGATTTTCAAGGCTTTTTTGTTTTAAATTCAGAGGTTTCCCGACATATTCCCGACATTTTGTTTTTTCCTGTCCTATAATTTTTTTAAGGTCATTTGAATGGTTTTGGTAATTTATTGAAAGCATGAATTTTCTGACAAAGAAAAAAATAAACTAAATAATCTAAATTTTCTACTCAAAATTATTTTCTAACTTTTTTTTATTTAATAACACTCCATATAATAATATAACCGATACGCTGCTTGTTATTAGATACTAGTATACTGAGTATTGATTAAAAACCAGTAGTTGATTCAATTCACAAGTTTATAATGTTTAAAGGCTACAGGTAGAAATCACTAATGGTTTTTTGAAATTATTCCAATTTTTTAGGACAGCTTATATGCTATATTAAATTCTATTTTTCATTTTCAATCAACTTAATAACTATGCCCGTCCTGCTTAAATGAAAACTGGTTTTGTGCCAAATAATAAACGATAAGCAGAAACTTTCCAGAATAGTGCCAGTACTCAAATAGATTCTTGCTTCGCAAGACTGCGACTGATAGCTCCATTTATTGGTCTCAAAAAAGGGATTTAAACCCTGCAATTTTATTGCAGCACTTTAGTATTGCGAAAAAATCTATATTTTCGAGCTATGAGTTATCAACGAAAAGGCTCACACACAGTCAGTCATTTG
>NZ_JAIQZA010000091.1 GCF_020164485.1 Salegentibacter tibetensis
TTCCGCATCCCACGGAAATAACCTGCTCGTAGTCAATTGCTTTCATCCCAATAAGTTTTTACATCACTTAAATTTAAGCAAAAAACTCATCGGTGTTTGCGTGGGCTAAATCATGGGTATTTCATATGTAGATATTTATTATTTTTCAATGGCCATATGTAATTCGCATATCTTCATCGGTGTTTGTATCGCCTTTCCGTTATGCTCATTTCATATATTTAATTCTTTGTTACTTTAGCTTGTAAAATATACTTTTATAGAATAAGGAACAAATTCTATCGCAACTAGAATTGCCCTCCTTGAGGGTTTATAAAAGAAAGCGGACATTTAAACTGTTCTATACAATATAGATTGCCAGAACACCACCTACTATGGATATTAACATTATTACCAGCGTAATTACGATTTCATCTTGAGTACAACTTTTAGCGAAATCATCGCATTTCCCAATAAGTTTTTCGTGAAAATTTTTTAACATAGGTTATCATGAATAAGGGATGCATTTGTCTCCATCTGTTTTAAGCTATTAAAACTAATTAATATAGGCAATTTTTCAATAGTTCGAAGACTAAACACCCATTTGCCAATTGTCTATTTTTCAGGACATGTTTTTTGTTTCTTAATCACCAAACAGTCATCTTCAAAATGGACTTCTATCATATTCCAGGGATGAACCTGTCTGATTACCCCAATATTTTCCTTTTCCCATAGGTGTCAAAACAAAGGCTGGCCTAGGCCCCCTTCTGTCCTGCTTATACGTATTATACCCTTCCCATATCAAATTCCAATATTGATTTCAATTTTCAACTCGGCGTAGACAAACGTTGTCCAGAGAACAGATTTATGAAATCGGCTACCCGGCGCGTTTGAAAAAGTCCCGATCAAACTCGTCATTTAAAAGGTGATTTCTGTATTTAGATGATATTAAGCAGTTTATTGTCTGTGCTTTTGTTTTGAATAGTTTTTTCGACCTTTCGTGCGATTTCCCTGCATCAAGAACACGCTGTTAGCGGTTCCTGTTTTTAGAAAGAATTTTTCCCGTTATCTTGGGTAGTTTTAAAATTACAGGTCTTATAAATCTATAGA
>NZ_JAIQZA010000092.1 GCF_020164485.1 Salegentibacter tibetensis
CATATTCATATTATTGTCAGCCGAAAAGATGCCTCTAACAGGTTTAGCCTTTCGCCGGGTAGTAAGTACAAAGCCTCCTCGGTAGAACTAAATGGTAAAATAGTGCGCAGGGGGTTTGACCGGGATTCCTTTTTTAAAAATGCCGAAAAAACCTTTGATAAAACCTTTGACTATCAGCGGAATTTCGTGGAAACCTATACCGCACGAAAGGAATTTATTAAAAATCCGAACCACTATTTTACCACGCTAATGAAATTGCCTACTAAAGAAAAAGCACTTGCTTTTAAGTTGCTGCGTGAATCCGGTATCCCGATGATGCCCAGCATCCCAACCTCCCAGGTACAACTTGCCCTTAAAATTTTCAATAGGCTTCGCAAGGGAATAGATGTAGCCGTCAAATCAAGTTCTATAGGTATTTAATTTAATTGTTATGGAAATAAACAACCTTCTTACATTGATCCTAATAATCGGCCTGGTAAGTATATTTTTCTATATATGTTTTAAGCTTGTCAATCGGTTCGCTTTTATTTTGAACTGCTTGTGGCTGGTGGCGCTTTTGGGGTATGGAGTCCAGGATAGTCAATGGATTTCAGCTTTGTTATTCCTGGGTTGCCCTCTGCTGCTGATCAATACCATCTTGTATGTTTTTATGCATACGAACGAGGATAGCAAAAATATCGATCGGAAATACCAGGTAAATTTTGCGACTACAAAAGGAAAATTTAAACTGGAAAATATTAAACGGGGCGCTTCTATCATTGGCTCTGCCGGAAGCGGGAAGACCGAAAGCGTGGTGTATGGATTTCTAAAGCATTTTCAGAAGGAAGGATTTTGTGGTGTTATCCACGACTATAAAGACTTTGAACTGACCGAAATGGCTTACCCGCTTTTTAAGGACCGGGAAATTCCTTTTAAGATTATTTCCTTTGATAATATCTTCCATCGGGTCAATCCTATTGCCCCACAATACCTGGAGAACGAGGAAAGCGTGAATGAAGTTTCCCGGGTACTGGTGGAAAACCTGCTAGAGCAACGGGAATCCGGCCCCTCGGGAACTAC
>NZ_JAIQZA010000093.1 GCF_020164485.1 Salegentibacter tibetensis
CAGCAATCTCCTGGCAGCATCCCGAAGAACAACTAAAATACTGGCAGCATGATTTTTCAAAACCAACCCTGGAGGAACCTATGGAGCTGTTTACAGATGTAATGGAAAAATCTGTACAGGTTCACCGTAGGAAATATTTGGGGCACCAGACAACTCCTACTTTACCGGTAACTGTGCTTTCCGGAGCATTAATTTCCCTTCTTAATCAGGGAATGGGAGTATATGAGATGGGTATGGTGGGAAATACGCTCGAGAAAATCCTTACAGAAGACCTGGCACAGACGCTTGGCTATAGCGCGGAAGCATCTGGATTTGTCACATCTGGCGGGTCTCTTGGCAATCTTACAGCTCTTCTGGCAGCGAGGGCCGCTGTGACGAAAGTGTGGCGCAAAGGATATGAAGAAGGCCTGAAGCCTGCGGTTTTGGTTTCAGATGAGGCTCACTATTGTATTGACCGTGCTGCACGTATTATGGGTTTTGGAGACGAAGGAATTATCAAGGTGCCGGTAAATGATCGTTTCCAGCTGCGAACAGAGCTACTGGAAGAATATTATCAAAAAGCAGTCGCAGATGGAAGGCAGGTGATTTGTGTTGTAGGATGTGCAGGTACCACTTCCACCGGGTCTTATGATGACCTTGAGACCATTGCCGACTTTTGTAAACAATATAGCATTTGGTTCCATGTAGATGGGGCTCATGGTGCGCCTGCTGCTTTTTCAACTCATTATAAATATCTGGTTAAAGGAATTGAGCAGGCTGATTCGGTAGTGGTGGATTACCACAAGATGATGATGACACCATCCCTTTCTACTGCCCTTATTTTTAAACGTGGGAGCGATGCATATAA
>NZ_JAIQZA010000094.1 GCF_020164485.1 Salegentibacter tibetensis
ATTTTAGCTGGAGAAAGGAATCCAGATGTTTTAGTTGAAATGTGCCATCGCAGCGTTTTAAAAACAAAAAGAGAACTGATAGTTAAATCTTTAAAAGGTCATTATAATGAGGCCGGGCTTTTTGCCTTAGAACAGGCGGTTACTTGCTACGACTTTTACCAGGAACAAATAGTTCGCTGTGACAAGAAATTGGAGGAAGTGCTTAAAAAGATGAGCTCTAATGAGCCCCCGCAAAATAATCCAAAAACTCCTCGAAAACCTATAAGGCACCACAAACCAGAGATTAAAAATATGGATACTTACCTGTTAAGGATATTCCATAATAAAGATGCTACCGTCTTACCCGGCATCACCGACTATAACTGGTTACAATTATTGTCTGAAGTTGGCACTGATCTGCAAAAATGGAAGACAGAAAAACATTTTACTTCCTGGCTTGGTCTTGCGCCCAAACAGCATCACTCCGGCAAAATGAGGAAAAACTATAAATCCAAAGGCCAACCCAAGGCTGGACTAATATTTAAACAAGCTGCCCATAGTCTGATCAACAGCAAGAACATTACTCTTGGAGCCTTCGGTCGCAAAATTAGAGCAAGAAAAGGTCCGTCGCTCGCAATTAAAGCAGTAGCAAGAAAACTGGCTGAATTATACTGGAAATTATTTGTAAAAGGATTAACGTATGTAGAAGAGGGAATTAAAGCTTATCAGGAAAAAATACTGCTTAATAAGCAAAAAAGCTTGTTCAAAATGGCAAAAGAAATGGACATGGTAATCAGCTATAAAACAGCAACTTAAAAAATACGTCAATGGTA
>NZ_JAIQZA010000095.1 GCF_020164485.1 Salegentibacter tibetensis
ACTATTGAAAAACTAAAACAAATGCGCCTGGGGGCTATGGCCCAGTTGCACCAGCAGCACATAAAGGACAACCGCATAGAGAATATCACTGCTGATGAATACCTCGCTCTGCTGATCGATCACCAATGGGAAGACCGGCAGAACCGGAAGATAGAGCGGCTCTTAAAACAGGCCGGCTTTAAACAAGAGGCGAACCTGTCCGATGTGAATTACACCCAGCAACGCAACCTGGACAAGAACATGTTTACCCGTTTAGGCACCCTAGATTTTATCACCAGAAAGGAAAATATTATCCTTACCGGGGCGTCCGGGGTTGGCAAAAGTTACTTGGCCCAGGCTTTAGGGCATCAGGGTTGTATGATGGAATACAAAACCATTTACACCAATACTGCTCGCCTTTTTAAGAAATTAAAACTTAGTAAAGTGGATGGCACTTATCTTAAGGAACTTGGGAAACTCATCAAAGCGGATGTACTGATCCTGGATGACTTTGGACTGCAGAGTTTTGATAACCACGCCAGGGAAACCCTGATGGATATCATCGATGACCGGTATAACAAAGCTTCCACAATTATATCTTCACAAATACCTGTATCGGCCTGGTATGATATTATTGGGGAAGGAACTATTGCAGACGCTATCCTGGATAGAATTGTAAACTCCTCACATCGGATCGACCTCAAAGGAGAATCATTAAGAAAAGGAGCTTTAAAGAACGAGTAACATTAATTTTTTATATAATTGCAGTATCTTTCAAAGTGGCACTGTTTGACCGAAACAGGTGGCACCATCACTCCGAAATAGCCA
>NZ_JAIQZA010000096.1 GCF_020164485.1 Salegentibacter tibetensis
TCAGCTTTTCTAGAGGCTTTTTTTTCCTCCCGATCACGGCAAAATCCTGTGCCCCGTGTTTCAGCAATTCATGAATTAAGGCTTTACCTATACCGGCACTTCCTCCGGTTATCAATATTTTTTTATTCTCCAAATTCATAGAACAAGTTTTTTTAAAGATAGCGGCTAAGCAGAGAAAAATAAAGCGAATTAGGGAGGTTTAGTATTTATTTAACAGACTCATTATTAAAGAAATAGCTAGTATTAACCGCCAATCCATTTCATTTTTTATTTTAAAAAAGATTGGTGACGAAGTGATCTTAGCTTTAGGGGTCTTAACTTATTACCGGTTTGGCAGCAAATTTGAAAATGTTATAATTACTTTTGAAATTGAGAATTTCCGAAATTTCAACACCTTATTTTTAGCAAAAGTGGTTTTAGAAAAATGAGATTAGAAGCCGGTGTCCAAAAGCTTTAATAAAAGAAAATTGCTTTATCTACGATATAGAAATTATGAAAAACGATGAAAATTTAAAAGTAGCATTAGCTCAAATCTCCCCGGTTTGGTTAAATAAAAGCGGTACTTTAAATAAAATAAAAGATTTTGTGATCCAAGCAGGGAAGCAGGAATGTGATCTTGTAATTTTTGGTGAAGGTTTATTACCTGGCTATCCGTTCTGGTTATCGCTGGCAAACGGAGCTGAATTTAATTCGGCTGTACACAAAGAAATTCATGCGCATTATGTACGAAATTCAATTCAGGTGGAAAAAGGGGAGCTTGATGAATTGTGTGCGATCGCGA
>NZ_JAIQZA010000097.1 GCF_020164485.1 Salegentibacter tibetensis
GCTAAAATAGCCCTGATGATCTTCAAACCGCTTGCTCCGTGCACCTGGCTCAAAACTTCTTTTAAACGTATATTCATCATCGTAAGGGCTTTTTGCATGTGATTGACATGCATGGCAGCGCTACGGATATGATCTTCTCTTAGGCGTTGATAACTCCGTAGTTCCTGAATCAGGTCCTCTGCTACAAAACACCTGTTTAATAACCCATAACTATGCAGTTGCTGTATCCACTGACAATCCTTTACATCAGTTTTTCTGCCTGGTACTTGTTTGGTGCTTCTCCCATCTACCAGCCATACATCAAAGCCTCGAGCCTGAAGGATATCATACAGGATTATCCAATAAACACCCGTTGTTTCCATAGCAACGGTATCTACCTTGTTTTCCAGTAAGTAGGATGCTGCACTTTCTAAATCCTCTGTAAAGGTGTCGAAGCTTTTCACCTCCTTACCTTCCAGTCCAACAAAAATTTTGCGGGCACCTATATCAATACCCGCTGCATGTACTCTAATTTTTTTCATGGCGAATAATTTTAAAAACCACAGTTGGAAAATCTTTCAGCTTGCAAGACTACCATTCGGGCATCAAGTAAATTGAGCACCAGCATCGCTAACAATATTTTCCAAAACCATACTCAGCAACAGGTATGAAACACTATACTTATATCGGTTAACTCGTGGTTCATTATATTTACCATTAAAATTACGTCAAAATCCTACGCTAGGTAATTTTTTTACCGCAGGTCTCAG
>NZ_JAIQZA010000098.1 GCF_020164485.1 Salegentibacter tibetensis
AAGCTTATCAGGAAAAAATACTGCTTAATAAGCAAAAAAGCTTGTTCAAAATGGCAAAAGAAATGGACATGGTAATCAGCTATAAAACAGCAACTTAAAAAATACGTCAATGGTAATTTATTTCAGCATCTAACAAGTTAGACCTCCGAATAGAATTCGGAGCAAGCTCTGAAATAATCCCGAATCTTCGGGACAGGGTGACGGTCAATTATTAAGTAGAAGAGAAGCAACATCTTGTTCCTCCTTTGGGGGTTAGGGGGCTTTTTATCCCGATGTAAAATCGGGATTAGTTCGCTCTAAATATTCATTTCGGCCAAAGGCCTTATGAATATTAAGGCTCACTAATAAAAAAGTGCCGTCTTGGTTTACGAGAAACCTGATTACCCTACCAATCAGGTCTCCTCACCGCTGACGACACTTTTTTGCCCCAAAACACTTTAGCTAACTAAAATGACAATATCAAATGTAGAAGATAAGTAGGCCTGCTACAAGGGGAAAAATCCCCTTTTAATGAGATCGTATTTTTAAAAGCCGAGGCGAATTAAAAATGATGATCGAATTATCCCGGCTTCAATCGGGATTCTTGTTACGGGCATCATGAGCCTGACTATTTTTCGTCATCGCGAGCGAGGAACGAGCGCTGCGATCTTTTTTTTGGAGTTCACGTCACTTCGATTTCCGACGTGAGTCGGAAGTATCGAGAAGTGCAATGCAGTTAGAACTTCGAAGGGTTCTCGAT
>NZ_JAIQZA010000099.1 GCF_020164485.1 Salegentibacter tibetensis
AGTAGTATATTTGTACAGTAGGTAAGCTTTCCTTAAGAGTGGGCAATTGTTCCTTTCCGAAAACCTGAAGGAGACTTTTTTTCCATGTTTTTGAAGAAGCGTCCAAAAGCTTGTACATCTTCAAATCCTATTTCATAGGCTATCTCCTGAATGCTCTTATTTGTATAGTGCAAAAGTCTTTTTGCCTCCAGCATTTTTCGCTCCTGGATAAACTGCAAAGGGGTTTTAGAGGAAAGTTTGGAAAAAAGATTGGCGAGGGTCTTAGGAGATTTATGAAGTAATGCTGCATATTCGGCTACCGTATGTTTGGTTTTAAAATGCGTTTCCACCAGAAAGTTATACTCTCTTATGATATCGGTTTGCTCATTATCAAAGGAAGAATACGTAGTTTGATTCTTATAAACCCTTGCACAAATAATTAAAAACCTTTTTAGCATCATTTGTAACATCTCCAGTTGCAAATTATCATTGGTTTGAAGCTCTAGCAGGAACATTTGATAAACTGTTTCAAAAATTTCCAGCTCTGATGTCGGGATATTTAATACCGCCAGCTTTGAAGCTCCAAAAAAGAGAACTCCCTTACATCCCACCTCACTATCGTGATCAATAATGCAATAAAAGGAGCGATTAAAGCGTATCATTTGCGCAGCATTAATGGCAGTTATTTCAATCTTATGGAATTCTGTCAAACAGATGATCTGGTTTTTATGAAACTCATAAGGAACAGAATCAATG